>CAKTZK010000009.1 GCA_934635515.1 uncultured Oscillospiraceae bacterium
ATGGCTCAGGTGAAGGATCCCGTCAAGACCCTCATGGCTCTCGACGCCGCTGACAATCATCGGAAGATCCACTAATTATGCAAAAAACCTCTCCGGTCTGACCGGAGAGGTTTTTTTCAGTGATAGGGGTATGGATACCTGCCGCCGCGCAGCCGTTATGGACGCTCCATCAGCAGGCGGCAGGGAACATCCTCCTTCAGCAGTGCGGCAAAACGGGCACCGTCCTCGGGGCTGCCGACTACGCTTCCGTAGTGGGTGGGGATGACCACCCGGAGCCGGATGGAGCGGGCCAGGTCCGCTGCCTCCCGGGCGTCCATGGTGTAGGTGCCGCCGATGGGGAGGAGGGCAACATCGCAGCGAACGGACAGGGCCTCCGGTGTGCAGTCGGTATCGCCTGCCACATAGCAGACCCGGCCGTCGGCCTCTGTGATATAGCCTACCCAGCCGTTTTCCCGGGGATGAAAGGGCTTGTTCAGATTATAGGCCGGGACGGTGCGGAAAACTATGCCCGGCAGCGCGGCGGTCTGCCCGGGCTTTACCGCCAGAAGGGGGAGGTCAACGGATCGGGCCACCTCCCGGATACTCTCGGGGACAATGAGAACGGTGTCCTGCCGGGCGACGCGGCGGATATCCTCCGGAGAAAAATGGTCGTAATGGTCGTGGGTGACAAAGATATAATCGGCGTCATGGGGTGCGCGCTCCAGGCCGAAGGGATCGAAATACAGCACTTTTTGGGCATCTTCCAAACGGATGGCGCTGTGGTGCAGCACCCGTATGCCGCGGGTCAAAGAATCCATTTTATTTTTACTCCTTATGGCATAGCGGTGATATTGAAGACAGTATAGCGCAATTTTGCGCCGGCTGCAACCGCCGAAGGAAAAACAGCGGAGAGAAACAGGGAAAATATGGGAGAATTCAACGGATTTTTTTGCGGACAGGGTGATAATTTGGGCGGATGACACTTGCAAACAGGCCCCGGGGGGTGTATAATAACAGCACAATTTCGGACGGGAGCTTGTGTTACAGGCTGAGAGGAAGGCTTAACCTTCGACCGATAACCTGATTTGGATAATGCCAACGTAGGGATACCTGTATGTTCTTTTGCGGAAGTTACCCAAACCGGGCAGCTTCCGTTTTTTGCATTGCCGGTGAAAGGATGTGACGAGACCTATCCCGAGTGGTTTCGGGCGGATAGAAGGGGAGCGCCTTGTATCTTGTATTTTGCGAAGGGAACCCGTGTTTCGGGGTGAGAGGAGAAAATGGATTCTCGACCGAACGAAGTCATGGCTTCGTATAAAAATAGGAAAAGAGGCACTACAAGTGAAAAAATCCAATAGTATTCTGAAGCTTACCGTACTGTCTATGCTCGTTGCGCTGGGTGTCGTTATCTCGCCCATCCTCCGTGTGGAGGGCATGTGCCCCATGGCGCACTTTATCAATATCGTTTGCTCTGTTTTTATGGGGCCCTGGTACTCGCTGCTCTGCGCCACCCTTATCGGCATTATCCGCATGGCGACCATGGGCATCCCGCCCCTGGCGCTGACCGGCGCTGTGTTCGGCGCGTTTCTGTCCGGTGTGTTTTACCGTATGTCCAAGGGTAAGATCATTTGCGCCGTTGTGGGCGAGGTCATCGGCACGGGCATCATCGGCGCCATCGTGTCCTACCCTGTGATGACCTATCTCTGGGGCAGGGATGGGCTGAGCTGGATGTTCTATGTGCCCTCCTTTATCTGCGGCACCCTCATCGGCGGCAGCATCGCCTATGTGTTCCTGCGCAAGATTGCATCCAACGGCATGCTTACCAAGCTCCAGCTGAAACTGAACGCCAGAAGCTACACCGATAAGAGCACGGTGCTCTCCGATTCACTGACTATTGCGGCCTTCGGCGCGATCTTGTTCGTAGTCATCAAGATCGCCGCGAATATCTTCAAGCTCACCGGCTCCATCTGGAACATTCTGGCCTATGCGGCACCGGGCGTTTGCGTTGCCGCATCGATCCTATATTACGTTCTCAAGAAGGTGAAAACAAAGGATGCGGAAAATTCCTGATATTTGCAGAGCGGTCAGAGACCAAAAGCCGCTGATCCACTGCATCACCAATCCCATCTCCATCCATCAGTGCGCCAACGTGGTCCTGGCGGTAGGGGGGAGGCCTATTATGGCCGAGCACCCGGCTGAGGTACAGGAGATCACGGCCACGGCCCGGGCCCTGATGCTGAATCTGGGAAACATCACCGACGTGCGCATGGAGTCTATGTACCTGTCGGCCCAAGCTGCCCGGGAGGGGAAGATACCCATCCTGCTGGATGCGGTGGGCGTTGCCTGCTCTCGGCTGCGCCGGTCATATACCGGACGGCTGCTGCAGGCGGCGACACCCGCCGTTATCAAGGGAAATTACTCAGAGATCCGCGCCCTGTACCGGGAGAACTACTGCTCCTCCGGGGTGGACGCGGATGCGGCGCTGGATGTGCAGACGCTGGACCGCACGGCTATGGATCTGGCACGGGCGTACCGCACGGTGATCCTTGCCAGCGGAAAGGTGGACATCATCACCGACGGCGAGCGCCTGATCCACGTGAAAAACGGGACCCCGCAGCTCTCGGAGATCACCGGAACGGGCTGCATGCTGGGAGCGCTGACAGCGGCCTATCTCGCGGCGCAGCCGGATATGGATGCCGCCGTCACCGCCTGCGTAGTGCTGGGTATCTGCGGCCAGCTGGCGGAAACGGACAGCGGCAGCGGCAGCTTTCAGGTGGGCCTGCTGGATATGCTCTCCACAGTGGGAGAGGCGGAGATAGAACGATATATGGATCAGGAGGAGATCGGAAATGAAGAAGCTTGATACCAGCCTGTATTTTATCACGGACAGCACCGGCTTCAGCCAGGAGGAATTCCTGCGCAGGACCGAGGCGGCCCTGCAGGGGGGCGTGACCCTGCTGCAGATCCGGGAAAAGGACAAGACCACCCGGGAGTACATGGCCCTGGCGGAAAAGGTGCATGCGCTTACGCTGCGCTACGGCGTGCCGCTGCTTATTGACGACCGGCTGGACATTGCCATGGCCATCGATGCAGAGGGCGTACACCTGGGGCAAAGCGACCTGCCGGTCTCCATTGCCAGAAAGATCCTGGGGCCGGACAAGATCATCGGCGCTACGGCAAAGACCGTGCCTCAGGCCCTGGAGGCCTATGAGCAGGGGGCGGACTATCTGGGCGTGGGGGCTATCTATCCCACCACGACCAAGGTGAAGACCATCCTCACATCCACCGATACCCTGAGAGATATATGCAAGGCGGTCCCCATTCCGGTCAACGCCATCGGCGGACTGAACAGGGACAATATCGACGTGCTGCAGGGCACCGGCATTGCCGGTATCTGCGTGGTTTCTGCCATTATGAAGGCGGAGGATCCCAGGCAGGCCGCCCTTGACCTGCGCGCCCGGGCAGAGCAGCTGCATATCCTGTAAAACCCTATACGGAAGCTTGTCCCGGCCTCTGTGCCGGGGCCTTCAAGCGGCAGATCGGGGGCACCACTTTCCGCCGCTCTATAAAAGTAATGCTGCATGAAGAAAGGAGCAAAGCAATGAAAACAGCATTATCCATCGCCGGAAGCGATTCCAGCGGAGGCGCCGGTATCCAGGCAGATATCAAGACCATGTCCGCTCACGGTGTATACGCCATGAGCGCCATCACGGCCCTGACTGCCCAAAATACTACCGGCGTCACAGACATTTTGGATTCCACACCCGCGTTTCTATCCGCGCAGCTGGACGCCGTGTTTACCGATATTTTCCCCGATGCGGTGAAGATCGGTATGGTGTCCTCCTCGGAGCTGATCTCCGTTATCGCACAGAAGCTGCGCCAGTATGGGGCCCGGCACATCGTGGTTGACCCCGTGATGGTAGCCACCTCCGGCTCCCGCCTGCTGCAGGAGAACGCGGTGCAGGCCCTGAAAACGGAGCTGCTGCCTCTGGCAGAGGTGGCCACGCCCAACATTCCCGAGGCGGAGATCCTGGCGGAAATGCCCATCAGCAGCCCGGAGGATATGGAGCGCGCGGCTGAGCTCATCAGCCGGCGGTATCACTGCGCTGTGCTCTGCAAGGGTGGACACGACCTGAACGATGCCAATGACCTTCTCTGGAAGGACGGCACCGGCCACTGGTTTAAGGGCCGCCGCATCAACAACCCCAACACCCACGGCACCGGCTGCACTCTGTCCAGCGCCATTGCGTCTAATCTGGCCAAGGGTATGGACCTGGAGAACGCGGTACGCCGGGCAAAGGACTATATCTCCGGCGCCCTGGGGGCCATGCTGGACCTGGGCCACGGACGCGGACCCATGAACCACCTTTTCGACCTGAAAAGCGAATACATGAAGGAGGCGGAGTGAGATGGCAGATTCCTTTTCCCTTCGCCTTCGTGAAGCGGCAGCCCCCATCTGGGAGGCGTGCCTGAAGCACCCCTTTGTGACCGGTATCGGCGACGGAACGCTGCCGGTGGAGAAATTCCGGCACTTTATGCTGCAGGATTACCTCTACCTGTTTGACTACGCCCGGGTTTTTGCCCTGGGTGTAGTCAAGGCCCGCAGCCCGGAGCTTATGCGGACATTTTCTGCCAATGTAGATGCCATTTTAGGCGGTGAAATGAAAATCCACCGGGCCTACATGGCGCGCCTTGGCATCTCTGAGGAGCAGGTATTTAACGTGAAGCCCGCTCTGGATAACCTCTCTTATACACACTATATGCTGGCCGTGGCAGACGCGGGCGGTCCTGCGGAGATCGTGGCGGCCATCCTGGCCTGCTCCTGGAGCTATGCCGAGATCGGACAGGCCCTGGCGCAGATCCCCGGCGCGGCGGAACATCCCTTCTACGGTGAATGGGTCCGGGGCTATGCCTCCGAGGAATACGCCGCCACCAACCGGGCGCTGATGGAGCTGATGGATTCCCTGGCAGCCGGCGCATCGGAGGAGCAGCTGGCTTATCTGACGGATATTTTCGTCAACTGCAGCCGCTATGAGCTGGGCTTCTGGGACATGGCGTGGGAAATGCGCACATGAGTATTCTGAGCTTTGACCAGGTGTCCTTCCAGTATCCCAGCGAGGATTTTGACATCATCGACCGGCTCTCCTTTTCTGTGGAGCCGGGGTCCTTTCACTGCATTATCGGCATCAGCGGATGCGGAAAGAGCACCATTTTCCGCATGACCAACGGCCTGCTGCAGCCTAAATCCGGGACTATATCCGTAGGCGGCCGGCCCGTTACCGGGCAGAAGCATTACTGCGGCTATATGCCCCAGAAGGACATGCTGTTTCCCTGGCGGACCATCGGGGAAAACCTGGCGCTGCCGCTGGAGATCCAGCGGCGGGGCACAAAGGCGGAGCGGCGGGAGCTGATCGACGCGGCGCTGGCGGATGTGGGTCTGGCCGGCTGCCGGGACAAGCGGCCGGACGAGCTTTCCGGCGGCATGCGGCAGCGGGCGGCATTTGCCCGGACCATGCTGGCCGGCAGCGACCTGCTGCTGCTGGACGAGCCGTTTTCGGCGCTGGATTTTCTGACGCGCATCTCCATGCAGGAGTGGCTGCTGGACCAGTGGCAGCGCCATAAGAAGACCATCCTGTTTATCACCCACGATGTGGAGGAGGCGGTGTTTCTGTCCTCCAGCGTGCTGGTGGTGGACAAAACGCCCATCCACACCCTGCGGGAGATCCCGGTCCCCATGGACTATCCCCGCACCCGGCAGGACCTGACCCGGCCGGAGATCGTGGCGCTGCGGGAGCAGCTGGTGGATATGCTGAGAAAGCAGGTGACGGTATGAAAAAAGCCTGCAGGGGCAATCTGCCGGCCCTGATCTTCCTGTTTGCGCTGCTGGTGCTGTGGCAGCTGGGGGCGATGGAGGTAAACGCGGCCTATATTCTGCCCACGCCCATTCAGATCCTGCAAAAGCTGTGGCAGCTGCGCACGGTGCTGTTTACCGTGCATCTGCCGGCCACCATGCTGGTGACCTTTGTGGGTCTTGCCATCTCCCTGGTGCTGGGGCTGGGCCTGGCTATCCTGATGGACGCCAGCGCTATTTTCCGCAAGGCGATCTATCCGGTGGTGGTGGCCTCCCAGACGATTCCCACCACGGCCATTGCGCCGCTGTTTGTGCTGTGGTTCGGCTACGGCATCTGGAGCAAGGTGCTGGTGACGGTGCTCATCACCTTTTTCCCCATTACCATCACGGTATACGACGGGCTGCAGTCCGCCAGGGTGGAGATGACGGAGCTGCTGCTGACCTACGGCGCGACCAAGCGGGACATTTTCTTCAAGATCAAAGTGCCCTGCACGCTGCCCTACTTTTTCTCCGCTATCAAAATGGCCATCCCCATGAGCATCATCGGCGCGGCCATCGGTGAATGGCTGGGGGCCCAGAGCGGCCTTGGCTATTTCTCCCGCCGCATGATGACCCAGCTGGACGGCGCGGGCGTTTTTGCGCCCATCGTGCTGCTGTCGGCGGTGGCTATGCTGGCGGTGGCGCTGATCTCACTGCTGGAGAAAAAACTGGTCCGCTGGCGGGGCGAATCCTGAACAACTGAACGATAAGAGAGGTTATAAAAATGAAATATTGCAAGCGTTTTTTGTGTGTATTGCTGGCCTGCGCGATGCTGCTGCTCTGCGGCTGCGGCGCCCAGAAAAACAACGGCGGCAGCTCTGACGACCTGAAGGAGCTGGATGTGGTGCTGGACTGGTATCCCAACGCCCTGCACGCCTTTTTGTATGTGGCCATTGAGAAGGGCTACTATGCCGAGGAGGGGCTGAAGGTCAACATTCGCTTCCCCTCCAACGCCAATGACGCCATCTCCCTTGTGGCCGCCGGGCAGGCGGACATCGGCCTGTACTACCAGCAGGATGTTATCCAGGCCCGGGCCGAGCAGAATGTGCCGGTGAAGTCCATCGGCGCCGTGGTGCAGGGTCCGCTGAATATCGTGCTGTCCCTGAAGGATAAGAACATCACCAGCGCCCAGGATCTGGTGGGCAAGACCATCGGCTATGCCGGAACGGAACTGTCGGAGGCGCTGATCCGCAGCATCATGCAGTATGTGGGCGCGGATTACAGCGATGTGACCATGGTGGACGTGGGCTTTGACCTGATGAGCTCCATGACCACCGGCAATGTGGACGCCACCATCGGCTGCCTGGTAAACCATGAGGTGCCCCAGATGGAGGAAGAGGGCTTTGAGGTGAACTGGTTTGCCCTGGACTCCTACGGCGTGCCCACGTATTATGAGGGCGTATTCCTGGCCAATGACGATGCCATTGCCAACGACAGCGAGACCCTCAGCGCCTTCCTGCGGGCATCCGCCAAGGGCTTTGCCGACATGAAGGCCGACCCGGAGGCGGCGCTGAAGACCCTGCTGGCCAATCAGAACGAGGAGAACTTCCCCCTGTCTGAGACGGTGGAGCGCAAGAGCATGGGCGTGCTGCTGCCTATGATGGAGACCGACAGTGCCGCCTTCCTGTCCCAGTCCGATGCCTGCTGGCAGGAGAATATCGACTGGATGCTGCAGCAGGGGCTGATCGCCAAGGCTCCCGCCCTGGACGATGTGCGGGTCAATCTGAAGTACTGAGCATAAAAATCCGTCCGGTATATAAAAAGAGTTCGTGAAATCTCCGATTTCACGAACTCTTTTTTGATGTGTTGTGTTGATGTCCCGAACTCGCGGGGGCGCTCAGGAGAGCTGAGCGATCCGGGAGGTCAGGTCCTTATACTGGGCCGAGAGCCGGGCAAACAGCGCTTCGCTGCCGTCCATCGTGCCGCTGCGGAGCAGCTCTGTCAGCTGCGAGGCGGTTTCATACAGGCCGGTGAAGCCGAAATTGGCGCAGATGCCCTTGAGGGTGTGGGCGGCACGAAAGGCCGTTTCCACGTCCTTTTTCTCCAGGGAATCCTGCAGCAAGGGAAAGCTGGGGTCGGAGGGGAACTTGCGGACAAATCGGAGGAGAATATCCTCGTTCATCAGGCGGCGGACGGCGTCATCGTAATCGGCACCCACAGCGGTGTAAACGTCTTTTAAAGTCATGTTAGTGTCCTTTCTGCATTACGCGGCCTAAAAAGGGGAAAGTCATACTGGAACCACCCGGATGAGTGGTTAATTTTTCGGGGGGGGGGGGAGCCTTCATCCAGCTTGCCTTGACTGCAGAGCTGGCGAAGGCAGTCAAGAAGAATGGGGTTAAAGGTGCCACATTCGCCGTTGAAGATCATTTCCAGGGCCTTTTCGCTGGAGAAGGCCGGCTTATATACCCGGGGACTGACCAGGGCGTCGTAAACGTCGGCCACGGACACCACCTGGGCCCAGATGGGGATCTCCTCGCCCTTGAGCCCGTCGGGATAGCCCTTGCCATCGTAGCGCTCATGGTGCCAGCGGCAGATCTGCGCCGACAGCTGCAGCAGCGGCTCGTCCTGATAGATGTCCATATTTTTGATAAGCTCGTCGCCAATGAGCGTGTGGGTCTTCATGATCTCGAATTCCTCCGGGGTCAGCTTGCCCGGCTTATGGAGGATACACTGGTCGATGCCGATCTTGCCCACATCGTGGAAGGCCGCTGCGGAGACGATCCGGCTGCACTCCTCGTCGGTGAGGGGGTAGCGGTCGGTCTTTTCCCGCAGAGCCTGCAGCAGCAGGGCGGTAATCTTGCTGATATTGGCAAAGTGGTGGTTGCTCTCGCCGCTGCGGTAGCCGACGATATTGCTGAGGAAGTCCACCATAAGCTGCTGCTGGCGGGCCTTTTCCTGGATCTGCTGGCTGACCATGGCCGTGAGCCGGCGCTGCTTGGCGGTGAGGGTGATGAGGTTATATATTCTGCGGATGATGATCCGGGCGTCAAAGGGGCGGCTGATATAGTCCGAAGCGCCCATATCATAGGCCTGGCGGATGCTGGCACCGGAGTCGGAGGAGGAGATCATCACCACGGGGATATCATCCAGGTATCCCAGCCGGGACATCTCCGCCAACACCTCGAAGCCGTCCATCTCCGGCATGAAGATATCCAGCAGCACGATGGAGATACTGCTGCTGAACTCCTGCAGCTGGGCGAGACATTCCCGGCCGTTGGAGGCCTCCAGGATATCAAAGTCATCCTGCAGCATCTCCTGCAGCAGGGCGCGATTCATCTCCGAGTCGTCGGCGATGAGGATCTGCTGGTGGGGCTGCTTTTTGGTGAGCTGGATGCCCGGGAGGGACTGGCTGGCCTGGGCCATCCGGTCTGTTATCACGGTGTTTTTCTGAGACTTGGCCAGATACATCAGACCGTCGGCCCGCACAAGGGCTTCCTCCGCCGTGAGGCCCGCCGCCCTGGTGCCGCCGATGCTCACCGACAGCCGCAGATCCGGATAGTCGGGGATCCGCTGGCCTGTGACCTGCTGCTGGATATTGTGGAGCAGCTGCTCAAATTCGTCCTCGGGGCAGGGGGCCAGCAGCAGGAGAAATTCATCCCCGCCGAAGCGGATAAGCTTGTCCTCCGGGCGGATGGCGTGATTGATGGCGGACACCGCGTAGATCAGCGCCAGGTCGCCGGCCTTGTGGCCGTAGAAGTCGTTGCAGGTCTTCAGATCGTCAAGGTCGATCATGCATAGGTAGCCGTCCAGCACCGCAGAGCGCAGATTCTTCTCGTAGTAATTGCGGTTATATACGCCGGTCAGCGCGTCGATGGAGTTTTCGCGGCGGATGCGGATGATCTGCTGCTCATAGCGGCTTACGATACTGCTGATGTCCAGCCGGGCGATGGACAGGCGCTGGTGGGAGTCGTCATAATAGGAGAAGATGATCCGCTTATAGGAGAAGCTGTTGCTGTGATTCCGGACGGTGAGGAAAACCGTGTAGGACTCCGCCGTCTCCAGCTTTTTAAGGACGTTCTCGATCTGCAGCTCCTGCCGCAGCCGCTCCTTGTCCTCGTTGACGGAGTAGCGGCGGATATAGGCCTCGATGGACTGGCTATAGCTGCGCGCATCGCCTCGGGGAATGGTGGGGTCGTTGCTGTGGATGACGATATAGTCCAGGTCCGCCAGGTCCAGGCTCAGGATGCAGTCAAAGGTCGTGTGCAGAGTCTTATACATGGAGCGCTGGGTCATTTCACCGAACATGTCCTTGCCGGTGATGAGCCAGCAGTTGGTGTCCATCTTCTCCACCTGGATGTTATACCATTTCAGCTCGGAGTCCCTGTGATAGAACCAGAGCTGAAACTCCTTGCGCTCTATATTTTTTTGGACCAGCTGCTGCAGGTATTCGGAGTTGATATGCTCCTCCAGCTCCGAATGGGTGATCTTGAAGGAGTAGTCCCGGGAGAGGGTATCCGACAGCTCCTTGGGGGAGTACCAGTTGTTGGTGATCTTCGGCGTCAGCTTGTTGTGGTGAACATAGATGCGGTCAAAGTCGCTGTTGTATTCCCAGATCAAGTCGCACCAATGCTTCAAGGATTTGATGAGCAGTGTTTTTTCCATGCTCCGCAGCCTCCTAAATGCATCCGATATACAAAGATGACAGACCGCACTCCGGGGCGGAGTTTGCGCTGTGCAGGCCCCGAATGACAGTCAAATCATCCACAAAATACAGGAAAATTTCGCTATAAGTTGGCAGTTAATACTATCATAGAAAGGGAAAAATGTCAAGCGCCGGGCCGTTTTCAGGCCCGAAAGGAGAGGGGACCGGCGGCCCGGTGCCTGCGGGAAATTTTCAGGGCAAAATACCCGGGAAAAAAGCGGAGAAATTTGCAAAAAAAGGCAGAAAATGCTTGACAATAAGGCGACGTTATGATAATGTGAAGAAAAGAAAATAGTGTTGGCAAAACTGCCGTGAGGCAGTGACGCAAAGCCAAGGGACTTACTTTTTGGTTGGTAAGTTAGCCCGGTTGCAATTTAATCGATTGCAGCCGGTTTTTTTGCGCTTATAGGCAGTGAGGAGGTGGGCGTATGGACAAATTGGATATCTTTGTCACCCGCACCATCGACAGCGGCGTAAAGCCCATCGAGCTTGGCTGCACGCCTATATACGACTGCCTTTTTTCCGGCAATGTGGGCCTGTATGGCGCCGTGAAGGTCAATAGCGTGCTCTACGGCTCTCTGGATGCCGGCGACTATATGCCCGCCCTGGAGGAGGACCGGGAGAGCGCCGCCGCCTTCACCGCCCGGAACTTGCGCGTGGTGCTTGCGGGTCTGGCCCGCCTGCCCTCCCAGGTCCACGACCTGTCCCTGGTCACGCTGCCGTGCCCGGTGTCCCTGGTAAAAAAGGGCGCCCTGGCCCCGGAGCTTACCCGCCTTCTGCGGGCGGCGGAGCCCCGCTGCGCCGAGCAGGTCTGCCTTGTGTTCGACCGGGCGTTGCTGGCCCTGCATAGAAAGACCCTGCAGGACCTGCTGCTGCATGTCCGTTCCCTGGGGTGTAAGGTGGCCGTCAGCGGCTACGGGAGCGAGGATTTCCCCATGTCCGTGCTGCCCTATGCCGCGCCGGACCTGCTGATCATGGAAAAGGCCAAGGGCCAGCGGAGCTTTCCCAAGGGCATGGCCGCTTATGTGCGCTTTGCCGGGGGATTGCGGATCCGGGTGCTGGCCCGGGGCGTGGAGAGCGGGCAGGAGCTCAAGCAGCTCAATGACGCTGAGTGCGCCTATTATACGCCGCTGCCGGGCCTGCGCCTCAGCGGCCAGTCTATGTATTACGAGAAAGAGTGGAAAGAAGTTTTATCGGAAAGGGGCGTGACTTCGCTTGCCGATCCTAAAAAATAAACAGCCCGGCTCGGTGCTGACCCGGTCGGCGGAGGAAGTGAAGCGGTATCGGCTTTATAAAAAGATCATTCCGCCGATCCTGGGCCTGATCACCCTGGTGCTGATCATTGTGTATATCATCGCCATCCTGTTCACCAAGTACGGCAGCTTCACGGTGAAGATCAATAACCTCACCGACCGCAAGTATTACCTGACCCTCTGCGAGACGGACAAGTTCTTAAACCCCGTGTCGTATCTGAACTCCAAGGCGGTGAAGGACGTCACCAATATCGACGGCAACAGCCTCCCGGCCAACCTCAACGACGTGGACGGCGAGCACAACGGCGAGAACTACGTGGCCTACACCTTCTACGCCAAGAACGTGGGCCAGAGCACCATCACCTACGACTATGACCTGGTCATCTCCCGCAAGACCATCGGCGTGGACGCGGCCATCCGCGTGCGGATGTACTACACGCCCTTTTATTACGACAGCGTCACCAACCAGTACGACATCAACGGCGACTATACCGACTATGCCAAGCCCCGCACCGGCGGAAACGGCCAGCCGGAGGTGGACCCGGATAACCGGGTCATGACCAATTTTGCCGCCAGCGGCTCCGTGGCCCAGGGCCGGGTGGCCGGGTTTAAGCCCGGCGACATCTCCAAGATCACCGTGGTGATTTGGATCGAGGGCAACGACCCTGACTGCACCGACGACATCCTGGGCGGCGAGTTCAAGGTGGACATGGTGATGAACGTGGTCGATGAAAAGTAAGGACTGCTCAGTGGGGTCCTTCGCCAATATCGGCCAATGCGTTTCCATTCCCGCGCAGAAGCGTGCGGCGAAGGACCCCCGCTGCGGCAGAGGAGGCCCCCGTGTTTATAGATTTTTGCGCGCATACCTGAAAAGCCTTGTGCGGAGAGAAACGGATTGCCACACCAGTGTGCGCACTGGCTCGCAATGACATATCTGTTGACTGTGTGTTTCTGCCGCACGCGGAGAGTCCTCCGCCCAGCAGGGTGAAACCCTGTCATTCCGAGACAGTGACCGATGTCACTGTCGTGGGAATCCGTACCACTCGTTCCTGCCCGCTCGGACGCGTCATCCGGCGGTTTGGATAAGAAAAAATTTAAAGAAAAGCGAGGAAAAACAAATGAAGAAGTTCAGAAAACTGATTCCGGCACTTTGCATGCTGCTGGTTTCAGCACTGTTTGTGGGAACCTCTACCTACGCATGGTTTTCCATGAACAAGACTGTTACCGCCAACAACATGCAGATTACGGCAAAGTCTGACAACATGTACCTGCTGATTAGCAAGGAAAAGACCACTGCTGAAGGAATTCAGAAAGATGCATTGACTCAGGTTGATTTGGCAGCTAATGTTGCGCTGTATCCTGCAGCCCTTAAGACCGCCACGACCAATCCGTTTACTGATGCCGATGATAACTGGTGGTATGCTCAGGCTGCTGCAAAGGGCGCTGCTGCAAAAAAGGATGGTACTGAGGTTACATTCGGCGAAGCAAAATCCACGAAGACAGGCGTGCTCGCTGAGGACACAACGACATTTGGTGAGCGCGTGCTGAAGAAGACGGTGTATCTGACTCTGTCTGAGGGTTCTGCTCCGTCTACTGCTCTGAATGTCAAGATTGATGATTTCAATGATAGCATTGGTGCTAAAAACGCAACGAAGATTGTTGTTGCGACTGCCGATAAGGCTCTGTACTTTGACCAGGCTACTGCAGGGACTGCTCAGGAACTTGCCGCTGCAGGCGCACTGACAGCTGATAAAGTTCTTACTGTAAATATCTATGTTTATTTCGATGGCGAAAATGCCGATGTTTATACTGATAACATCGATGCGCTGAAGAACGCAACCGCAAGTGTGAACTTCACTCTGGCTGACTAATAATTCACTCTTTCTGCAGCACCCTCCGGGTGCTGCAGGGAGATACCCCGGCCCCGGCGGGCTGGGGGCAGCCCGCCCTACGCACCCTCCGCCATATTTCCGTAGGGCGGGGTACCCTCACCCCGCCGCCCCCAAATGCCTCCCCTGCGTAAGGGGAGGTGGCACGCAGTGCCGGAGGGGTCGTTCGATACGCGCCGCACCTCCGTCACGACCCCTCAGTCAGCCATGCGGCTGACAGCTCCCCTTGCGCAGGGGAGCCAGTAACACCCCTGCAAAACCAAGCATCGCACTCCTAAATACCAAAAAAGGAGAAATTCGGGAATGGAAAAATCGAAGAAAAACACCAAGAAAATCATTGGCACCATCGTGGATGTGATTATCTGGATCCTGGTGATCGCATGCGTGGGCGTGTCTATTGTGGCCGTCTCTGCCGGCACCAACGCCAAGAACGTCCCCACCGTAGGCGGCACCTGCTTCCTGAACGTGAAGACGGACTCCATGAACGCCAAGAAGCCGGAAAACGTACCAGCCGATAAGCCCGCGGGCTTTTCCTCCGGCACGCTGCTGCTGAGCAAGTATATCGCCGAGGACGACGCCGCCATCGACGCGCTGGAGGTGGGCGATGTGATCACCTTTGAGATGAAGCTGGACGGCTCCAACACCGTGGACTATAACACCCACCGTATCACCGCCGTGGAGCGCAACGAAAACGGCACCCTGGTCTCCGTGAACACCAAGGGCGACAACAACGACCTGGAGGACGGCGCCAAGGTGGCCCGGGGCACCATCATCGCCCTGTATACCGGCTCCAAGATTCCGGGCCTGGGCAATGTGATGGATTTCCTGAGCACCCGGGTGGGCTTTGGCGTGTGCATCCTGCTGCCGCTGATCCTGTTCTTTATCTATCAGGTGGTGAAGTTCGTCATGGCCTTTATGTCCGTGAAGAACAGCGGCAAGAAGGTCATCTCCGCCGCCGATGAGGAGATCATCCGGCAGAAGGCCATCGAGGAGTACCTGAAAAAGCAGCAGGAAACCAAGGAAAACAGCGAAGAAAACACAAACGAGGAAATTAAGTCTTAACGCCCTTAAAATGCCTCCCCTGCGTAAGAGCAGGGAGTCGCCCCCCAAAAGCCTCCCCTGTGTAAGGGGAGGTGGCACGAAGTGCCGGAGGGGTTGACTGGTATGAACAGCACTTTCGTCACGACCCCTCAGTCAGCCATGCGGCTGACAGCTCCCCTTGCGCAGGGGAGCCGCACTTAATAGCAGGGCGGCACGCAGTGCCGGCGGGTAAGACTGGCATATATTTTATCCCTATCAACCAACGTATCTTTTGAATGTAGTAAGGAAAATCGGCTATGCATGACTTTTTATACGGGTTTTTGACGTGGTTCAAAGCCTTTTTCGACAATATGCTGGGTGGCATCCTCATGGTCGTCAAGGGGATCGTCCTGGGCATTCTGAAAATTTTCAATATCCCGTATTACTTCAAAATCTGGGTAGACGAGGCGCCCAATTTCGGCGTGTTCGACTGGATCTTCTCCATTCTGGCGTTCCTGCTAGTGTTCGCCGTGTGGGCGGGACTGATCTTCCTGTTGGTGCTGGCCATCCGGAAGTACATCCGCTTCCGCCGCTCCATCGTGGGCAACGAGGACCTGCTGGAGGAGATCGCGGACCTGCACCGGGACGTGCTGCGCCTGACCGCCGAGAAGGAGCGGATCATGCAGCTGAAGGTCTCCCAGGCCGGCCTGTCCTATGACCAGTTCAAGGAGCTCATCGAGACCACCGGCGAAGTGGTGGAGCCCGAGGAGGAGAAGCCCGCGGAGGAGAACAAGGCCAATCTGCCCGCCCCCGGCGTGCGCTTTGCCCGCCTGGCCGCCGTGGACGAGAAGTACATGTACTACACGCCCCCCGCTTACGAGCAGGGCATGACCTTAAAGGATATCTGCGCGGATATGCGCAACTTCGCCTGCACCAACAACGGCCTGTACTATGACGAGCGGACCATCCGCCTGATGCTCTCGGGCTTTGCCTGCACCAAGATGGTGATCCTGCAGGGTATTTCCGGTACCGGTAAAACCTCGCTGCCGTACATGATGGGCAAATACTTCCAGAACGACGCCACCATCGCCTCTGTGCAGCCCTCCTGGCGCGACCGCAACGAGCTGTTCGGCTACTTCAACGAGTTTACCAAGAAGTTCAACGAGACCGACGTGCTGCGCCGCATTTACGAGGCCGGGTACAACGACGAGATCAACCTGGTGATCCTGGACGAGATGAACATCTCCCGGGTGGAGTATTACTTCGCCGAGATGCTCTCCATCCTGGAAATGCCCAACCCCGACGAGTGGCGCATTGAGCTGGTGCCCTCCTCCTGGGAAAATGACCCGGCACATTTGCAGGATGGATTCTTGAAGATCCCCCAGAATGTGTGGTATATTGGTACCATCAATAACGACGACTCCACCTTCTCGGTCTCCGACAAGGTGTACGACCGTGCCTTTGTCATCAATCTGGACAGCAAGGGCATCCCCTTTGAGGCCCCCAAGACCTCGGCCAAGAAGATCGCCTATTCCGAGGTGGAACGGCTGTATGACCAGGCCAAGCGTGACTTCCCCGTGAGCCAGGAGGCCCTGGACAAGATCGAGAAGCTGGACCTGTATGTCATTCAGCATTTCCGCATCGCCTTCGGTAACCGTATCATGAAGCAGCTGAAGGACTTTGTGCCCGTGTATATCGCCTGCGGCGGCACGGAAACGGAGGCTATCGACTATATCTTTGTCACCAAGGTCTTCCGTAAGTTTGAAAGCTTGAACCTCTCCCTGATCCGGGGCGAGATCCGCGGGCTTATTGCCATGATGGATTCCCTTTTCGGGCCCGGCAGCATGAAGGAGAGCATCGAGTATCTGCAGCGCCTGCAGAAGATGTATTAAAGAGTAACTGTACTAAAGAATGATTGGAGTGGATCGGCATGGCAACGACATCTTTTGAAATGGAGAATATGCGCACCATGGCCGATCCCTCCCTCCAGGTGCGCTTCAGCCTGTCCTTCACGGCGCAGATGATGCTCTCGGAGCCCGGCGTGAAGGAGTATGGTGTCGCTGCGGCCAACGCGATCCTGTCCTACGAGCAGACGCGCTACCGCACGGCCTGGGCCGGTATTTATTTCACGGTGGGCGGCAAGAGAGTAGCCGCCCTCGCTTTTTATGAGGATGACCTGTGCCTTTTCCTGGCGGAGAAGCCGGAGATCGTCTCCGGTGCCCGGTACAAGGCTCAGGATATGTCCGGTGTGCGGCGGTTTGAAAAGACCCCGGCCATGCTGCCTCTGCGCAGCGAGGGCGCCGTGAAAAACGCCGTGAAAAAAATCGCTGAGCTGGCCGAGTCTCTGGACCTGACGGCCAAGGAGGCTCCCGGGGCGGTGTTTACGGCGGATGCGTTCCCCAAGCGGGACTTTGAGGAGCTTCTGCAGCGGGGCCTGATCCGCCCCACCGGGAAGTTCAGCGCCGACGCGGAAAGCGAATTCGCGGACATTCTCGCCGCCCTTTCCGCCGGGGAAGCGGCCATCAAATTCAGCGAAAAGAAGATGCTCCGGGCCCTGGACGAGGGCTGGGTGGAGCGCGTGGAGCAGGCCCTGCCCGCCATCGACGAGCTGATGCGCCGGCCCTCCCACTTTATTGCCGAGACCGAGGAGATCCGCCCCATGGAGCTGACGAGGAAGATCAGCGGCCGCTCCGTAGCCCATCTCTGCCAGCATACGGATTTCATCTCCAGCGTGGACGGCGACGATGTGACACCCTCCAAGATGCTCAACATCATCCGGGAGGACTCCATTCTTACATACGAAAATAAGTTCCTGAATACGCTGCTGGCAAACCTCTATTTCTTCGTCAGTGAGCGCTATCGCATTGCCCTGGAGAACGGCGTGGATGAGCGCATCAGCAGCGTGCGCTTTACGGACTCCTTTTATCAGGGGGATGCTAAGGCCCTGGTCACCATCAACATCCAGCGTTCGGAAAAGGTGGTGGATGCCAAGGGCGTGCAGAAGAACTATTTCTCCTCCCAGCTTTGGAAGCGGGTGGAGCGGCTTAATGACATCACGAGGGAATATATCGAGTCGGATTTCGTGCGGGAAATGGGCCGCAATTATGTAAAGCCCCCTATTCTGCGCACCAACGCGATCCTGAAAAACAAGTATTTCCGCCAGTGCCTGGACCTGTGGACCTATCTGCAGAGCTATGAGGAAAGCGGCTGCGGCATCACGGTGGAGGAGACGATCCTGGAGCCGGACCGGAAGTACCTGAGCGACCTGTTCGGCGCGGCGGCGGCCCAGTATATGCTGTTTTGCCGCAACAGCGCCGACGAAAAGGGAAATTCGGTGCTGCGTAGCGCGGTATCGCCCACGGTGAATCCCCGGCTCACCGTTACGGTGGAGGACGAGGAGGAACAGCAGACGGATGTGCCTCCGTTCACCGCCCAGCGGCCCAAGGAGCCGGAGCAGCAGCGGGATATGGCTTTTGCCATCCGGGTGGCCCTGAAAGCGGCGGAGTTTTACGACGAGCAGGAGGCGCAGATGGGCAGCTTCCGCCTGGAAAAGGATATGGAGGCCCGGCTGCGCCTGGCGGACGATGGGGCCAAGGCCCGCTTTGCCGCCATTGTCGACGCCCTCAGCGGCTACGAAAATGTGAAGATGATCCCCAGGCGCACCAACTATGCCTTCTATAAGGGCAAGACGGTGCTGGCCCGAGTGACGGTCAAGGGAGACGAGGTGCTGTTTTACAGTGCACTTTCTCCGGATAAGCTGCCGAAGTCCTATCGGGTAACGGATGTTTCCGGTGTAAAGCGATATGCCTCTACACCTGCGCTGCTTACTGTGAAAACGGAACGCCGCCTGGAGACGGCTCTGAAGCTGGTGGAGCGCCTGGAAAAGAGCTTTGAGCTGGAAAAGACAGCGCTGATCCAGCCCATGGATATGGAAGAATTCAACATGCTGCCCTTCGAGGAGCTGATCCAGCGTGGTGCGGTGCGCCCCATGGAGGTGGTGCAGCGGTCCGCTCAGAAGCAGGATACCACTGTAAAGGCAGATGCCTTGCCTGCGGAAAACGCTGATACGGCGGCCCGGGAGGAGATCGTGCCTGTTGTGACCCAGGGTGAGCCGGAGGATGAGGAGATCACCGTGGGTGACTGGGAGACCCCGTCTATGCCGGAGCCGCTTTTCGTCCGGCAGGATAAGGCTGCGCAGGAGCATGCCGCCGATTATTTTGAGGCCGCTGCGACCCTCAGCGAGGCGGAGGAGACCGTGCAGACCGAGATCGCCGAGGAAGCGGCGGAGAATGATCATTCGCTCCCGTCTATGGCATATCCGGCCGCTATGGACTATAGCCGTCCGGCACAGAAGGGCCTGGATAATGTGGAAAGCTTCCTGGAAGACAGCAAGGAAAACGAGGTCTATCAGGCGCCGGAGCCGGAGGAGAAGCCCAGCCTGCTGCAGCGCCTGTTCCGGCGAAGGAAAGACGGTAAGGATAAAGCGGAATGAAAAAATGCCAGAAGATCTTCTCCTATATCGTGTTTTATGGGGCGCTGCTGCTGATCGTGGCGGCCTCGGTGTTCTTCTTCCTGCAAAAGAAGAGCGGGCAGCCTATTTTCTTCCTGGGCCGCAGCTTTATGTGGGTGGAGACCGGCAGCATGCAGCCTACGATCCCGGAGAAAAGCTATATTTTGACCCGGGAAATGGAGGATGCGGATCCCCAGGTGGGCGACATCATTGTTTTTCTGTGCCGGGACAGCAGCTCGGAGATATACGGGAGCTATGTCACCCATCGCATAACCGCCCAAGCCGACGGGGGCTATAAGACCAAGGGCGACAGTCCTCTGTCCATGGAGGACCCCTGGACGGTGGACCGGGCGGATATTCTGGCGGTTTATCAGCGAAATCTACCGGCCATGACGGCCCTGGGCCGCCTGTTTTCCACCCCCATGGGCATGGTGGCGGTGTTCGCGCTGTTTTTCGCCGTGTGTGGCTTCGTGTTCATCCCCTCGGCGGTAGAGACCATTCACCAGGATGAACCGGTGGAGCTGACGGCGGAGGAAGTGGACGATCTTGTAAAAAAGGAAGTGGAGCGCCTTGAAAAAGAGGGTTTTTCTCCCCAAAAAGACCGGGGAAAGACAGATCAATAATTTCTTTGCAAAATACGGAAAGACCTCGGCGTTTACACTGATGGTGATTGTGTGCCTGTCCTTCCTGGTGCATTTGCTGTCGGTGAGCAGCGGGTATCTGCAGGGGATAGACGAGCAGGCTCTGGACCGGGCCGAGAACTACGCCGGAGAGCAGGCCGTGGCCATCCAGGAGCAGTTCGGCGCGCTGAAAATGCGGGCGGACTACTTCGCCTCCGAGGCTAAGCAGGCCTCCTCCCTGGAGGATGCGGCCCAGCGGCTGAGCAGCGCCGGGATCAGCATGCGCAACGCCAGCAGCGATGAATTCGTGGCCGTGTTTTACACCAAGGACGGCGTGGTTTACAGCACGAATCAGGAGCCTGTGACGGCTTATCCGGAGCTTACGGAGCTGGCCGCCAGCAAGAGCGCCTCGGTTTCCCGGCTGTTTCAGTATGATAACGCCCAGATGGTGTTCTGCATCTCCGCTCCCTGCAACTCCGCCTTTGTTGACAATGTGGTGCTGATGTTTGTGCGCACGGCGGTTTCCCTGGGAAATTTTGCCCAGGATGAAAACCATAACTATATCCCCAGCGTCCAGGCCTCAGACTTTGTACTCCTGTGCAAGCACGACGGTATTATCCTGGAAAAGCTCCAGGTGGGCAAGGCAGTGGATCCCGGGTACGGCTCCATAACGGAGGGGCTGTTCAAGAAGCTGATAACCGACCAGGAGACCATGGACCGGCTCACTACCGGCATCTCCGCCGGCAAGGAGCAGGCCATCACCGTGGAAGTGGATTCCGTGAAGTATGCCCTGTCTGTAAAGCCCTTGGGCAGCAGCTGCGCGGGTATGATCCTGGTGGGTCTGTATGAGATGACGGAGCTATACGGCTCCGGCCACCAGGTGCTGAATACAATATGGGGAACGGTGGCGTTCCTGACGCTGATGCTGATAGGCTTTGTGGCCTTCGCGGTGGTGGACCGCATCCACACCGGGCGCAAGATCAAGGCCATCACCACGGTGGACAGTGACCTGGACTGCCTGACCCGGGCGGGCTTTGAAGAGGAGGCCCAAAGCGTTATCGACCGGCTTCGGGGTACGCAGTTTGCCATTGTGGTCCTGCGGGTGAATAATTTCCGCTATATCTCCGAGCAGTTCGGCGACCGACAGCACCGGGCGGTGCTGCGGCACATCCGCAACTGCTGTGCCCAGGCTATGCTGGTCTCGGAGACATTTGCCTATGACGGCGAGGGCCGCTTCCTACTGCTTCTGCACTATAAGGAGAAGAAAGCCCTCATCAACCGGCTGGACGGCCTGTATATACAGGTAGACCGCTATAAATTCG
Source organism: uncultured Oscillospiraceae bacterium (assembly GCA_934635515.1). The sequence continues at coordinate 21,126 of CAKTZK010000009.1, forward strand.
AGCAGGACGATGAGTATAAGCTGAATGTTACCTACAATATTTACGAAGTCGATAAGGGGGAGAGATACAGCGTCTCCCGCATGATCGACAAGCTGAATATCGTGGACGCCAAGCCCTCCTTCAAGAGCGGAGCCGTTTCCCTGGAGTTCTATGGCGATACGCTGCGGGAAAACTATCTGAAAAAGGCGGAGATCGAGGGGCGTATGCAGCGGGCCTTCGAGAACAATGAGTTCCACATTTTCTATCAGCCCAAATATAACCTCAAGCGCAAGTGCATGGACGGCAGCGAGATCCTGGTCCGTTGGTTCGACACGAAGATCGACCGCTACCGCATCCCCGGTGAGTTCCTGCCCATTTTTGAAGAAAACGGATTCATTAATAAGCTGGACCGCTTTGTGTTCTATAAGGCCTGCGAAAATGCGTCGGATATGGCCCAGAAGGGCCAGCCCGTGTACCCGTTTTCCGTCAACGTGTCCCGGGTCACGGCTATCCAGCCGGACTTCCTGGACTACTATAAACGCATCAAGCAGAAGTTTAATATCAAGGATAAATTTATCACCATCGAGTTTACCGAGAGCTTTGCCTATGAGAACTATGAGTACCTCTCCGGTGTGATCCAGGAGCTTCACGCCGCAGGCTTCGGCTGCTCTCTGGACGACTTTGGCACGGGCTATTCCTCCTTCGCGGTGCTCAAGACCCTTGACTTTGATGAGATCAAGATCGACAAGGAGATGCTCCAGCCCGGTACCCATTCGGATCGGGACAGACTGCTTCTGCAGAGTATTATCGACATGGTGCATAAGATCAGCCCCAAGGTCACCCAGGAGGGCGTGGAGGACGCCGACACCTTCCGGGAAATGGGCGAGATGGGCTGCGATGTCATTCAGGGCTACTATTTCTCTAAACCTATGAAGTATACCGACTACCGTGAATTCGTGACCATGAACCAGGGCCGCCTGTAAGAAAGAGTATCCTCCCCGCCGCCCCGGTTCGATGGAAAATACCCGGTATGGCCATGCTACACTGGTGAAAAACCAGTGGAAGAGGGGAGCGCTTGTGATCCGCACGCTGCCGGATTGGTGCATGCTGACCGGAATATACACACTTTGCATCCTGCCGCGGCGGTCTCAATGCGGCCGCGGCAGGTTTTTTCTGCTGCGTGTATTTTACCTGTATCTGTGCGGCGTTATAGCCGTGACCTTGATGCCGGTGCTGTGCAAATTGGGAAATATTTCAGCATATCAATATACTGTAAACCTGATTCCCTTTACAGATTTTCTCCATGGATGGGGAAACAGTGAGAGGCAGCTCCTGCTGAATGTGCTGCTGTTTCTCCCCTTTGGGGTCCTGCTGCCCAACCTGACCGGGTGGGGCGTTGGGCTTACCCTTGCGGCGGCGGTAGGAGCCAGCGGATGCATTGAGCTGCTGCAGCCTTTTTTTGACCGCCGGTGTGACATTACGGACCTTATTACCAACGTGATAGGCGGCGGCTGCGGTTATCTGCTGCAAATGCCGCTGCACGGCAGCGTCCAGCGCCTTATAAAACACATGGACAAATAACAAAAGCCCCGGCAGACTGTTCAGATCACAGTCTGCCGGGGCTTTGCTTTTATTGCGCGCTTATACGCTGAAAAGAATGTCTGCGTAGGTGGGATAGGGCCAGTACTCGGCGGCGGTGAAGGTCTCCAGGTCATTCACCAGATGGCTGGCCTTATACTCCAGAGAATAGACCGCATCCCGATAGTACCGGGCGGACTCGATGTCGCCCTCGGAGGCCGGTGCGCTTTCCAGAGCGGCGGCCATGGCCTTGGCGGTGTCATAGAGCTGGTTGTTCAGCTCCGTCAGCTGCTGCAGAAGCTCCGTTTCCGCCCTGCAGTCCAGATACAGAGCCTTTTTCCGCTGCACGGCCTGGGCCAGGTCGCTGGTATAGCGAGACACGGCGGGGAAGATGCTTCGCCGGATCATAGTCAGAAGGGTGTTGGCCTCGATTGCTGTGATCTTGCAGTAGTTTTCCAGATGGATGCCGTACCGGGCCCGCATTTCCACCTCGGAGAATACATCGTGCCGGGTAAACAGGCTGATGTTCTTGGGATCGATATAGGCGGGCATGCTGTCCACAGTGTCCCGCAGATTGCTCAGCCCCCGGCGCTTGGCCTCCTCGGCCCAGGAGTCGTCATAGCCATTGCCGTTGAAGATGATGCGCTGGTGGGCCTTAAAGGTGTCGTGGAGCAGGGTCTGAAGGGCGGTGTTGAAGTCCTCGGCCTGCTCCAGAATGTCCGCGAACTGGCCCAGCTCCTCGGCCATGATAGTGTTGAGCACCGTATTGGGGCTGGCAACGGACTGGGAGGAGCCCAGCATACGGAACTCGAACTTGTTGCCGGTGAAGGCCAGGGGAGAGGTGCGGTTGCGGTCGGTGGTGTCCTGGGGGATCTCCGGCAGGGTGTCCACGCCGATCTCCAGCTTCTTTTTAGTCATGTCCACATATTCCGTACCCTGGATGATGGAGTCCAGCACGGCAGTTAGCTCGTCCCCCAGGAACACGGAGATGACCGCCGGAGGCGCCTCGTTGCCGCCCAGCCGCAGGTCATTGCCCGGGTAGGACACACAGCAGCGGAGGATGTCCTGATACTCATCCACACCCTTGATGAAAGCCGCCAGAAACAGCAGAAACTGGGCGTTCTGGCTGGGGGTCTTGCCGGGCTTTAAGAGGTTTTCCCCGGTGTCGGTAGAGAGGGACCAGTTGTCGTGCTTGCCACTGCCGTTGACTCCCGCAAAGGGCTTTTCGTGGAGCAGGCACACCAGCCCGTGGCGGTCGGCCACCTTTTTCAGCAGCGCCATGGTCAGCTGGTTGTGGTCGGTGGCGGTGTTGGCATCGGTGTAGACCGGGGCGATCTCATGCTGGGCCGGGGCTACCTCGTTGTGCTCCGTTTTGGCGAATACGCCCAGCTTCCACAGCTCCTCGTCCAGGTCCTGCATGAACTTGGCTACCCGGGGCTTAATGGCGCCGTAGTAATGGTCGTCCAGCTCCTGGCCCTTGGAGGGGCGGGCCCCAAACAGGGTCCGGCCGCAGAGCTTCAGGTCCTCCCGCTTTTGATACATGCTCTTGTCAATGAGGAAATACTCCTGCTCGGGACCCACCTGGGGGGTCACATGCTTTGCCTCCGTGTTTCCAAACAGCCGCAGGATCCGCAGGCTCTGCTGATCCAGCCGGCTGATAGAGCGCAGCAGGGGCGTCTTCTTATCCAGCACCTGGCCGCTGTAAGAGCAGAACACCGTGGGGATATACAAGGTCTTGTCCTTTATAAAGGCGTAGGAGGTGGGATCCCAGGCGGTGTAGCCCCGGGCCTCAAAGGTGGCCCGCAGGCCGCCGGAGGGGAAGGAGGAGGCATCCGCCTCGCCCCGGGACAGCTCCTTGCCGGACAGCTCCATAATGACGGAGTCCCTGCCCGAGGGGGTGATGAAGCTGTCATGCTTCTCAGCGGTAACGCCGGTCATAGGCTGGAACCAGTGGGTATAGTGGGTGGCGCCCAGCTCCGTGGCCCAGTCCTTCATGGCGGCGGCGATCTGGTCGGCAACGGACCGGGGCAGCGTTGTGCCCTGGGACATGCACTGCCTCCATGCGTCATAAGCATCGGCGGACAAACGCTGTCGCATTTTGTCCTCATTGAAGACCATGCAGCCGAAAAATTCCGGAATACGTTTGATGTTTTCGTCCATTGCAAACTCCTTTCGCCGCGCTGCGGCAGCTTTTTATCGGTGTAATTATACCAAATTAAACAGAATGGGGGTGATATAGGTCTCCACCAGGGCGGCGATGACCAGCAGAGGCAGAACCCATAAAAGCAGGACCCGGCAGCAGCGGCTCACAGCCGCACCAACGCTGCCCGTCTGCTTTCTTGTCAGGGCATTGGTGACGGTCTCGCACAGGTACAGGCCCATGGCCGCCGACAGGATCAGAGCCGTCAGCTCAAAAATACCGTGGGGCAGGATGCCCAGCAGGTATTTCAGCAGCGAAATATTCTGGTGCATATAGTATCCGGCGAACAGCCCCAGGGTAGCGCCGTTGACGCCCAGTGTCAGGGCCGGCAGCCGGATAAACGGGATCAGCCCGTAGACCATGGACAGCGTCATGGCCACCAGATTGTTCATCAGCAGGGCGAAAAGCTGAATGTTGCCGCTCTCGTCCGTGAGACCGCCCTGCTGGAGCATCTGCGCGTAGCGGGTGATGATGGCGTCGGCCTGATCGGGGAAGAGCAGGCTGGCGGCAAAGCTCAGCGCTACGATCCCGACAAAGGCCCATCCGGTGGTGAACACCGGCCCGCTCAGCTCCTGCCGGTAAAAGGTCAGGGTGTCGGCGTAAAGCCGCTTACAGTTTCCCATCAGCCCAGCTTGGCAAGACCCGCACGCAGACGGCGGAGGGTCTCGTCTTTCCCCAGAATGGCGCAGATCTCCACCGCGCCGCCGGGTGTGACCAGCTTGCCCGCGGCGGCGATGCGCACAGGCCACATGAGCTTGGCGTTCTTCACCTCCAGCTTTTCCGCCAGGGCGATGAGACCGTCGTGGACGCTGTCCACCGTCCAGGTGGGCAGGCCCTCCAGCATGGGGATGGCCGCCTCCAGCATGGCCTTGCACACCTCGGGGTTGGTCTTGGCCTTTTTATTGGTGAAAAATTCTACATCATACTCCGGGCAGGCATCGAAGAAATCTACCTTTTCGGGGATGTCGGAAAGGCGCTCACACCGGGCCTGGAGCAGGGAGGAGATGGCGGCGATGTCGAAGTCACCCTTTACCGTCTGGCGGATGTAGGGCTCGGCCACCTTGGCGAAGGCCTCCGGGGCCATGGCCCGGAGATACACGGCGTTGAAATGGTCCAGCTTGGCCCGGTCGAAAATGGCGGGGGACTTGGAGATGCCCGCGATGTCGAAAGCCTTCACCAGCTCGGGCAGGGAGAAAATTTCCTGCTCGGCCAGGTCGCCCTTGGGGCTCCAGCCCAGGAGGGCCACATAGTTGAGGATAGCCTCGGTGAGATAGCCCTCGGCCTTCAGGTCCTCATAGGAGGGGTCGCCGTGGCGCTTGGACATCTTATTCTGGGCGTCCCGCATCACCGGAGAGCAGTGAACATAAGTGGGGATATCCCAGCCGAAGGCCCGGTAGAGCAGGTCGTACTTGGGGGCGGAGGAGAGGTATTCGCTGCCGCGCACGACATGGGTGATGCCCATGAGGTGGTCGTCGATGACGTTGGCAAAGTTGTAGGTGGGCAGGCCGTCCCGCTTCAGGAGCACCTGGTCGTCCAGGGTGCTGTTTTCCACGGTGATGTCGCCGAAAATGGCGTCGTGGAAGGTGGTGGTGCCCTCCGTGGGGATCTTCTGGCGGATAACGTAGGGCAGACCCTGGGCCAGCTTTTCGGCCACCTGGTCCGCCGTCAGGTCCCGGCAGGGGTCGGCGGCGCGGTCAAAGTCGCCGCTGTCCTCCTCGGACTCGGCCTTCTCGCAGAAGCAGTAGTAGGCGGCACCCTTTTCCACCAGGAGCTGGGCGTATTGGCCGTAGGTGTCCCGGCGCTGGGACTGGATATAGGGGGCCACGGGGCCGCCCACATCGGGGCCCTCGTCATGGGTTAGGCCGCACTCGGCCATGGTGCGGTAGATCACATCCACAGCGCCGTCCACCAGACGGCCCTGGTCGGTATCCTCGATGCGCAGAATGAATGTGCCGCCGTGGGACCGGGCAATGAGCCAGGTATAAAGGGCCGTGCGCAGATTGCCCACATGCATATATCCCGTAGGCGAGGGGGCGAAGCGGGTGCGCACCCGGCCGTGGGGGATCTTGGCCTCCATCTGCTCAAAATAGCTGTGATCCAGTGTCATGGCGATCAACCTCCGCAAATTAGTAACATTTATCCATAGTAAAAATATACCCTACTATTATAAAGTAGCTGACGAAAAAGTCAAGAAAAAAAGCATATCCCGTTGCAATTTTGCGGGAAAAGTGATACCATAACCTTGATTTGAATAAAATAGTGTTTTAAGCACATTTTCGGAAGGAGCCAATGAAGATGGAGAACACAGTGGAGAAGAAAAAACGGATATTCAGCGGCATCCAGCCCAGCGGCGAGCTGACCTTGGGGTCCTACATGGGGGCCATTCGCAGCTGGGTGGACTTGCAGGACGAGTATGACTGCCTGTACTGCATCGTGGATATGCACGCCATCACTGTGCGGCAGGACCCGGCTACCCTGCGCCGCCGCAGCGTGAATCAGCTGGCCCAGTATATCGCCTGCGGCCTGGACCCCAAGAAGAACATCATGTTCATCCAGAGCCATGTGCCCCAGCACGCGGAGCTGAGCTGGGTGCTGGGCTGCTATACCCAGTTTGGCGAGCTGAGCCGCATGACCCAGTTTAAGGCCAAGGCCAAGCAGCACGCGGACAACATCACCGCGGGACTGTTCACCTACCCGGTTTTGATGGCCTCGGATATTCTGCTGTATCAGGCGGATCTGGTGCCGGTGGGGGAGGACCAGCGGCAGCATGTGGAGCTGACACGGGACATTGCCCAGCGGTTTAACAGCGTGTACGGAGACACCTTTACCCTGCCGGGGGCTTTTATCCCCAAAATGGGAGCCCGGGTCATGAGCCTGGCAAATCCCGAAAGCAAAATGAGCAAGTCCGACCCCGACGGATGCGTATTTATGATGGACAAGCCCGAGGACATCCTGCGCAAGTTTAAGCGCGCCATTACCGACTGCGAGACGGCGGTGAAGTTTGATAAGGAGAATAAGGCCGGCATCTCCAACCTGCTGACCATCTACTGCGCCGCCACCGGCAAGACCTTGGCCGAGGCGGAGGCGGAGTTCGCAGGCCAGGGCTACGGCGTTTTCAAGCCCGCCGTGGGCGAGGCTGTGGTGGAGCTGCTGCGGCCCCTGCGGGAGGAGTCCGAGCGCATTATGAAGGACAAGGCGTACCTGGAGAGCGTTTACAAGGAGGGAGCGGAGCGCGCTGCCTACCTGGCCCAAAAGACCCTGAGCAAGGTATACCGCAAGATAGGATTTGTGGCGAAGTAAGAGCAAGATCTTACAATGTATAGTTCCTTGCAAAGAAGGAAAATATTTGTTATAATCGAAGTGAACTGAGAACAGCAGAAACATATCACATAGAAAGGATTTGGCTATTATGATCTATACCAGCGAAGTGCAGCATATGTGCCCCATCGCCAAGGGCGCTTATCATGGCCCTGCGCCCATTCCCGAGGAGGGAAAGTGGGTCCAGGCTAAGGAGATCGGCGACATTTCCGGCTTCACCCACGGTATCGGCTGGTGCGCGCCTCAGCAGGGCGCCTGCAAGCTGACGCTGAATGTGAAAAACGGCGTTATCGAGGAGGCTCTGGTGGAGACCATCGGCTGCTCCGGCATGACCCATTCCGCTGCTATGGCTGCCGAAATTCTCATCGGCAAGACCATTCTGGAGGCGCTGAACACCGACCTGGTGTGCGACGCTATCAACACCGCCATGCGGGAGCTGTTTTTGCAGATCGTGTATGGCCGTACCCAGTCCGCTTTCTCCGAGGGCGGTCTGGCGGTGGGCGCGTCCCTGGAGGATCTGGGCAAGGGCCTGCGCAGCCAGGTGGGCACCATGTTTGCCACCAAGGAAAAGGGTCCCCGCTATCTGGAGATGGCCGAGGGCTATGTGACCCGCGTGGCTCTGAACAAGGACGACGAGATCGTGGGCTACGAGTTCATCAGCCTGGGCAAGATGATGGACTTTATCAAGAAGGGCGACGACGCAGCCACCGCTCTGGAAAAGGCCAAGGGTCACTATGGTCAGTTCGACAATGCGGCGAAGTATGTCGATCCCAGACAGGAATAAGGAGGAGGACGAAATTATGGCACTGTTTGAAAGCTACGAAAGAAGAATCGACAAGATCAACGGCGTCCTCGCTCAGTACGGCATCGGCTCCGTGGAGGAGTGCCGGGATATCTGCAAGGCCAAAGGCTTTGACCCCTATGAGATCGTAAAGAGCATTCAGCCCATTTGCTTCGAAAACGCCTGCTGGGCTTACACCGTGGGTGCGGCCATCGCTCTGAAGGCCGGAGTCAAGACCGCAGCCGAGGCCGCCAAGCTGATCGGCGTGGGCCTGCAGTCCTTCTGCATCGACGGGTCTGTGGCCGAGGACCGCAAGGTGGGTCTGGGCCACGGCAACCTGGGCGCTATGCTCCTCAGCGAGGAGAGCAAGTGCTTTGCCTTCCTGGCGGGCCACGAGTCCTTCGCCGCCGCCGAGGGCGCCATCGGCATTGTGAAAAACGCCAACAAGGCCCGCAAGGAGCCCCTGCGCGTGATCCTCAACGGCCTGGGTAAGGATGCCGCTCAGATCATCAGCCGCATCAACGGCTTCACCTATGTGCAGACCCAGTTCGACTACTACACAAGCGAGCTGAAGGTAGTGCGGGAGATCCGCTACTCCGAGGGTGAGCGGGCCAATGTCCGCTGCTACGGCGCGGACGATGTGCGCGAGGGCGTGGCCATCATGCACCATGAGGGCGTGGATGTGTCCATCACCGGCAACTCCACCAACCCCACCCGCTTTCAGCACCCTGTGGCCGGCACTTACAAGAAAGAGTGCATCGAGCAGGGCAAGAAGTATTTCTCCGTGGCCTCTGGCGGCGGTACGGGCCGTACCCTGCACCCGGACAACATGGCCGCCGGCCCTGCCTCCTATGGCATGACCGACACCATGGGCCGTATGCACAGCGACGCCCAGTTCGCCGGCTCCAGCTCCGTGCCCGCCCACGTGGAAATGATGGGCTTCCTGGGCATGGGCAACAACCCCATGGTTGGCGCCACCGTGGCCGTGGCTGTGGCGGTGGCAGAGAGCCTGAAGGGCTGATTTGCCGCTGTTGGTTTATATTTATGAAAAAATCCCGCCGGACCTCCGGCGGGATTTTTTTCGGGGAGGGAACGGATTGCCACGGCCAGTGTGCGCACTGGCCTCGCAATGACATTTTTTTGCAAGGGGTGCGGTGCGTGACGGGCGGCGGGCTGTGGTCAGCCCGCCCTACATTTTGGTAGGGCAGGACCTGTGTGTCCTGCCGTGGGTGCGGTGAGTAACGGCGGGGTGAGGGCACCCCGCCCTACGGAAGCGTATCAAGGGGGGCGGTGGGGGCGACCCCTCAGGCGCTTCACGCCACCCTGCCCACCGTCGTGCCAACCGATTCCCGGCCACTGTCGTGGCCGCCAATCGGGGCACTTCCTCGAAATCGCCTCGCTTCTTCTGCCACTGGCAGCGCTTCGGCGATTTCCCCTTGCGCAGGG
>CAKTZK010000010.1 GCA_934635515.1 uncultured Oscillospiraceae bacterium
CCTGTGTCCATGAACAGCTCGTTTACGTCCTTCAGGCGGACGGACTGGCGGTTGATGTAATATTCCGACTCGCCGCTGCGGTAATAGCGGCGGGTCACCGCCACCTCCGCCTCGTCGCGGTTGAAAATGTGCTCGGTATTGTCAATGACCAGCGTCACCTGGGCAAAGCCCATAGCCCGTCGCTTCTCGGTGCCGCCGAAGATCACATCCTCCATCTTGGCGCCCCGGAGCTGACGGCTGTTCTGCTCGCCCATGACCCAGCGGATGGCGTCGGAAATATTGGACTTGCCGGAGCCGTTGGGGCCGACGATAGCTGTGATGTCCTCACCGAAGTTCAAAACCGTTTTCTCCGGAAAGGACTTAAAGCCCTGTATCTCAAGCGCTTTTAAGTACACGCAGTTCACCTCACTACTCAAAATGGCATACTTTAACTAAATAATTGTAGCAGAAAGAGGCCGGGTTTTCAAGACTAAAATACAGCCCCCAAATCCGGGCAAAAGGAAACCCACACTTGACATTTTCCGTCCGTGTGGTAATATAAATATAGTAAGAGCGCTGCGACAAGCGGTTGGCTCTACAGTAATCGATTAACTGAGATGAATCTCAAGAAAACCGTCACTTGGCAGAGTGGCGGTTTTCCCTTTTAACTCTGATCGTAATTACAACTCCGAAGATATGTACCGTCAGTGTTATAGGCACAAGCCTCACCCCCTTTCGGGTGGTGTAGCCAACCGCCTGCCGTTCGTGCAGCGCTCTTGCGGGTATTGTAACAGAAAAATCATTTTCTGCCAATTTTTTCTGATTTTTGCGAAAAAATGGGCGGAGGGACTTTTGCAGTTCCCTCCGCCCGTTTATTTTTTTACTCTTTTCCCGCCGACAGGGCCCGGGTGGCGTTGAGCACCGCCAGCACCATCACGCCTACATCCGCGCCGATGGCCAGCCACATACTGGCCATGCCGATGGCGCCCAGCACCAGGCACACCGCCTTCACCGCCAGGGCGAACACGATGTTCTCGTATACGATGCAAAGCGTCCGCCGGGAGATGCGCATGGCCAGGGCGATCTTGGCCGGATCGTCGTCCATGAGTACCACATCCGCCGCCTCGATGGCTGCGTCGCTGCCCAGGGCGCCCATGGCGATGCCGATGTCGGCCCGGGCCAGCACAGGGGCGTCGTTGATGCCGTCACCCACAAAGGCCAGGAGACGACCGTCCTTGCGCTCCTGCAGCAGCCGCTCCACCTGCCGGACCTTATCCGCCGGCAGAAGCTGGCTGTGTACCTCGTCTACGCCCAGCTGAGATGCCACCTGCTGGGCCGCCACGTCCGCGTCGCCGGTGAGCATGACGGTCTTCTCGATACCCTCGGCTTTCAGTCCGCGGATGGCCTGGGCTGCGTGCTCTTTCACCACATCGCCCAGGAGGATCCATCCGGCATACACGCCGTCCACGGCCACATAGACCACCGTTCCAGCCTTTTGGATCTCTGCGGGCTGAATGTTCAGCTTCTCCATGAGCCGCCGGTTGCCTACGGCCACGGCGTGGCCGTCTATCTGCGCCGTCAGGCCGAAGCCGCCCAGCTCCTCCACATCCGTCACCCGGTCGGTGTCCACCTGGCCGCCCCAGGCGGTCTTCAGGCTCTGGCTGATGGGGTGCTTGGAGTAGCACTCCGCCTGGGCCGCCCAGCCCAGCAGGGTCTGCTCGTCCATGCCCTCCGGGGCCGTCTCCAGCACTTGGAAAACGCCCTTGGTGAGGGTGCCGGTCTTATCGAACACCACGCAGCTTGTCTTGGCCAGGGCCTCCAGATAGTTGCTGCCCTTGACCAAAATACCCTTGGCAGACGCGCCGCCAATGCCGCCGAAGAAGCTCAAGGGAATACTGATGACCAACGCACAGGGGCAGCTGATGACCAGGAAGGTCAGGGCTCTTGTGATCCAGTCGCCCCACATGGGCGCGCTGCCCATGATAAGCCGCACCACCGGCGGCAGCACCGCCAGGGCCAGGGCGCTGTAGCACACCGCCGGGGTATAGACCCGGGCAAACTTGGTGATGAAGTTCTCCGCCTTGGCCTTTTTCATGCTGGAATTTTCCACCAGGTCCAGGATCTTCGCCACGGTGGAGTCGCCGAATTCCTTGGTGGTCCGGATATGCAGCAGACCGCTGAGGTTCACGCAGCCGGAGAGCACCTCGTCCCCGGCCTTCACCTGCCGGGGCAGGCTCTCGCCGGTAAGGGCGCTGGTATTCACGGTAGACTCGCCCTCCGTCACCACGCCGTCGATGGGGATGCGCTCGCCAGGCTGCACCACGATGATGGTGCCCACGGCCACATCGTCCGGGTCCACCTTTTCCAGGGCCCCGTCCGTCTCGATGTTGGCATAGTCCGGGCGGATGTCCATGAGGTCGGAGATGCTGCGGCGGCTCTTGCCCACGGCGTAGCTCTGGAACAGCTCGCCCACCTGGTAAAACACCATAACGGCGCAGCCCTCCCGCCAGTCGCCCAGGGCCATAGCGCCCACGGTGGCCACGGCCATGAGGAAGTTCTCGTCGAACACCTGGCCCCGGAAGATGCCCTTCACGGCCTTGAGCAAAATGTCATAGCCCACGATGAAATACGGGAGGAGGTACAGCACGCCCTCCAGCCAACCGGTGAGGGGGGAGATCCAAATCCCCACCACCAGCACCGCCGACACGATGATCCGTATAAGATTGGTTTTCTGCTTCTTCGTCACGGCTTTTACGCCTCCTTCCGTGTTTCCGGCTCCTAAAAAAGCCTCGCAGAGTTTGCCGCCCGCAGGCGGCAAAAATTTCAAATGATTTTCCCCCGCGACATGTGCGTGGGGGAAAATACCTCTCAGGCTGCAAGTGTGGAATTTTTGCGCCCTGCGCAAAAATTATGCGCGCAGCAGACTGTGATCCTTTTGGCAGAAAAAACGAAGTTTTTTCGCCAGTTAAAGGAATATCTCGCAGTCGTCCTCCACCTTCTTGCAGTTTTTCAGCACTTGCTGCATCACCGCGTCCACATCGGCGCCGTCGGTAAACTCCACCTTCATCTTCTGGGTCATAAAGCTGACGGTGGCGGCGGCCACGCCCTCGGTCTTCTGGGCGGCCTGCTCCATCTTGTCGGCGCAGGCGGCGCAGTCTACTTCGATCTTGTAAGTCTTTTTCATGGTAATATGTCTCCTTTCCTCAGTCGCCCAAATGCTCCATGCCCAGCTTCAAAATGGAGCGCACATGGTCGTCATCCAGGGCATAAAAAACGGTCTTGCCTTCCCGGCGAAACTTCACCAGCTTGTTGTTTTTCAAAATACGAAGCTGGTGGCTCACGGCGCTTTGGGTCATGCCCAGGAGCCTTGCGATGTCATACACGCATAGCTCCGCGCCGAACAGCACATACAAAATTTTAATGCGGGTGGAGTCGCCAAACACCTTATACAGCTCCGCCAGGTCGTACAGATCGTCCTCGTCGGGCATCTGCTGGCGCACGGCCTCCACGCCGCTCTCGTCCAGGCACAGGAAATCCTGCTCCGGAGTCTTTTCCATTTGTTCCATATTGTTTCCCTCAACTGTTCATGTGAATAATTGCTCATATGTTTGTTGTTTGTATATTACACCCATCCTCCGTGGATGTCAAGCCCCTTTTTGAAGTTTTTTTCGGTATTTTTTTACGCCCCCTCTCAATTTTCCACGGAGTTTCCCTCCGCTTTTGGAATATTGGTGATTGCTTTTGAAAAAATATGTGATATACTATTTTTTACGAATGGATGACTATGCCCCTCGTATTTTACGCGGTGGCTTTTATAATGAGGCACTTGGCCTCCCTATACTTTGGGAAAGGGAATTTTATGAAACAATATATTATTCAGGGCGGACATCCGCTCTTTGGTGAGATTACCATAAGCGGCGCCAAAAACGCCGCCGTAGGCATTATCCCCGCGGCTCTGCTGGTAGACGGCATCTGCCGCATTGAGAACATCCCCCAAATCAGCGACGTGACGCTGCTGCTGAACATTCTGGAGGAGCTGGGCGCGAAAATCCGCGTGCTGAACCGCCACGCCGTGGAGCTGGACTGCCACGCCATCCACTCCACCCACCCCTCCTATGAAATGGCCCGGCGCATCCGTGCCTCCTACTACCTCATCGGCGCTCTGCTGGGCCGGTTTGGCGAGGCTACCGTAGCCATGCCCGGCGGCTGTGACTTCGGCGTGCGGCCTATCGACCAGCACATCAAGGGCTTCACCGCCATGGGCGCAGAGGTAGGCGTAGAAGGCGGCTTCATCCAGGCCAACGCCAAGGGCGGCCGTCTGATGGGCACCTCCGTCTACCTGGATGTGGTGTCCGTAGGCGCTACCATGAATATCATGATGGCCGCCGTGCTGGCCAAGGGCAACACCGTTATCGAAAACGCCGCCAAGGAGCCCCACATCGTGGATCTGGCCAACTTCCTCAACTCCATGGGCGCGGATGTCCGGGGCGCCGGCACCGAGACTATCAAGATCCGCGGCGTGGACCGTCTGGCCGGCGGCAGCTACTGCATCATTCCCGACCAGATCGAGGCCGGCACCTACATGGCTGCCGTGGCCGCCACCGGCGGGCAGGTTCTCATCAAAAACGTCATCCCCAAGCACCTGGACTGCATCAGCGCCAAGCTGGTAGAGATGGGCGTATACGTAGAGGACCGGGACGATGCCGTTCTGGTGCGCCGAAGCGAGCCCCTGCAGAAAACCAATGTGAAAACCATGCCCTATCCGGGCTTCCCCACGGACATGCAGCCCCAGATCGCCGCAGTGCTCACCACGGCCCAGGGCACCAGCATCGTCAATGAAAACGTGTGGAACAGCCGCTTTAAATATATCGACGAACTCAAACGCATGGGCGCCAACATCCAGGCCGACGGCCACGTGGCCGTCATTGAGGGCGTAGACCATCTCCAGGGCGCCCCGGTCCAGGCTTGTGACCTGCGGGCAGGCGCGGCCATGGTCATTGCCGGGCTCAGTGCCCAGGGCACCACGGAATTGAGCCAGGTGCAGTTCATCGAGCGGGGCTATGAGGACCTGGTAGGCAAGCTCAAGGCCGTAGGCGCGGACATCCGCGTGGTGGAGGTCCCCGACGTCGCTGAGCAGCCAGAAGCACATATCGGCTGAAAAAAGCCGCCAGGCAGCGTCTGCCGCACGGAGCCGCATTACTGCGGCCCGGCGCACAGGCGCTGCTTTTACCATCGGAGGTTTGACATTTGATCATCATACACACTTTGGCCAGCGGCTCCGAGGGCAACGCCGCTCTGGTCTGCGGCGGCGGCACCCGCATCCTGGTGGACGCCGGCATCTCCGCCCGGCGGATAGAGACAGCTCTGAAGGATCTGGGCTATCCTCCGGACAGTCTCAGCGCCGTTTTCATCACCCATACCCATACCGACCACACCGCCGGGCTGCGTGTCTTTCTTAAGCACACGGCCCTGCCGGTGTTCGCTTCTCCCGCCGCCTGCGCCGTTCTTTCGCGTCAGGTCCCGGCGGCGGTCCACCTGCTGCGTCCCCTGGTCCCGGGCCAAGCCCAGAGCCTGGGCCATCTCACCGTCACTCCCTTTGCCACCTCCCACGACGCGGAGGGGTCTATGGATTTCCGCTTCGACAGCCCCACCGCTTCTGCCGGTATCCTCTCGGACACCGGCTATGTGACGGCGGAGGCGGAGGAGGTCCTGGACGGAGTGGAGCTGCTGCTTTTGGAGAGCAATCACGATATATACCGCCTGCAAACCGGCCCCTACCCCTACCCCCTAAAGCAGCGGATTTTAAGCGACCACGGCCATCTGTCCAACGATGCGGCGGCGGACTTTGCCTGCCGCATGGCAAAAGGAGGCACCCGGCAGTTCGTCCTGGTACATCTGAGCAAGGAGAACAACACCCCCGACTGCGCCCTGGACACCGTAGGCCGCGCCCTGCGTAGCGGCGGATTCGATGACGTCCGGCTCACCGTGGCTCCCCGGGGCGAGAGCAGCGAGGCTTACATAGCGGAGGGTGCGCCATGCAGAAGATAACCGTCCTGTGCGTGGGAAAATTAAAGGAAAAATTCTATCTGGACGCCACGGCGGAGTACGCCAAGCGCCTGGGCCGGTACTGCAAGCTGGACATTATCGAGCTTCCCGAGAGCAGGCTGCCGGAGGACCCCTCTCTGGCCCAGATCCGCCAGGCCCTGGACGCAGAAGCCGCCGCCATCACCGCAAGGCTCCCCAGGGGCGGCGCACTGGTGGCCCTGTGCATCGAGGGCGCACCCTGCTCCAGCGAGGAGATGAGCCGGAGGATGCAGCAGCTGGCCGTCAGCGGCAAGGCCCAGGTCACCTTTCTCATCGGCGGCAGCGTGGGTCTCAGCGAGAGCCTGAAGCGTCAGGCGGACTGGAGGCTCTCCATGTCCCCCATGACCTTCCCCCACCACCTGGCCCGGGTCATGCTCTTGGAGCAGATCTACCGCGCCTTTCAGATCCAGCAAGGGACAAAATACCACAAGTAATCTCTATATAATATCCGTAGGGGCGGACGCCCCTGTCCGCCCGCTGATTCCCCACCGCACTCCTTGTAAAACACGATGTCATTGTGAAGCCAGTTCGCAAACTGGCTGTGGCAATCCGCATCCCCCGTCCCCTAAAAAAGGCTCCCCTGCGTAAGGGGAGCTGTCGGCGAAGCCGACTGAGGGGTCGACACCTCACACTACATATTTTAGGAGGAACCCCCATGAACAATGATTGGTCCTTTGGCGGCCAGGCCGACATGCCCGCCTGGCCCACCCTGGAAAACGGTGAAAAAGAAAAGGCCGTCATGCT
Organism: uncultured Oscillospiraceae bacterium; assembly: GCA_934635515.1. The sequence goes on from CAKTZK010000010.1 coordinate 6,808, forward strand.
GGAGCAAGCCTTTGATTCCGCCGCTGATGCCGATATGAAGCTGTCCATGCTGGCAGCCTACGGCATCCCCTGCTTTAAGTACTACGATAAGGAGGGCGGCGCCGGGAAGGTCATCAACGGCTTCTCCGGCTTCGGCGCCAGCCTCTATGTCCCCGCCTCCCGGCTGGAGGAGGCCCAGGAGCTGCTCAAAGCCGAGCCGGTTTTCGACGAGGATAATTCATAACTTTCAGAACAAAACGGAAGGGAGTTTTTACAGCATGATCGACTATAAGGCAGAATATCAAAAATGGCTTCACAGCGATGCCATCACCGAAGACGAGCGGGCGGAGCTTTTAGCCATCGCCGGTGACGACAAGGAGATCGAGAGCCGCTTCTACGGTCCCCTGGAGTTCGGCACCGCCGGCCTGCGGGGCACCATGAAAATGGGCCTGCACCAGATGAACATCTATGTCATCCGCTGGGCCACCCAGGGCTTTGCCAACGTTATATGCGCCGAGGGGCAGGCCGCTATGGACAAGGGCGTGGCTATCTGCATGGACTGCCGCCACCACAGCACGGAATTTGCCCATGCCGCCGCGGAGGTCTGCGCCGCCAACGGCATCCATGTGCGCATTTTCGAGTCTCTGCGCCCCACTCCGGAGCTGAGCTTCGCCGTGCGGCACTACGGCTGCCAGGCGGGTATCAACATCACCGCCAGCCACAACCCCAAGGAGTATAACGGCTACAAGGTGTATTGGTCCGACGGTGCCCAGCTGCCCCCCCACCATGCCGACGCCATTGCCAAAGAGCTGGAGAAGATCGACATTTTCACCGGCGTAAGGACCATGCCCTTTGACGAGGCCAAGGCCGCCGGACGCATCGAACTCATGGGCGAGGAGACCGACAATGCCTTCATGGAAAATGTCATGGCCATGGTCAACGACCGGGAGAGCGTGGCCAAGGTAGCGGACGACTTTCATGTGGTCTACACCCCCTTCCATGGCTGCGGCTGGAAGCTGGTGCCCCAGGCCCTGCGGGATCTGGGTGTGAAGCACCTGCACTGCGTACCCGAGCAGATGGTGCTGGACGGCTCCTTCCCCACGGTGGACTCCCCCAACCCCGAGAATCCCGAGGGCTTCTACCTGGCCATCGCCCTGGCCGACCAGGTGGGCGCCAACTTCATCATCGGCACCGACCCGGACAGCGACCGGGTGGGTATCCTGGTGCGCGGCACCGATGGCCGCTTTATCCCCGTGTCCGGCAACCAGACCGGCGTGCTGCTGGCGGACTATCTGCTGGGCGCCCTGGCCCGCAACGGCAAGCTGCCGAAAAACGCCGTGCTGCTGAAAACCATCGTCACCACCGAAATGGCCCGCCGGGTGGCCGAGAGCCACGGCGCCGCCTGCTACGACACCTTCACCGGCTTTAAGTTCATGGCCGAGAAGAAGCAGCAGCTGGAGAGCCAGGGCCTGGGCAAAGTGGTGTTCTCCTACGAGGAGAGCTACGGCTACATGCTGGGCGACTATGTGCGCGACAAGGACGCCGTCACCGCCTCCCTGCTGCTGACGGAGATGGCCGCCTGGTATCAAAGCCGGGGCATGACCCTCTTTGACGCCCTCCAGGCCCTGTACGAAAAGTACGGCTACTACGGTGAAAAGACCCACAACCTGGTAATGCCCGGCCTGGACGGTCTGGAGAAGATGGCTGCGCTCATGCAGTCCCTGCGGGATGTGCCCCCTGCGGACATCGCCGGGGTGGCCGTTACGGCACGCACGGACTATAAGGACGGCACCGTCACCGACTGCGCAACCGGAAAGGTCACCGCCTCGGAGCTGAAGGGCAGCAATGTTCTGCGCTACGCCCTGTCCGACGGCACCGTGATCCTGGTCCGTCCCTCCGGCACCGAGCCGAAGATCAAGGTCTATATCCTCACTCTGGGCCAGGATCCCCAGCAGCGGGATGAAAACATCGCCAAGTACTCCCAGTGGGCCCTTTCTCTGCAAAAATAATAACAGCATAATTAAAAGGACGGACCGGCACGGTCCGTCCCTTTTATTATTTTCCAAATTACCGCCACTGCTCGCTATAGAAGAACATAGCCACCGTCCCGGGGCCCACATGGGCGCCGGTGACCGGCTCATAGCACACGTGGACGATCTCGCCTGTGGCGCCCTTATCCCGCAGCAGGCTCTGCAGGTGGAGGGCATCCGCCGGGGCATCGGCATGGGCGATCCCGATGGGGGCGCTCAGGTCATCCACGCTCTGGGCGTAGATATTCGCCAGGGCCTCCAGCGCTTTCTTCTTACCCCGGACCTTTTCGTATATCACGATCTTGCCCTCCTCGTCGCTCCGGAGGATGGGCTTGATCTGCAGCATCGTCCCGGCCAGGCGCGCGCCGCCGGAGATACGGCCGCCCTTGTGCAGGTACTTCAGGTCGTCCACCACAAAGAACTGCTGCATCTTCGCGCAGCGGCTCCGGGCAAAAGTCTCCAGCTCCGAAAGGGTCCCCCCCTCCTTGGCCAGGCGTGCGGTCTCGATGACCACCAGGCCCTCGCCCAGGGAGGCGCCCCGGGTATTCACCACGCAGACCCGGCCCTGGCCGTACTTCTCCGCCAGCTCCTTGCACTGCAGGTCTACGCCCCAACAGCTGCCGCTGATGCCGCCGGAAATGCCTAGATACAGCACATCCTCGCCGCGCTCCAGACACTGCTCAATGGCCTGGGCCGCCGTCTGGGGATTCACCATGGAGGTCTTCACCTCCGCGCCCTTGCGCATGGCCTCATAAAAGGCGGGGCCGTTAAAGTCGATGCTGTAGTCCGGCTCCACGCCGTCTACCTCATAGGTCAGGGGCACGGTCTTAATGTCCAGCTCCTCCAAGATCTTCATAGGCAGATTAGCTGCCGTGTCCGTAAAAATTCGTACCATTTTTTTCTCCTTATCACGCGATCGCTTTGCGCAGCCACCCGGCCAGGGTGTCAAACATCTTGACATAGCCCTCCATGGTCAGATGGATACCGTCCGGGGAGATCAGTCCCGGCAAACGCTTCTCATTCAAAAAACTCTCCCGCACCTGGATCAGCGGGGTGCCCGTCTCATAGGCTACCCGGGCCACCGTATCGGAATACAGCTCCTGGTGGCGGTAAATGTGCTGGGTGTCCCCCAGCCAGGTCATGATGCGCTCCTTGCTGCGCCCGGCCCGGCAGAGGAAATCCAGATACCGCTGGGCATCGATGGGGGGCAGGGTCATCAGCACCGGCTGCACGCCCTGGGTGCGCAGCTTCTGCAGCATGTCCAGCAGTGTATTTTTAAACTCCGGCAGAGCCGTCCGGGGCACATGCTCGTCCTCGGGCCGGTCCGCGATGGCATCCCAGTCGAAGTCGCTGTCGTTGCCGCCGTAGGCAATGAGGGCAAAGTCCGCCTGGAGGCCCCGCTGCAGGTCGTGATCCAGCAGTGCCTGGCCCTTGCGGATGGTGGCGCCCATTTTGGCCCGGCTCACTACCTCGGTCTGCCGCCCGGTGTACCGCTCCATCACCTCCGGCAGGTGGAAATGATAATGAAACTGCTCGTCCGGCACCGTGGCCTTCAGCAGTGAATCGCCATATACATACGCCCGGGGCATAGGACCCCCTCCTTCGTCTGTTTTTTAATAATATAGCATATTACATATGGCGTGTCAATGTTCTTTTTTCCTATTGTAACCAATGACAATTCCTGCTATAATGATTTCTGCGAACTGGAGGTGTCCTTATGTCCTACGATAAATCCCTCATCGCGCACAAGCTGCAGCGCTGGGACCAATATATTACCGACTATCACCTGCCTCAGTGGGACTCCATCCCGGATTTTGGCCTGTATATGGACCAGGTGATCCTGCTTCTGGAGCGGTATCTCAGCTTCATCCCCCCGGTAAACGAGGAGAAGGAGCGCATCGTCACCGCCTCTGCCATCAACAACTATGTCCGATTGAAGCTGATGCCCGCCCCGGTGAAGCGGAAGTACTACCGGGTCCATATATGCTACCTGATTATGATCCTCACCCTGAAGCAGTCCATCGGCATCAGCCAGGTGCAGAAGATCATTCCCTGGGACCTGGCCGACAGCCAGGAGGGGGCCCAGTCCCTGCGGCAGATCTATGAGGATTACAGCGGCAAATTCCGGGGTATCGCGCTGCTTTTCAACCGCCAGATCCAGCAGAGCTGGCAGGACCTGTACGTGCCCGATGCCGGGACAGACGGCGTAGCCCGGTGTCTGGTGATGGAGTCGGCGCTGCTGGCGGGCTTTTCCAAAATTCTCGCCGAAAAGCTCCTGCGCCTGTGGGACGCAGACCCGGCCCAGGTCCTGGCCGCCGAGCAGCCCCACAACTTCTCCGACATATAAATCGAAAAATCCATCCCCAGCGCCCCCTCTCCGGGGGCGCTTTTATTGTGTCAAAAGCCCCGCGGAGTTTGCCGCCCGCAGGCGGCAAAAAATTAAAATCATTTTTCACCGCGACCTGTGCGTGGGGAAAAATACCTCTCAGACTGCAAGTGTGGAATTTTGCCGCCTTGCGGCAAAATTATGCGCGCAGCAGGCTGCGATCCTCTTGGCAGAAAATTCCGCAGGAATTTTCGCCAGTTTTTCCTTTAGTCGTTGCCCGCCTTGCCCGTGATCTCCGCCACGGCCAGGCGCACCAGGCAGGTCCGGGCCCCGGAGTCTTTCATGCACGCCACATACTTTTCCCCGGCCTCCGGGTCAAACTGCATGCAGAGGATCTTAATAGCCCGCATCCGCTCGTCCTCGTCCGTGACGATCTCCAGCCGCCCCCGGGCCACCGCCGAAGCGTAGGCCACGGTGTATTCGTCCGGGATGATCTCCGCATGGGACACGGCACTCATGGCCGCCTGGCACCCGTTTTTGAATATCTCGTACTTCTCCCCGGCCAGGGCACAGTGGAAGTAGATGGCCCCCGCCGCCTCATCCGCCGCCTGGGACACCGGCACGGCGTAGGGCTTCCCGGCCCCGTCCACCAGGGAAAGGGTGGCGTAGGGTGCCTCCCGCATCACCTGCCAGGCAAAGGCGGCGTCCTTCTGTCTGTCTTTTCTGCGCATGGCGCTGCACCTCTTTCTTGCTTTATTTAAAGGCCTCACAGTGTTCGCCGCCTGCAGGCGGCATGCCTTTTGCTTCATTTTGCGCCGGACAGCATCATTTGTCAAGGCGGCCATATAGTATAAATGTAAATTTTCATCGGAAAGGATGCTCTGCCTATGACCTACCCCTATGTGCTGCCCCGGCTCCCCTACGCCCCGGGTGCCCTGGAGCCGAATCTGAATCGAGCCACCATCATGACCCACCACGACCGTATTTTCGCCGGGCATATCGACGGCCTGAACCGGGCCCTGCAGCCCTATCCGGCTCTCCAGCGCCGCCCCCTCTCCCGACTTCTGCTGCACCCGGACTGCCTCCCTGCCCCGGCCCGCGCTGATATTCTGGATCACGGCGGCGCGGTGTATAACCACACCCTGTATTTTCCCTCCCTGGCTCCGGCCCGGGCCGGAAAGCCCGATGCCCGGCTGGCGGAGTCCATCCGCTGTGCCTTCGGCTCCATGGAGGATTTTCTCCGGGTCTTGCGCCAGACCTGTCTGCAGAATACGCGGGAGGGCTACGCCTGGCTTCTCTCGGACCGCTGCGGAAAGCTGCGGCTCCACTTCACTCCCGGCCAGCAGACGCCCCTGCCCCTCACGCCTATTTTCTGCATAGACCTCTACCGCCACGCATACGACCTGACCTACGGCGATGACTGCAAGGCCTATGTAAACGCCGTCCTCCCCCTGCTGAACTGGGAGGTTTTCTCCCTGCGCTATGCCACCGTATTCGCCGGCCAGCCGCCGTTTCCCAATCCGTAAACCCCGCCCCAAAGGCTCCCCTGCGCAAGGGGAAATCGGCGAAGCGCTGCCAGTGGCAGATGAAGCGAGGCGATTTCGAGGAAGTGCCCCGATTGGCGGGCACGACAGTGGGCAGGCTGTCGCGGCTCTGCCGCGACTGAGGGGTCGCCGCCCCTTTGAATTCGTCCGTAAGGGACGATGCCCATATCGGCCCGCCCAATAATGCTCGCACTTCTTGTAAACTTCCGCAGGGGTCGGCCTCCTGGATGACCCGGTCGTACTAACTCCCCTATTATCCGTAGGGCGGGCTGCCCCCAGCCCGCCGCCCAATATCCACCGCGCCATCGCGGCGGCGTGAGGGCACGCCGCCCTACGCAATCGTTCCTGCATATCCGTAGGGGCGGACGCTCCTGTCCGCCCGCCGGACTTGCACCGCACCCCATGCAAAAATCCATGTCATTGCGAGCCAGCGACCGATGTCACTGGTGTGGCAATCCGCGTCCACCGCCCCCCATCTTTCCCTTTTCCTCTAAAAAAAGCACCCCTCGGCCCACGCCAAAGGGTGCTTTTCTGTTCACTGATCCATAGGATGCCGCCCGGTCAGCTCCGCCACTGTCTCCAGAACAAAGGCCCGGTCCGCCGCCTCATTCCGGCAGGCCCGGTGGATGCACTGGGCGATGACCGCCATGTCGGCGGCGTCAAAGCCCCGGGTGGTAACGCAGGGCGTTCCCATGCGCACGCCGCTGGTGACCATGGGCTTTTCCGGGTCACCGGGAATGGCGTTCTTGTTCAGGGTAATGTGCAGGCCGTCCAACCGCTCCTGCAGATCCCGGCCCGTAATGCCGTGGCTGCGCAGGTCCACCAGCATCAGGTGGTTGTCCGTGCCGCCGGACACCAGGTCAAATCCGTTTGCCAGCATAGCCTTTGCCAGGGCAGCGGCGTTTTCCACCGTCCGCCGGGCGTAGTCCCGGAACGCGGGCTCCATGGCCTCCCGGAAGCACACGGCCTTGCCCGCGATCACATGCAGCAGCGGCCCGCCCTGCATCCCGGGGAACACGGCGCTGTTTATCTTCTTGCCCCACTCCTCCTTGGCCAGGATCACGCCGCCCCGGGGCCCCCGGAGGGTCTTGTGGGTGGTGGTGGTCACCACATCGGCATAGGGCACAGGGCTCTCGTGCTGCCCTCCTGCCACCAGCCCGGCAATGTGAGCCATATCCACCATCAGCAGTGCGCCGTGGCGGTGGGCGATGTCCGCGAACGCCTTAAAATCCAGCGCCCGGGGGTAGGCCGAGGCTCCGGCCACCAGCAGCTTGGGCCGCTCCGTCTTCACAATGTCCTCCACCCGGTCGTAGTCGATGCGCCCGGTCTTGGGGTCCACTCCGTAGCTGACGGCTCGGTACAGCTTTCCCGACTGGTTCACCGATGCCCCATGGGTCAAATGGCCGCCGCCGGAGAGATCCATACCCACCAGGGTGTCCCCCGGCTGCAAAAGGGCCGCGTAGGCCGCCAGGTTGGCCTGAGCCCCGGAGTGCGGCTGCACATTGGCAAACTCCGCACCGAACAGCGCCTTGGCCCGTTCGATAGCCAGCCGCTCGATTTCGTCCACAAACTCACATCCGCCGTAGTATCGCCGCCCGGGGTAGCCCTCGGCGTATTTGTTGGTCAGGCAGCTGCCCACGGCGGCCATCACCGCCGGGGAGGTGATGTTCTCCGAGGCGATAAGCTCAATATTTTCCTGCTGCCGCTGATACTCCCGCCGCAGCCATGTCCCCACCTGCTCGTCCTCCCGAGCCAGATAGTCCATGCTTTGCTTCAAAAAATTTTCCAAGGCTTTTTCTCTCCTACAAACCGTTTTCCGTCCGTTTTTCATTTCGGGTCCTGCCCGCGTTCTGAATAATCCGCAACTGCACTCATGTGTTCTACCGATTCCATTTAATGCTGCTCAGTGGCTTACCGGAGCAAGGGATATTTTGTTCCCAACACCAGTTCTCTCCGAATTCAATCAAATACCGCTCCAGAAACCTGCGATATTCCTCACTCCGTCCCTCGTCTGTAAGCATCCGCCAAAAATGCCGCTCCACCGTCTCCAGGTCCTTGTCCTCCCGCTGCATACGCTGATATTTCTTGTAAAGGGTAAGGTTATTTATATGTTCAAAATACGCCCTGCGAATGACCTCCTCGTCCGCCCGGGGCAGCGGTAAGCAAACCGCCTGCACCTTCTTCGGTAGCCCTTGATAGGCATTCTCTCCAAGCACCTCCAGCGTATCCGCCCTAAGCCAATGCCCCGGCAGCAAAAACGCATAGAAGCACTCCGCCAGCCGTAAATAGTCCACCAAGCGCCCCTCCCATCTTACTCTTCCAGTGTGCGTTCTTCTTCCAGCAGCTTCTGCGCTGCGGCAATGTTTGTACGATGCACTCTGCCCGCGTTCATCGCTCCGCTTTTATTTTTGTTTTCCTCATTATAATATATCCTTCCCCCAAACGCAAGCAAACCATTTAGCATATCTCGGCTTCTCTCCGGGCCGAAACGCGCAGCGGTGCGCCGATCCGTTCTCCGTCCCCGTGTCTCCTTCTCAGGCAGCGCAGTAAAAAAACGGGCATTTTTACCAACAAATTTTGCGTATAAACCCGTCCCATCGGCTCAAACTATGCTTGCGATACCCAAACAGGCGAAAGCCGAGTACCCAAAGAAAGGAGATCGTGACTATGTCCAGCAAGAACACCAATAAGCTGAATGTGCCCCAGGCCCGTGCCGCTATGGATAAGTTTAAGATGGAAGCCGCCAACGAGGAGGATGTGTATCCACCTTAAAGAATTTTTGCAAACCCCGATTTTTGGCTTAAACACTGGAAAAATGACTTTTCGCAAAATGTCATTTTTTGAGGTAAAAACACCAAATCTGTAAAGGCTTTTTTCTTCAAAGTAAATATTTTTACATCCCCGCTGCGTAGACGGCTTCTTCACGATCTCTATTTGCCTGCATTTCACGCAGGTTGTCCCCCGAAACTTCTCCGATAAAGCGGTAGAAAATTCGGATGCTTTGCCGGTATGGGGTGCGCGGCCCGGCGACCTTTCTGCCCTCCGGCAGGATCTTTTCCCCGATCTCAATGCGCTCGATAAAGGCGTGCAGCATATCCCGGTCCAGCTTTTCTACACAGGTGTACTTCTTAGCCAGGTCAAAAAACAGCCCGTAGGCGCTGCGTATCTCCTTGGCCGTGGTCTCGCCCTCCACCAGCTTCTTGCGCCGGGCGGCCAGCTCCTCGATCTCCGCGCCGAACTTCTTGACCATCTCCCCGTGGATGTCGTCACTGAGCATCCCGGCGATGTTGTCGCGGTAGGAGCGCTCGATCATCTTCTTGAGGCGCAGGGTCTGCTTGTCGATGCTCTCGATCTGCGTGGCCGGGTCGGCCCCACCCAGGGAGGCGTTGGCCTGCTCGATGGCGCTCTCCGTGATGGCACGGATCCCGTCATCGTCAAAGGACAGGAGCTTGTTGAGATCACGGCGCACCACCTCCATCAAATCATCGTAGCGGATACGCGCCCCATGCGCACATCGGTGCTGCGCCCGGGAGGTCAGATTGTTGCACACCAGATACCAGTATTTTTCCCGCTCTCCGTTGTAGACAGAGCCGCCGGAGCACATGGCCGCGCCGCAGCAGGCGCAGTAGGCAATGCCGCCGAAAATGCTGTGGCGGAAGGCCGGGTTTGCGCCGTTGGCCTTGGTGTTCTCGCCCATGAAATGGGCCGCCAGGTCAAACTGCTCCTGGGACACCAGCGCCTGGTGGGTGTCCTTCGTAAACACCCATTCGTCCTCCGGCACAAGGACCTTCTTCTTGGACTTCACGCTGACCTTACGGCTTTTCCCCAGCAGGGTGTGGCCCAGGTAGACCCGATTGCGCAGGATTCGCTTGACCGTGGTGTAGTTCCACTCATCGGAGGCCCGGCGGGCGCCCCGCTCGGTGAAGTTGTCCCGGCACTCCACCCGGTATTTCAGCGGCGGCATGATGCATGATTCGTTAAGCCGGAGGGCAATGCTGCGACAGGACTGGCCGGAGGCCGCCAGGTCGAAGATCATCTTCACTACCGGGGCGGTGTTCTCGTCCGGCACAAGCTGGTCCGTAGTGCGCTCCGCCTTGCGGTAGCCGTAGGGCGGGCAGGCTACATACTTGCCGTTGTTGCGCTTGGTGTTCAGCGTCTGCTTGACCTTGCGGGAGGTGTCCCGCAGGTAGACATCGTTCATAGCAAACTGAAACGGTGCCATGAGGTTGTCTTCCTCCGAGTCAAAGTTGCTGCCCGGGGCCAGATAGTGGATGCCGTGCTCGGGAAAATAGCGCTCCGCATAGTGGCTGGATTCCGTCATGTCACGGCCCAGGCGGGACAGGTCCTTGGTGATGACCATGTTGGCCTTGCCGGTTTTGAGGTGCTCCAGCATAGCCTGGAAGCCAGGCCGTTCAAAGTTGCCGCCGGAGTAGCCGTCGTCGGCAAATTCCTTCACTAAAATAATTCCATGTTTTTCGCAGTACTCCCGCACGATGGTGCGCTGGTTGGTAATACTGGCCGACTCGCCGTACTTCCGTTCTTCGTCGGAAAGACGGTAGTAGGCGTCTGCTAATTGAATGTGGTTCCTCATGTTTCCTCCTTCCCGGAACCACTCATTTACGGCTCCATTATACCATATCCGGGGCCTGTCCGTCAAAATTTGCGGCCTGCTTCCCGGTGAAAATGATTTCCTCCGTTACCACTTCCTGGATGGTTTTTGTACCCGTGAATACCCGCTCCACCACATAGGTGGCCGCACCGATCTGCTGCTCATTTTTGTTCTCCAAGTTCTTCCACCTCCGCTATCATTATGAACGCTTCTTTTCCGCTTTAACCAAAAAGCCGCCGAGCATACAGGCAAAACATTTTGTCCGCAAGCTCCACGGCTCTGCATTTTGACTTGTTTTATCGTGAGCAGAACAGGCGGCTGGTGGCTGCCAGCCTCACGGGAATCTCACCCCGGCCCATGCTGATGGGTGCGCCGCGCAATGCTTTGAGGGCGTCCAATGCGGGAGTATCTTTAAGGGTGCCGGTGGTCATGGCCCACAGAATGCCACTCTGTTTTTGAAAAACGCCTGTGTCGCTCCCTCCTGCCCGGAGATCATGGCGGGCGTCCTCCCTCGGCTCGCACCGGCACGAATGTACCCGTCTGCTCTATGCAGCGCCGCCGCAGCAGCGCTCTTTTCAAGGTGCAGTCTCGGCTCTTTATCAGCCTGCACCAGCCACCAACCCCTTGATGGCTGATGCACACGCATAAAGAAACCCTTGGCCGTTCGGTGCAAATCCGGCCTGTCTTTCTGTAATAATTTTACACGATTTTTGCCCATTTGTGCCCCCCGTTCGTTCTACAATGGCCGACACAAACAGGACGAGACTTGTATCGTTCCGTCGATTTTTTAGGCCATACCCGCTTTTCAAATGAGCCCTTATGGCAGCAAAACACTCCACCCGCCCTGCACTGAACAGGACGAGGGGAGCGTTTTTATAATCCGTCTCAAATTGAAACACATTACAGAATGGCGCTGTCACGCGCATAAAAACTGCGGCGGCGATGCGGAAAGGAAAAAAGTACATCACCGCCGCCGAAACAGGGGAAGCGTTTTAGGCACTGCTGCGGAGGTAGGCTGCCAGCATATCAATGAACTGCGTATTTGTCGGCGGCTGTGACAGCGGATGCCCCGCGATGCGTTCCAGCAAGCCGTGGTCCGGCTGCCGCCAACAAGCCTGCACCAGGGTGCGCAGGTTTCGCTCCACGCAGCCGCTTGAGGTGTGGAAGTGCTGCGCTGTCTGCCGGTACAGCCGCTTTGTGATCAGCAAAATACACTCCGGCTTTTCCCGAACCTGCTCCAGCATATATACTGTATAGTAAAACCCCGACAGTTTCCCGGATAAACCCAAAAGACGCAGCAATCGTTCAGCGTCCAAAGTTCCATTCTTTTCGAGGTCCGAAACATAATAAACTAACGGCACTGATACTCCTCCTGTCCTTGTGTATTTTGGCGTCTAGAGAACTGTCCGTTACGGCGGAGCTCTTGCAGTCCGACGCAGCGCCGCTTGGTCTTTCTGTAATGATTTTACACGATTTTTGGCCATTTGTGTCCTATGTTCGTTCTACAATGGCCGACGCAAATATGACGGGTTTCGTATGAAATTGTCGATTTTCAGTTTAAGCAATATCGTCTCCTTTGCAAATGCGTCTTTATGCGGTCAAAAAAACTCCGGCCCTTGGTTCCCCAAAGGGTCGGAGTTTCTTTTATTGTTTTTCAGTAGGCGTTTCCAGTCTCTTTATGCAGAGAGCTTACTCCTCCCGCTCCTTACGCTTCAGGACGAAGGCTGCGGCGAGGGCCGCCACGGGCAGGGCGATGACCCAAACCAGCACGCCGGTATCGCCGGTGGCGGGGGTACCTGCGCCGTTATCATCGGGCAGGAGACTCTCGTTGGTGCTGCGGCAGAGCTTCACAGCGTCCTTGCCCAGAGGATCGTCGGTGCGGTTGTGGTTGGCTTTCCAGTCGCACCCCCGGACAGTAGGGCCTTTCATCAGCGTCCCATCGTTTGCATAGAGATACAGCGTATTCGTGTCCCGCATGTTAATCTCCATTTTTGAGGTGTTAAAGTAGATCGTGCCGTCCTTTTCGGTCAGGTTTGCGAACTGATTTGTGTCCACATACTGCACGGCGGCAATTCCCTTGGTCGCACCGCAGTCGGCGGCATAGATGTTATTGGAAATATTGTCAAATTTATTCAGGCTGCGATAGTATCCGATGATGCCGCCCACATTTTCCTGGCCGCTGACCTTGCCGGAGAAGGTGTTCCCCGTCAGCGAATAGCTGTCCCACGCCTGGGCCACATATTCGTCGCCGCCGAGAATGCCGCCCACATTCTTCACGCCCGAAACCGTTCCCGTTGCCACGCAGTTTTCAATGGTGATACGGACACCGTTAGGGGCAGAAGCATTGGCATTGTAACCGCCGCCCACGATGCCGCCGGCATATTCGCCTATGGCCGTCACCGTACCGTTAAAGGTGCAGTTGCGTACATCGCAAACGCCCAGTGCATTGTCCCGAGTCGCTATAATGCCGCCCACATAGTTGACGCCCTTGACCTCCGCGTAGCTGACGCAGTTTTCGATCGTCCCCAGCATACGCCCGGCAAAGGAGCCAATCTCGCTCTGGGTGCCGTCATAGCCGATCACTACGCCTTTTTCCACCGTGCAGTTGCGAATGGTCACCACAAAGGTCGCGCTGCACCCGGCATAAATATTGGTATTTATATTGGAGCCAATCAACCCCGCCTTTAGAGTCTTGGTGCCGCTTTTCAAGGTCACATGGTCAATGACGATGGCGCTGCCGGAGAGGCCCACGCCCTCCAGGTTATTGACCAGTCCGTAGCCGTTGATCTCCTCGCCGTAGATGTTCAGGTTCCTGACCTCTGCGCCATTTACATAGCCCAGCAGCGGCAGACCGCCCTTAGGAACGGTGAGGGTCTTGCCGTTGCCGTCCAGGATGCCGGAGAATGCGTTGAGGTTTTCACCCTTTTTGATGTCGTGGGTTCCATCCTTTGTGCAGCCCATGGGCGTCCAGTCCGCAGGCAGGGTAATGTCATTCATAAACTTAAAATACATCCCGCTGAAAGACAGCCCTTTTTCATTGACCAGATATTTCACCAGCTCCAATTCCTCTGCGGTATGGATCTGATAGGGGTTCTCTTTGGTGCCCGTCCCCTGGAACATATCGCCCATGATGCCGTCATAACTCTCATAAGTAATGCTCTGTGTCGCGGAGGAAACGGTCGTAGCCGTGACACCTGCGTTCTTGCTGGCCGTCAGAGTAACAGCGCAGTAGTAATAATAGGTCCCCGGCACCAGCTCTGTGGGAACGGCGAACTCCGACACATTCTCCTCACCCTTGACCACAAAGTCAGACTCGCCGATATAGACGCCGCCCATAGTGGAATTTATCGTGTTTTTGTACCACCTGCACACCGGCTTTTCAATGCCGTAGACATCCACATGGCTCTCCGAAGCGGTCAGAGTGAGCTGGCCGCCGATCTTGCAGGCGCCGCCGCCCGCAGGCCCGCTGACGGCAGGGGCGGTGATGGTGGTCGGATTCACCGTAATAATACATTTTTCACTGTTCACAGCATAGCTCTCGCCGTCCACAGTATTCGTGACCTTGCAGTACACGCTGCCAAAATAGGAGTGATCGGTAGGAATAGTAAATACATTGCTCGTTGCACCGTCGATCATGGTGTCGCCGCTTGACCAATACCACTGATACGACAGCGCACCGCCATCAGCAGGAAGATTCGCGGCCACGCTGATGGTCTTGCTGTCGCCCTTGCCGCATTCAACGGACGAAGCGGGCTGTGTTGTGATCTTCGGCATAGCTGCCGATACCACGGTCAAGGTGTAACGGCTGTCCACACCGTTGCCGTCCTTCCCCGTGTATTTTAGGTCAATCGGAATCATTAGCGGACCATTTTTCAGGCCGTTAACAGGCACAGTCACAGTGCATTTTCCTTTGCTAAGGGTCTCCGCATTCTCGCTGTTGTTTATGAAAACATTCGTCTGAGACGTCATATTTACGCCCAGATTGAGCGTGATCTCCGTGGTTCCCTTGGGGGCATAGACCGTGTACGCGTCTTTCGGCTGCCCGGCGTTGAACGAGGGCGACAGTTGGCAGCCCGTCACGGAAAGTCTATACAGGCTTGCACTGCGCCTTACATTCAGTGTAAATTCCTGTTTATCATCGTATTTGGTGTAGTCTCTACGATTTTTTGTGTAATCATTTGCAGTAGTCGCATCAACATAGCCAACCACAAGCGTGTAGGTTGACAACGAACCAAAACTGTTTATGATCCACTCGTCTCCGGTCAATGCCGCTGTGTATTTATTTTCATATTTTTTGACAAATGCTCCGCTTGTTATGTGGCTGCCATCTTCAAATATTCCCACGGTCAACTTCTTGCCGTCTTTATCGGTTAAAGCTCCCGTTGCGGTCAGTGCCAGGGAGATTGTCCATGTTTCTGCATCATCTTCTCCACCTACCACTACATCAATCACTTTTTTCTCCTTGTTGTAGCTGAAAGTGGTAAAAGCAAATGGGTCTTCATCATAGGTAAGCTCAAAATTGCTTACGGTAAACCCGCCCGCCTCATCTGCCAACACGCTCATAGGCAGCAGCGAGACCGCCAGCACCAGCGCCAGCAGCAGCGATAAGATTCGTTTTTTCATCTCTTTTTCCTTTCATTTGTTTACTATATTTGTGAACGCCCGGGGGCGCTTGCACACGGGGCGGGGCGCGGGGTAGGGTATTACGGATCGCCACGGGCGCGGTGCGCCCTCGCAATGACAGAACTTGAAAGTTTTCCGTGTCATTCCGAGCCAGTGCGCACACTGGTGTGGGAATCCGTTTTTCCTTGGAAAGCGGGGCGGAGGGGTCTGCCGTCCTCCCCCGCCCCGGCGGCTTGAAATGGCTATCATGCTTTCCATGGAAAGCATGAGGCAGTACTGCCTCGGCAAAAAATCACCCGGCCGCCATAGGCAGCCGGGTGAAGCGTTCGCATAACAGCTTTGGCCCCGGTACTGGCAGCGGCCCGGGAGCAGCGTCTTGCGTATCTGGCTTAGCCGAATAAATCGGCATCACAGTGACCCTCTCGCGGGGATTTTCACCCCATTCCGCCGCCGGGATAAAACCGGCTCACGCTGTCCCGTTATGTAGTTCGAGTGCATTGTACCACAGAATTTTCTATATTTCAACAGGGAAAAACATCATTCCTCCCCATACCATCCCGGCCTGGCCGCCTGCGTGAAACCATCGCCGAGGGAGAGCGTCACCCCGCCCGCACCGGCGGCGCAATGCACCACCAGCAGCCGTCCCTGCCCGTCACGCCCTGCGGCAATGCCCACATGGTCATCCTCCGGGTAAAACACCAGGTCCCCCGGCTGCACTTCCTCCCACGGGATGTCCGCGCACTGTCCGTGCTGGGCCGCCGCACCGCCGCCCTGGCCCAAAATATAGCCGCTCCCGCTGGCATTGTAAAACACCCAGTCCACGAAGCCGGAGCAGTCCAGCCCGTAGGGCCGCTCCGAGCCGGTGGTGTCGTCGCCCTCCGCCGTGACCTCCATCAGCTCACCCCAGCGGTCGTCCCAGCCCAGCACCAGGGACTTACCGCCCCAAAAGTAGTCCACCCGGTTCACCAGCGCCAGCGCATAAGTCACCACCATGCGCCGTTCTGTGGAAAGATTCGCGGGCAGCCGCTCCCACGCCTCCAAAGCCACCCCAGTAGGCTCCACCGTGCGCCCGTCCGCCACGATCCCCGCCGGGGACAGGCTCACCACCGCAGCCAACAGTGGCAAAGCCAGCAGCAAAACCAGCACCACGCCGCCCCCTGCGGCGGCTATGGCACCCACGCCCGAACGAACGGTTCTGCCCACCGCCTGGGCCACCCGCTCCAGCCGCTGTTCCGCCTTGCGGGCAGCACTTTTCGTCCGCTGGAGCATCTTCCTTTGGGCTGTGCGCTGCGTATGTCGCTTTGCTCCCCGCTGTGGTCCGGTCGAAGTGGTGGGCGGCATTTTCTGCGGTGCCCTATGAACGGAAGCTGCCATCTGCGCCGCATCCGCCGCCCCCTGCTTCACCTGCTCCGTGGCGTATTCCTCCGGCTTCCGCTCCTGCTTCTGCTGGACATAGCGCCGCTGTAACACCCGCACCGCCGCCTGCGGCATGGCGCTTTGGGGCCGCACCTTCGGCTGCTCCACAGCGGCGCGGGTCTTGACCTCACGCATTTTGCTCCCCCGGCTTCGTGGTCATAAGGCGGTACAGCTCCGTGTCCCGGGGCAGCTCATTGATGAACGGCACCAGGCAGGAGCCCACCTTAATAAGCCCGTGTCCGGCCGGGGCGTCGCTGACATAGTCCATCTGCGCGTCGCTGGCCCCCAGCAGCTTTGCCAGCTCCGCCCGGTCCGTGGGCGCCTGGTTCAGCAGCACCAAAAACTCGCTGTTGGCGAACATCAACCGCGCCGTATCGGACAATAGACACTCCTCCACATTCTGCGTAATGCCCGTGAGGGTGGCGTAATACTTGCGAAACCGCTTCCAGCACTTATACAAAAACTCGCTGGAATAGTTGTTGATGCCGCTCCTGTTCGTGCCGGGGCCGGCAAAGAACAGGTAAATTTCGTCGATGTAAACATGGGTGTACCGTCCCCGCTGCCGGTTGCGGATGACGCGGTTCAAGATGCTGTCCAGCATCACCAGCAGGCCGATGGGCTTCAGATTCTCGCCCAAGTCCTGGATGTCGTAGCAGGTGATGCGGCTGTCGGTGTCGATGTTGGTCTGGTGGGCAAATATGTTGAGGCTCCCGGTGGTGAACATCTCCAGGGCCAGGGCGATCTCATGGGCCGCAGGCTCCTTCTGCCGCAGAAGGTCGTCATACAGGTCCTTCAGTGTCGGCGGGTCGCCCTCATATTTGCGGATATAGCTGCGGTAGATGTTGGCGGTGCAGCGGTCGATGATGGATTTCTCCTTCGCGCCCACCTCCTCCGCACCCATGAGCTGCTGACACAGGCTCATAATGAACTCGCTTTTCAGCACCAACGGGTCCCGCCCGTCGCCGTACTCTGCGGAGATGTCCAGGGCGTTGACATAGCTGCCGTTGGAGGCAGAGATGGTGATGACCTCGCCGCCCAGGGCGCGGATCAGCGGGCCATACTCCCGCTCCGGGTCCACCACGATGATGTCGTGGTCCGTGTTCAGGGCCACGAATCCAATCTCCTGTTTGGCCATCATGGACTTGCCGCTGCCGGATACTCCCAAATACAGACCATGGCCGTTCAGCAGGGCGTCCCGATTACAGATAATAAGGTTCCGGGACACGGCGTTCACGCCATAGTACAAGCCGCCGGTGTCCATGATTTCCTGCGTCTTGAAGGGCAGGAGCACGGCGGTGCTCTCGGTGGTCAGCGTCCGCATAGCATCAATGCGCCGCAGGCCGTAGGGCAGCACCGTGTTCAGCGCATCCTCCTGCTGGTATTTCATGGTGACAAACTGGCAGCCGTGGGACCGCCCGATAGCCGCCAGCGCCTCCGTGTCCTGCTCCAGCTGCTCGGGGCTATCCGCCAGGTGGGTCAGCGTCACCAGGGCATAGAGCATCCGCTGGTCCCGTGCGGTGAGGTCGTCCAAGAACTCTCGCGTCTCCTTCCGCATCTGCTCCAGGTCGTAGGGAATGTTGGCAGAGAAATTGTTGTGCCGGTTCTGCCGCTGCTGCCAGCGGGTGATGTCGCTCTCCACCGCCATAATGCGCCGGTGCATCTCCGCCACCGCCTCGTCCGTGGCCACAGGTACAATGTCGATGGACAGCATCATGTTCCGGGGATAGTCCATCAGCTCGGTTATCATGGTGTCCTTTATGAAGCTGGCGTACTCCCGCAGAAACAGGGTGCGGCCTACGCGCTCATCCACAGCGTAGTGGTCCGGGAAAAATTGCAGCGTTTCCGGCGCAATGGCGTCCCGGAAGTCGTGGCCCCGCCGCTGGGCGGTTGACAGGTCAAAGGCAAAGTCCGTCTCCTGCCCCACCCGGAAGAAGTCATGCAACAGCCGCAGCCGCTCGTTCAGCGCGATCTCCCGGATGCCGGAATCCATGCGTCCCAGCGCCGCCGTCAAGTCGGTGCCCACGCGGGCAAAAAAGGCGCAGGCCTGGTCCGGGCTGCCCTTGGCCGCCGACACGGTAATGTACTTCTCCTGCACCAGGTTGTTGCTGCCCGCCGCCTTGTCCAGCAGGAGGTCGTTGTACTCCCGGCGCAGATAGTCCCGCCCGTCCTGCCGGTAGGCCATGAGCAGGTTCCGGCCAAACTCCTCCCGGTTGAGCTGCCGGTTTACCAATGTCAGCTTGATGCCCGCGCCCATAGGCAGGCTGTTGAGCACACCGCAGTAGCCCAAAAACAGCTCCATCTGCTTTTCCGGCGAAGCCACGGCGTAATTCACATCAAAAAAGCGCCAGGTCTTGGAAAACCTGCCGCTCACTTGAAAAATGCCGTCTTTATAAATGCGCTTGATGGGAATGGACTGCTGCACGCTGCGGGGAATACGAAAGACATCCCGCTCCGTGCTGCGCCCCTTAAACAGCTTCTTCACTTTTTACCCTCCCAAATGTCATACAGATAGTTTTCGCTGTGCCACAGCCGCCGCCCGGCCAGCAGAAAGCAGGTCTTGCACCACGCCCACAGAAACTTCTCCAGCGTCAGCCCGTTGTACCGAAAGAATCCAGCCGCCGCCATAGGCGCCGCGCCCACGATGCACAGCCAGCCCAGCGTCTCGCGCCCCAGCACGCCCCGCAGGGCGAAATACAGCCCTGCCGCCATACCCACCGCCAGCAGCGAACAAATCAGCTGCCGCGCCGTCAGCCCAAAATAAACCGTCTCCTTGTAGGCGCGAATTTCCTTGTTGATTTTGATCTCCATGTGTTCCCTCCAAAAATGTCAAAACCCGTCTCAAATTGAGACGGGTTTCAGTGCAGAATATTGTTATGGTGATCCGTTACTCCAGCGGCATCTCCAGCAGTGCGGTAACTTGGTCACGGCGGCCATACACGACAGCCGTAACAGTTACCTGTTCCTTAGCTTCATCGATCCAGTAGTAAACGAAGAAATTTTTGACGACTATTTTCCGTATGCCATAAGAGCGCCAAGGCTCCTCCGATGTCAGTGGATACCGCGCCGGATGCTGTTTCAGTGACCGAATCTCTTTCTCCAAGCAATTCGACCATCGCCGCGCAATTACCGGCTCTTGTAAGCTATGGGAAATATAGGCAACCGTCTGCTGGATCTGTTCTACAGCCTGCTGGGTCAGCCTTACCTTATACTCCATGCTTAAATGCCCTCATTTATTGCCGCGAAGGCTTCGTCAACGGAAACGGTCTGCCCGTTTTTCGCCTGCTGATAGCCCATCTCCATCATTGTGTTAAACTGCTCGTCCGTTAGGCTGTCGCGTGTAGGAATTTTGGGGACTGCAAGAGAATAGGGCACACCGCCGGTCATAATGATCTGTCGATACAGTGTATCTATCAGCACAGAAACAGGTAATCCGATTTGTTCGAGTATGGTCTCAGCCTGCCGCTTGATCTCCGGCTGCACTCTGGCCGTAACATTTGCACTTTTTGTTGCCATAATAAACACCTGCCTTTCCCTTATAGTATACCCCAATGTGTAGCTATTTGCAATACAAATTTTATATCCCAAACATCTCTCTCACCACCCTATCAGCCCCCTTCACCAGTCCCACCAGCACCAGCATATTGAAGATGACCTCGCCCAGGTAGCTCCACACCTGCGTCACCACCGAGCCGCCGCCCAGGGCCGTGGCGCCGCTGGAGGCAAAGGCCGAGTACACGATGCAGGCCAGCACGATCACCGCCCCCTCCAGGCATACGCCCACATAGCTTTTGAGAAAGGCCCGGCCCATCTGTGAGGTGCCTTCTCCAGCGAAAGAAGCCAGGGCCACCGGCGACAGGGCGGCATACAGATACAGCTTAAAAAACCGCGCATACACCGTGAGGATCATCAAAAAGGCCAGCACCGTGATCAGCAAACACCCCAGCAGCGTCACCAGCCACAGGGGGATGCTGGCAAGAAAGCCCACCCCCTCGATGGCCGCGACGATCTCCCCGGGCAGCGCCACCGCCGCGCCCTCCATGCCGCCCACGCTCCCAGCCGCCGCCGAGATGATCCCGGCACAGACGGCGAAAATGTCCATCATCAGGTCGATGCCGTAGGTCACGGCCAGCTTCGCCATAACAAAATACAGAAAGTGCCGCAGCACATACTCAGGCCGCCGAAAGTCCCGAAATCCCACGCCGCTGCGGAAGATGCCAATGGCCAAAAACAGCACCAGCAGCCCGTAGCCAATGCCCTGCATAGCCCCGTTTACGGTCTGAATCGTCCGCCATATCGTCCCGCCCTTAAATGCCTGGGGCGACTGGGTCAGCAGCGACCACATCTCCGTCAGCTTGCCATTCCACAGGGTAAAGGCATAGTTGAGGTTGTCAATGATCCAGTTGTTGTCCATGCCTTACACCGCGCCGATCAGCGTCAGAATTTCCTTGGCAAAGGCAATGAGCAGCCCGCCGAACAGGCACAGCAGCCCCTGGGTCCGCTGACTGGCGTCGTGGCTTTGGATGCTCATGCCCACCTGCACAACGCCCCAGCCCAGGATGATGATACCCACGGCCTTGATAATGGAAAAGATGAAGTCCGACAGGTTGTTGACAATAGCCAGCGGGTCGTCCCCGGCGGCGTAGACGGTGGCCGCCGTCAGCGCACCGACACACAGGCTCAAAAGAAAAACGCGGCTCACACGCCGCACCATAGATTTTTTCATTCTGTAAATCCCTCCAATAAGATCAGTTCCTCCAGCGAGACGAACGCCCCGCGCATATCCGCGCAGGCGTAGTCCGCCGCCTTATGCACATAGGGCGCAGCCCCGCCGTCCGCCGTCCGGCTCAAATTCGGGTGCCGCAGCAGGTCGTATTTCTCGTCCATTACCGGCTTTTCTCCCCGGATGAACAGCAGCGCGCAGCGGTTATCCATACTCCTTACCTCGTCCGGTGTCATCAGCTCCCGGGCCAACTGCTGGCGGCTGACGGAGTCGGAGCCGTTTCGTCCCCGGGTGGTGCTCCTGTGCCGCACATCCAGGGTCTCCTTGCCCAGCATCTCCGAGATGTATTTGTGGGTGGACTGCTCGTTCCCACCCAAATACAGCAGCGTGTCCGCGTTGCCCAGCAGCCCCTCCCAGTCGTCCTTAAACAGCGCCTTCAGCCCCGAAATATTTTGCAGCACAATGGTGGACATGATGTTCCGAGAGCGCATGGTGCTCTGTATCTTCCCGAAGTCGCTGGGCAGGGCCACATTGCAAAACTCGTCCATCATCAACCGCACCGGCACAGGCAGCGTCCCTTGATGTACCTTGTCCGCCTGGTAGTAAAGGGACTGAAACGCACAGGTATAGAGCATCCCCACCAGGTAATTAAAGGTGCTGTCGCTGTCGGGGATCACGGCAAACACCGCCTGCTTCCTCTCCCCCATGTGGGAAAGCTCCATTTCGTCACGGGATGTAATGCTTCTGATCTCCGGGATGATAAAGGCCGACAGCCGCACCGCCGCAGTAATGAGGATGGACCGGGCCGTTTTGCCCGCCGCCTGCCGGAAAATATGGTATTCCCGCACGGCGATGTGGTCCGGCTCCTGGTCCTCCAGGGCCTCAAACAGCAGGTCCAGCGGGGAGCGGTACGCCTCGTCCTCCTCGCTGGCCCCGCCGTTTTCCAGCATATACAGCACCGTTTCAAGGTTCTGCTCCTCCGGGGGCGCTTCATACAGCAGATACAGCATCAGCGCCGTGTCCAAGGCCACCTCCGCCCGCTCCCAAAACGGGTCGCTCTGCTGGGCGTTCTTGGGTGTGGTGTTTTGAATGAGGTTATTCACCAGCTTCATCACATCCTTGGCATCCCGGATATAGGCAAAGGGATTAAAAGCGTCCGAGTGCCGGGGGTCAATGAGATCAAACACCCGCAGCACATACCCCTCCTCCAGCAGCAGCGGCGCCAGGTCCCGGAGCATTTCACCCTTCGGGTCCGTCACCAGGAAGCTGCCGTTTACCTGCATGATATTGGGCTTGCAGAAATACCTCGTCTTACCGGCACCGCTGCCGCCCACGATGATTTGCAGCAGGTTCCGCCCATGCTGCCGCCCGTTAAGGCTCATAGAAACATGGTGGGTCAGCAATGTGTTATTGGCCGGATTTTTATCTGCATATTTCCCATTGAGCTGCCGGGAGCTGCCCCACCGGGCGGAGCCGTATTCCTCCCCCGGCCTGCGGTTTTCCCTGCCGGAGTAATACAAGACCACCGCGCCCCCATAGAGCATAAGAAACACCAATACAAAGCGCGGTGTATACGCTGTCCAGCGAACCGAAAACAGATGCGCCGCCGCAGAAAGCCGTTCCAGCAGCTGGAATAGATTCATCCCGCTTTCATACACCCCCGCCGCCAAAACCGCCGTCCACAGCACCGGGACCGCCAGCGCCGCCCAAACCACCGGCGGCACAGATTTACTCCGCATAGCCATTCCTCCTAATCCGTCTCAAATTGAGACACATTTTGGCACGGCGCCTGCTGCGCCCTTTCACAATACACCACCAGCCGTTGCCGTCCGCCGCTGGCGTAGGGATGGCAGGTGATGAGCGTCAGCAGGTCACGCCCCGG
>CAKTZK010000011.1 GCA_934635515.1 uncultured Oscillospiraceae bacterium
TGGCTCAGGCCCATGCCGGTCTTGATGCCGTGGTTGATGCAGGGGCAGTAGGCGATGACGATGGAGGGGCCGGGATAAGCCTCAGCCTCGGCCAGAGCCTTCAGGGTCTGGGCCTTGTCGGCGCCGATGCACACCTGTGCCACATAGATGTAGCCGTAGGTCATGAAGATGCGGCCCAGGTCCTTCTTCTTGGTGCGCTTGCCGCTGGCGGCAAACTTGGCGATAGCCGCGGTGGGGGTAGACTTGGAAGCCTGTCCGCCGGTGTTGGAGTACACCTCGGTATCCAGCACCAGAACGTTGATGTTCTCGCCGGCTGCCAGAGCGTGGTCCAGTCCGCCGTAGCCGATATCGTAGGCCCAGCCGTCGCCGCCGATGAGCCACTGAGAGCGCTTGGGCAGGTAGTCCTTGTTCTCATAGAGCTCGGCCAGCAGGTCGTTGCTCTCCTTCACGGGCTCCAGAGCGGCGATCACGCGGTCGGCGCGCTCACGGGTGCCCTCGGACACCATCTGGTTGTCCAGCCAGTCGGTCAGAGCCGCATCCAGCTCGCTGCTGGCGTGGAGCTCCAGGATCTTCTTGGCCAGGGAAGCCATCTCCTTCTGCACCTGGCGGGTACCCAGGAACATGCCCAGGCCGAACTCGCCGGTATCCTCAAACAGGGAGCTGTTCCATGCGGGGCCGTGGCCCTTCTCATCCTTGCAGTAGGGAGCGGAGGGCACGCTGCCGGAGAACACGTGGGCGCAGCCGGCGGAGTTGGCGATCATCATCCGGTCGCCAAACAGCTGGGTCACCAGCTTGATATAGGGGGTCTCGCCGCAGCCGGCGCAGGCGCCGGAGAACTCGAACAGGGGCTTTTCAAACTGGCTGCCCTTTACGGTGAGCTTGTTGAAGGGGTTCTTCTTCTCAGGCAGAGCGGCCACATAATCCCAGCGGGCGGCCTCGTCCTGCTCCTGCTCCAGCAGGCGCATATCCAGGGCCTTCTCCTTGGCGGGGCACACGTTCACGCAGTTGCCGCAGCCGGTGCAGTCGTTGGGAGAGATGGCAATGCGGAACTGGTATTCCTTAGCGCCGTTGGCGGGCTTGGTCACATAGCCCTCGGGCGCGGCGGCGGTCTCCTCCGGAGTGGTCAGGATGGGACGGATGCAGCCGTGGGGGCACACGAAGGAGCACTGGTTGCACTGGATGCACTTCTCGGCATCCCAGTGCGGCACGCGGATGGCAACGCCGCGCTTTTCATAGGCGGAGGTGCCGGTGGGATAAGCGCCGTCCTGCACGGGCAGCAGGCCGCTGACGGGGATGTTGTCGCCCTCCATGCGGTTCACGGGCTCCAGGAAGTTCTTGATGTAGTCGGGCACGTCCTTGGTCTCGGTCACAGGAGCGTCCACGGCATCCGCCCAGGCGGCGGGCACAGTCACCTCATGCAGGCCGGAAATACCCTGGTCCACGGCGTCGCAGTTCATGGCCACCACGTCGTCGCCCTTCTTGCCATAGGTCACGGCGATGGAGTCCTTCAGATACTTCACGGCATCCTGGATGGGAATAATGTCAGCCAGCTTGAAGAAGGCGGACTGCATGATCATGTTGGTGCGGTTGCCCAGGCCCAGGTTCCGGGCGATATCCACAGCGTCGATGGTGTAGAAGTGGATGTTGTGCTGAGCCAGATAGCGCTTCATCTCGGCGGGCAGGTTCTTGTCCAGCGCCGCATCGTCCCACATGGTGTTCAGCAGGAAGGTGCCGCCGTCCTTCAGCCCGGCCAGGATGTCATACTTATGCACGTAGGACTGCTGGGAGCAGGAGATGAAGTCCGCCTTGTCGATCAGATAGGTGGAGCGGATGGGCGTGTCGCCGAAGCGCAGATGGGACACGGTCACGCCGCCGGACTTCTTGGAGTCGTAGGCAAAGTAAGCCTGTGCGTACTTGTCGGTGTTGTCGCCGATGATCTTCACAGCGCTCTTGTTGGCGCCCACGGTGCCGTCGGAGCCCAGGCCCCAGAACTTGCAGGCGGTGGTGCCGGTGTGGTCGATAGCGATCTCCTCCACGGCGGGCAGGTTGCTGCCGTACATATCGTCGATGATACCCACGGTGAAGTGATCCTTGGGGCACTTGGCCTTCATGTTCTCAAACACCTGGTAGATGTGGTACGGACGGATATCCTTGCCGCCCACGCCGATACGGCCGCCCACCACCACGGGCTGGTGCTCTCTGCCGTAGAAAGCGGTCTTCACATCCATGTACAGAGGCTCGGCCTGGGCGTTGATCTCCTTCACCCGGTCCAGAGCGGTGATGACCTTCACGGTCTTGGGGATGTACTTGAAGAAGTGCTCCAGGGAGAAGGGACGGTACAGGTGCACGGTCAGCAGGCCGACCTTCTCGCCCTTGGCGTTCAGCGCGTCCACCACTTCCTCGATGGTCTGGGTCATGGAGCCGATGGCCACGATCATGCGCTCGGCGTCAGGTGCGCCGTAGTAGTTAAACAGGTGATAATCCCGTCCGGTGAGCTTATTGATCTCGCCCATGTAGTGCTCCACCACGTCGGGCAGCTCGTTCCAGTACTTGTTGATAACCTCACGCTGCTGGAAGTGGATGTCGGCGTTCTGCACGGTGCCGCGGACGCTGGGATGGTCCGGGTTCATGGCGCTGCGGCGGAAGGCGTTGATGGCGTCCTTGTCCACCAGCTTTGCAAGCTCGTCATACTCCAGCACCTCGATCTTCTGGATCTCATGGCTGGTGCGGAAGCCGTCAAAGAAATGCAGGAACGGCACCCGGCCCTTGATGGCGCTCAGGTGCGCCACCGCGGCCAGATCCATGGCCTGCTGCACGCTGGCAGAGGACAGCATGGCAAAGCCGGTGGTGCGGATGGTCATCACGTCGCTGTGGTCGCAGAAGATGCCCAGGCCGTTGGAGGCCACCAGACGGGAAGCCACGTGGAACACGCCCGGCAGCAGCTCGCCTGCGATCTTGAACATGTTGGGGATCATCAGCATCAGGCCCTGGGAGGAGGTGTAGGTGCTGGTCAGAGCGCCTGCCTGCAGAGAGCCGTGCACGGCGCCGGAAGCGCCGCCCTCGGACTGCATCTCCACCACCTGAACGGTCTCGCCGAAGATATTCTTCTTGCCGGTAGCGGCCCACTCGTCAATGTGCTGGGCCATGTCGGAAGACGGGGTAATAGGATAGATGGCGGCCACATCGGTAAAGGCATACGAAGCGTATGCCGCCGCAGTATTGCCATCCATGGATTTCATTCTGCGTTTAGTCATTTTATGTGCTCCCTTCTTTTACTTGCCTTGCTGTTCTTACTTGCTCTGCTGTGCCAGCTTTTTCTCGATCAGCTTGCCCAGCTTCATCACGCCCTCGCGGATACGCTCGGGGGAATTGTTGCCGAAGCTCATGCGCATGCAGTTGCGGCCCTGGCCGGTCTGGCCCACAAAGAAGCCCTCGCCTGCCACGAATGCCACATTCACCTCCGGGTCGCTGGTGGATTCCTTCAGCAGCTCCGCCGTGTCAATGTTGCCGGGCAGCTCCACCCAGGTAAACAGACCGCCGTCGGGGAAGCTGTGCTTGGTTCCCTCGGGGAAATACTTGTCGATGCACTCGATCATGGCGTCCCGGCGCTCCCGGTACAGATCGCACAGCATCTTGTGGTGTGCGGGATAGTAGCCGCGCTTGAAGAACTCGGCGCACAGCACCTGGGGCAGCATGGAGCTGTGGGAGTTGGTAGCGGACTTGGCCTCCATCAGATAGTGGATGGTCTCCGGCTCCGCCATCACATAGCCCAGGCGCACGCCGGGGGAGAAGATTTTGGAGAAGCTGTTGGCCACCACCACGTTGCCCACGGTGTCAAAGCACTTGATGGGGGGCAGGTCCTCGCCGCTGTAGCGGATGTCGCGGTAGGGGTCGTCCTCCAGCACCAGCACGTCGTACTTGGCGGCCAGCTCGGCCACCTTCTTCCGGCGCTCCAGGCACAGGGTCCGTCCGCTGGGATTCTGGAAGGTGGGGATCACGTACACCATCTTGGGGTTATACTTCTGGATCTTCGCCTCCAGGTCGTCCATCTTCATGCCGTCCTCGTCCATATCCACGCCGATGCACTTGGCCTCGAACATCTCAAAGATCTCCACGGAGTGCACGAAGGTGGGGGACTCCACCAGGATCACGTCGCCGGGATTGATATACACCTGGCACACCAGGTTGATGCCCTCCAGGCCGCCGGCCACCACCATTACATTATCTGTAGTGCATTTCACGCCCTTGGGTGCCAGCAGCTCGTTGACGATGACTTCCTTCATGTCCTTGGTGCCGCCGATGGGGCCATACTGCAGAGCTTCCACGCCGCGCTTGTCCTTCAGGATGACCTCGTCCGTCAGCTGACGCAGGATGTCGATGGGCAGGGCCTCCTTAGCCGGGGCGCCGCCGCCGAAGGAAATAATGTCGGGATTGGTCATCGCACCGAAAAGATTGCTGACCACGTTGGCAGTGTAAGCCATTGCGCCCATGCGCTTTGCATACTGTACCATTTAATTGCTCCTCCTTCATTCCATTGCCGGAGTCCACCGGCTTTTGCTTGGGTTTGCCACCATTGTAGCACGCTCTCCGGAAAACGGAAGTGCAAAGTATTCACATACCCTTTGAAAATCGTTCAACACACGTTTATGAATTTTGTGTTAATATAATCACAGCTCACAGAGCGGCGCCGCCGGTGCCGGGCGGCGGCGGTCCTTTCCCCTCCCGGCGAAAAAGAAGTGAAGCGAGGTAACCATACTATGAAAAAACGTGTTGTCTGCTTCGGTGACTCCAATACCTGGGGCTACATCCCCGTCACCGCAGAGCGCTATGACGAAAACACCCGTTGGCCCGCCCGCCTGCAGACCAAGCTGGGCTATGAGGACTACACCGTAGTGGAAGAAGGCCTCACCGGCCGCACCACAGTCTTCGATGATCCCTTTGATCCCGAGCTCAACGGCCTGAAGACCATGCCCGCCATCCTGCGCAGCGCCGCACCCATTGATATGCTGGTGTTCATGCTGGGCACCAACGACTTCCAGAGCAACATCCCCGCCGGCAACCCCATCTCCACCGCCCGTGCCGTCCAGTACATGCTGGAGATCGCCCGCGGCTTGGGTGTTGACCGTCCCGGCCAGAAGATGAAGATCCTGCTCATCTCCCCCGTGGAGATCACCGAGGACCGCTTCGGCTTCAAGGAAAACGACGTCACCGACCAGACCAGCATCGACAACAGCCGCGCCCTGGGCAAGCACATGCGCATCGTGGCCGACCAGCTGGGCGTGGAGTTCATCGACGCCGCCCAGTACATCAAGCCCGGCAAGGTTGACGGCATCCATCTGGATGAGGTGGGCCATGCCAAGCTGGCTGAGCTGGTCTATGACAAGGTCAAGGAGATGCTTCCCTGATTTTCTGCGTGACCATCGCTTTTTTAGATCCCCTTTTCCCCCGCATTTTTCATCACTTTTGTATGATTGAGCCAAAGGCTTTCTCATAAAAAACAAAAAGAAAAAGGAGTAAGAGAAATGGAACAAAAGCAACACACGCGCTCCAAGTTTAGTTCCAACATCGGCATGATGCTCGCCTGTATCGGCGGCGCTGTCGGTCTGGGCAACGTTTGGGGCTTCCCCTCCAAGATGGGCCGCGGCGGCGGTTTCTACTTCATCATTATCTATGTTGTCGTAGCACTGCTGCTGGGCATCCCCATGACCCTGGCTGAGTACGCACTGGGCCGCAAGACCCGCAAGGGCCCCATCGCAGCCTGGGAAGAGCTGAACAAGAAGTGGAAGTTCGTCGGCTACCTGAACTCCATCGTCTGCGTCGGCGTTATGGGCTTCTATTCCCTGCTGTTCGGCTGGATCATCAAGTACATGGTTGAGTTCGGCGTTGCCATCTTCAACCCCTCCTCCACCTTCTGGACCATGGACAGCTCTGAGTACTTCGGCATGTTCATCGCCAGCCCCGTGGAGCCCCTGATCTGGACCTTCGTGGGTCTGGCTCTGGCTTACATCTGCGTTCGTAAGAACATGGCCGGCGGTATCGAGAAGGCCTGCAAGTGGATGATCCCCGCGCTGGTCGTTCTGATGATCATCGTGGCCATCCGTGCCTGCACCCTGCCCGGCGCTTCCGAGGGCATCAAGTTCATGTTCCAGCCCAGCACCGAGAACGTTATGACCTCCGGTGGTTGGCTCACCGTCTTCGGTATCGCTCTGGCTCAGATGTTCTTCTCTCTGAACATCGGCTTCGGTACCAACCTGATGTATGGTTCCTATGCCCCCGACGACAGCGATCTGGCTAAGAACGCTCTGCTGGTTCCCTTCGGCGACATGGTCGTGGCTCTGCTGGCCGGTCTGGCTACCATCCCCGCCGCTTTCGCCTTCGGTTATTCTCCCTCTGCCGGCGCCGGCATGCTGTTCATCACCATGAAGGCCGTCTTCGAGAGCATGCCCGGTGGTGCCATCTTCGGCTTCCTCTTCTTCGTGGCCGTGTTCTTTGCAGCCATCAGCTCCGTTATCGGTATGACCGCTGCCAACGCCTCCATCCCCGTCGAGCGCTGGGGCTGGGAGCACAAGAAGGGCACTCTGCTGGCTCTGGCTGCCAACTTCATCATCGCTATCCCCGTGTCCCTGGGCTACAGCTCCCTCAGCGGCGTGCGCCTGCTGGGCTGGCTGGGCAAGGACACCGACATCCTGGACTCCATCGACTATCTGTGCGAGAACTGCTTCGCCACCCTCGGCGCTCTGGCTCTGTGCATCTTCGTCGGCTGGATCTGGAAGCCCGCTGCCGTTATCGAAGAGGTGGAGAAGGGTGGTCAGTTCAAGTTCACCTGGAAGAAGCTCTTCACCTTCCTCATCCGCTACGTATGCCCCATTATCACTCTGGTCGTGGTGCTCAGCTCCATCGGCATCATCACTCTGTAAGAGTTATGCCCTTGGCCGCTTGAAAGCGGATCCTGTTTTGAGATAAGCTTCAACCCCTGCGGTCTGCTGCCGCTTCCGGCAGCAGACCGCATACCCCTCTGAAACTTATCGTTGATTTTCTTTGTATACTTTTCTTTTCCCAAAAACCTCTCCTAACAGGCAGAAAGGGCGGACACCGGAAGGTGTCCGCCCTTTCTGTCTCTTATTTTTTTGTCGTCGTTACCGGAAGTACGGCTGGTCCTCCGGGTACTGCTCGTTCACATAGTCCAGCACCGTCCGCACAAAGAGCTTGGTCGCCGGCGTCACATATTCGTTCCGCTGAGTCGCCAGGCCGATGTGGCGGAAAGGCGCGCTCTCAATGGGATAGATATTGATGTCCCCGCCCAGATAGGCCAGCACCAGCTCCGGGATCACGCTGATGCCGTGTCCGCTCTCCACCATGGAGATAATCAGCGCGTCATCCGCCAGTTCGTGCGGGGTGTCCGCCGACATGCCGTTGGCCTCCATAAAGGCCCGTGCGTCATAGTCCGACTGCGTGTGCGGCAGGATCATGGTCTGGTCCCGCATTTCCTCAATGGTAATGTAGCCCTCGTTGACCGTTTCAAATCCCTTGGGCGTAATGCACAGCAGCCTGTCCCGCAGCAGCGGGTAGGTAGGCACCGTCTCCGACACCGGCAGCGACACAAAGGCCGTGTCCAGCTCTCCGTTGGCCACGCCGTCCTCCAGCCCAGCGTAGCCGTACTGATGGATGTGCAGCTCTATCTGCGGGTAGTCCCGCTCCATGCGCCGCATGATCTCCGGCATCCAGTTGCAGCCCACGCTGCTGAACACGCCCACATGCAGCTCTCCCGCCCGGGACCCCGTGATCCGGGAGACCTCCTGCTGCAGCCGCTCCTCGGCCTTCATGGTGTAGCGCACATGGGGCAGCAGCTCCCGGCCGGCCTGGGTCAGCTTCACGCCGTCCCGGCCCCGTATCACCAGCTGCATGCCCAGGGTCTGCTCCAGCTTCCGCAGCGAGTGGCTCACCGCCGACGGCGTCAGATGCACGATCTCCGCCGTCTTCGTCAGGCTGTTGGTGCTGACCACCAAATCAAAAATACGATAACTAATGTCAATCATAGGTTTTAAGTGTACTCCTTTCCCATTGTCCTCGTTCGCAGGGGGATATCCCCGCGTTTTTCTCGGCCTATTCCTCCTTTTTTTACACCGTTGAACAAAATTCAAAAAGCTATGAATTCCTTTCAGCACATCTCTTTATATCCATTATAGGGGAATTTCCAGTTTTTTACAAGTGCTTTTCCGTTCGGATTACGGTATATATCTCGCCTTTCATGCGCTGTGTCGGCAAAGCGCCCCCTTGCCCATTCACACTTTCCTGTAATACCATTCATCCTTCCCCGCCTCCGTCCGTAATATTCTTCCACTTACCGCACTGGAAAAATGGGGCTGCCCCTCGCCTTTACCCTGTTGCCGGCGGGGATAGTCTGGACTGGAAGGATTACGACGCCGACACCATCTTCAAGCGTGTCACAGAGCACCTGCAGCCCGGGAGCATCGTCCTGTTCCACAATGCCGCCCTCCATACTCCCGAAGCCCTGCCCTCCATCCTGGAATACATGCACCAGAACGGCTACACCGTGGTGCCCATCGGGGAGCTGATCTACACCGAAAACTATTCCATCGACCACGCCGGCCGGCAGTCGCCGGTGCAGCCGGAGGCCCCGTCTGATGCCGCCCCGGAGGCGAAAGCCGCCCAATAGCGCCGCCGGACGGTCCCGCGTTAACCGCGCAGGGCCTCCAGAAGTTTTCGGGCAAACCGCTTCGCGTCCTTGGCCTTTTCCTCCGTCATAAACGGGTGCCGGTACCCCGGGTCATGCTCGCAAAGCCCGCCCAGATAGGATAGCTTCGAGTGCTTGCAGTACCGCCGCACGCCCTCCTCCCAGAGGTCCGCGCCCTTTTCCGGCGGATAGCCGCAGGTGGTCACCAGCGCCACCTTCTTTCCTTCCCACAGGGCCGGGCCCTTTTCCTCGCCGTAGTATTTGTTCATGCCGTACACCAGCCTGTCCAGCACCGCCTTCATAGGCGGCGTGCAGTACCAGGAGTAGATGGGCGTAGCCAGCACTAAAAGGTCGCAGGAGAGCACCCAGTCAAAGATCTCCTGCATGTCGTCCTGTATGGCGCAGCCGAACACCGTCCAGTCCCTCTGGCAGACGCGGCAGGCCCGGCAGGGCCGCAGGTCCCGGTCGTAAAGCCAGATCACCCGGCAGGCGCAGCCCGCTGCCTCCAGCTCCCGGATAAACGGCGTCAGCAAGTGCATGGTGTTGCCGCCCTTCCGGGGGCTGCCCATCAGAATACACACGTCCTTTTTCATGTTTCCTCCCCGTCCGCCTCAGTCGCTTTCGCTTTTCTATATTTTACACATCTCCGGGGCGCAAGTCCAGCAAAAGTGCTTGTCTTTTCTCACCGTTTCCTGTAAAATAATTCATATAACTACTGTTTTTCCCACTACATAGGAGGATATGCCGTGGCCTTATATACAAAAAAACTGATCATGACCGCCTTTGAAGAGCTGCTGGAGGAGCAGCCCTTCGACAAGATCACTGTTTCCGCGCTGGTCAAGCGCGCGGGTGTCAGCCCCAATACTTTTTATTATCACTATCAGGATATCTACGACCTGCTGAACGCCTGGTTCCAGGAAAAGGTCGTCTCCCTCACCCCCGCCGACACCTTCATCGAGTGGAAAAGCGTCACCAAGACCATGCTCCGCCGGTGCAAGGCCCGTCCCCGCATCATTTATCATATTTTTGACGGTCTCTCCCGGGACTATATGGAGCGCTATATCTTTTCCCTGACGGACGATGTGTTCTCCCGCCTGGTGCAGCAGGCCGCCGAAGGCCGCTCCCTGTCCGACGAGCGTCTGCGCAGCATCGCCTCCTTCTGCCGCTACGCCTATATCGGCTTTGTCATGCAGTTTTTCTGGAATCGCATGGAAAATGACATTGACCAGAGCGTAGACCGCCTGGGCGCGCTGTTTGACAGCTTCCTTCTCAGCGCCGTGCAGACTGCCGAGTAAATCGTGCGGGCTGTCAAATAAATTACGCACTCCCCCGCTTCCTCATATATTCCCCGCCGCTCCCACACGGGAGCGGCTTTTATTTTTTTTGCGCAAAATGCGGTTTTTACGCAAATTTGCGCATTTCCTCCAATTCATGAGATTTTGAGAGATTCCACCCTTTCCGCCATGGAATTGCCCGCCCCGCGCCGCTATAATACTTATACTTGGCAGGGTGTTTCCGTCCCTCTCCGGAGCCGCGCGGAGCTGCCCCGTCCCAAGATCCCCTGGATAGCCAAATACATCCGGATATGCTTTGCAGACGGTCCGTGTGACCGGTGTGCCCCGTGTGGTTGTGACGATGGGCCGGCCGGCATGCCAGATCCGCGCGAAAGCGGTCCGGTGTTTGGAGCTGCGGCGGGCGCAGGCCGCCTGCCGCGGTTTTTTCAGGCGGCGCAGGCCGCCGGGCTGTTACCGGGAAAATTTAGCGGAAAGGTGATCAAAATGCAACTGCAGAAGCAGCGCATTCAGCCCCAGCGCTGGCGCCTATGGGTGCTGGCCGTGTGTGAGGGATTTGTGCTGTTTAGTATGGTGCGCGCCTTGGGCGCGGGCTCTGTCTCCGACGGGCTGCTGTGCCTGCTGGTAGGCGCAGGTGCCGCCCTGCCCTGGGCCGTGGAGCGGCGGACCGGCTGGCGCATGAACGGCGCGCTGTTTGTATTTGCCCTGTTTTACCTGCTGGCCACCATGGCCGGTCGCATCTATCAGCTTTACTATCTCACCGGCTGCTGGGATAAGCTGCTGCACCTTTGCGGCGGCGTAGCCTTCGCCCTGGCGGGGTCCTATCTGCCGGTGCTTCTGCATAAAAAATACAAGGATGACCGGCTGCTGCGCCTTCTGTTCGGCGTGCTGGTGTCCATCTCCATCGCCGCATTGTGGGAGTTTTACGAATACGGCATGGACCACCTTTTTGGCATGGACATGCAGCGCGACACCGTCATCACCGCCCTCCACTCCTATAACCTGGGGGACGGCACAGGCGTCGTGGGCCATATTGACCCCATCCAGAGCGTCACCGTAAACGGCCAGGCCCTGGAGGGCTATCTGGACGTGGGCCTCACCGACACCATGGGCGACATGATGGTGGAGACCCTGGGCGCCCTGGTCTATGCCGCCGTTTTCGCTCTGGATAAGGGCCGCCACCCGGCCTTTACCCGTCTCGGAAAGGAGGCGCACCATGGCTAAGCCTCGCAGCGCCGCCTCTCAGGAGCAGGCACTCCGCACAGCCAAGATCCTGGTGGGGCTGATCTGGCTGGGTGTCATCGCCCTGTGCCTGCTGCACCGGGACAGCTTCACCCTGGAGAGTATCCTCACCTACACCCCGGAAAAGCCCCTGCTGGCAGCCCTGGTGCTCTTGGCCCTCTTCGCGGTGAAAAGTCTCAGCGTGTTCCTCTACAGCGGATTTCTGTATATCGCCGCCGGTGTCCTCTTCCCCCTGCCGGCGGCCATCGCCGTAAACCTCCTGGGCACGGCGATCATGGTCACCCTGCCCTATCTCCTGGGCCGGAAGCTGGGCGGTCAGGCGGTGGAGTATATTCTGCGCCGCTGGCCCAAGGCGTCGGCTCTGCATGACCTGCGCAGCGGCAGCGACTTTTTCTTCGTGCTCATCATTCGCCTGCTGAACGTGTTCTCCCTGGACGCGGTCAGTGCTTATATGGGGGCCGTGGGGGTCTCCTATCGGTCCTATCTTCCCGCCAGCCTCCTGGGCCTTGCGTCCATGTGCGTGCTGTTTCCCATTATGGGCGGCAGCCTTTCCGACGTGCGCTCGCCGCAGTTTCTCGTATCGGCAGGGATTCAGCTGGCCATCATGCTGGTCTCCTGCACCGTTTTCTACTTCCGGCAAAAGCAAAAAACATCACTTATGAGAAAGGATATCAAACTATGAGTATCACCGAAAAGATCTCCCACGCCGCCGAACGGAAGGCCTTTGAGACCATTCTGGACGCCATGCTGAAAAAGGGGCAGACCCAGGATGTGGGCGACCTGGCCCAGCAGCTCATCGACATGATCCAGAAGATCCACAAGGGCACCTGGAGCGACAGCGCCTATGCTTCGCTGCGCATGGTGGCGGAAAATCCCGATGGCAAGTGGGCCCACTATGCCCAGCGTCTGATCCGGGAAAATGACCCCTATATCCTCAAGACCTTCCTGACCAACGTGGCCTATGAGGGCGGCTTCCGGGGCTACCAGACCGCCCAGGAAAACGCCGAAAAATACGACATCAATGTCCCCTGGCTCATCCTCATGGACCCCACCTCCGCCTGCAATATGCACTGCACCGGCTGCTGGGCCGCGGAATACGGCCACAAGCAGAGCCTCACCTTCGAGGAGATGGACCGGGTCCTCACCGAGGCCAAGGCCCTGGGCACCCACGCCTGCCTCTTCACCGGCGGCGAGCCGCTGCTGCGGAAAAAGGACATCATCCGTCTGTGCGAAAAGCACCGGGATATGGCCTTCCACGCCTTTACCAACGGAACGCTCATCGACGAGGAATTCTGCCGGGAGATGCTGCGGGTGGGCAACTTCTTCGTCTCCATCAGCGTAGAGGGCTTCGAGGAGGCCAACGACGGACGCCGGGGCCAGGGACATTTCCAGAAGGCTCTGGATGCCACGGACCTGATGCACAGCCACCGCATCCCCTTCGGCGTCTCCATCTGCTACACCAGCCGCAACTATAAGGTGGTCACCAGCGACGAATTCCTGGATCTTCTCATCTCCAAGGGCTGCGTGTTCGCCTGGTATTTCCACTATATGCCCGTAGGCCTCAACGCCGACACCTCTCTGCTGCTCTCGCCGGACCAGCGGGCCTATATGAAGGACCGGGTCCGGGAAATTCGGGGCCTTACCGGCGGCAAGGAGCTGTACTGCATCGACTTCCAGAACGACGGCGAGTTTGCCGGCGGCTGCGTAGCCGGCGGACGCATCTACTGCCATATCAACGCCGCCGGCGATGTGGAGCCCTGCGTGTTCATCCACTACTCCAGCGCCAACATCCGGGAAAAGAGCTTTTTGGAGTGTCTGCAGCAGCCGCTCTTTAAGCTCTACCGCCAGGGTCAACCCTTCAACGGCAACCACCTGCGCCCCTGCCCCATGCTGGAAAATCCGGACCTGCTGCCCAAGATGGTGGCCGAGTCCGGCGCCCACTCCACGGACCTGGAGGCCCCGGAGTCCGCCGAGCATCTGTGCGAAAAGTGCAAGGCCTATGCCGATTGCTGGAAGCCGGAGGCCGAAAAGCTCTGGGCTGAGGACCACACCTGACACCGCTTTCAAGCATCTCATAAATCTCCCCAAAAACAGCATCACCGCCTGCCCTCTTCGGGCAGGCGGTGATGCTGTTTATTTAGTCTTTTTTTCGGTCCGGTCTTAATAATCCGAGTTCAGCCAGGGTCTTTGCTCACAGTGGAGCAGCGCTCCCAGCACCCGGGCCTTCTCCGGATCATCGGCCCGGGCGGCTCCCAGGCGCAGCAGCGCGGGCAGCTCCGCCGACCCCATCAGCAGGGCCGCCAGGTCCCCTTGACGGCACCGAACGGTGACCTCTACGGGCTCGTCCCGGTCCACTACGGACCAGCGGCCGTCCATGATGGACACGCGCAGACAGTCATCGACGTCCTGCATCTCGTCCCGATAGGAAAAAGCGGCGGTGATCCTGCCCGCCGGGAAGGTCCGATAGGCGGTCTTTTCCACGAAGCGTTCCGGGTCCGTCAGCTTGAACATGGTGCCCACCGCCGACACATTGGTCTGCAAAAAACCGAAGTCGATGTAATTTTTGCTCACATCCTGGGGGTCCGCCAGCAGGTGGTGGAAGTCCTCCTCCCCGGTGCGCAAAATCACCGTCTGGGCCAGGTCCTCCTGCATCCTTAGCGCCATGAGCAGGGCCCGAAGCACCCCGCCGTCCTCGTACACCAGTTCCTCCACGCTGAGGCAGTTTTGGGTATAGTTGGTGTCGCTGGCGCTCCGGAAGCGATAAGCCGCGTAACCCCGGATCTGGCCGTCGGGGTCATAATAGCCTATGCGGCGGACCTGTATGTCATCCCGGAGGCCGCGAATTTCCTCGTCGAATTTCTCCACCATCCCGTGGTTTCGGGCCGCGAAGCGCCGCTGGCAGGCCATGGCCGCGTCAAAGTCCTCCGGCTGCAAAAGGCGCAGCCTTGGCAGCACCGCCCGGTCCACCTTGGGCAGGGCCGAGGTGGGCAGGTGGTACTCATAAATTTTCCCCGCGAAGCCGTAGCCCATGCGGCGGTAGAAGTCGATGCGAAACGGCAGCAGCAGGGTAAGCAAGGCTCCCTTTTCCCGGGCGTAGTCCTCAAAATACCGCACCATATAAAGGGCTGCGCCCTTTTTCTTGTGCAGCGGATGGACCTCCAGCGCCATGAGCCCGCAGGCGGGCTGCATGCGCCTGAAGAAGTTCATGGAAAAGAGGATGAGCTTCATGGTGGCGATGAGGGTGGAGCCCTCAAAAAGGCCCACGGTCCTGGTCTGGGTGTCCTCCCGCAGCTCGATGCGGTGCTTTTCCCGGTAGTGCTCCCGGCAGGACTGGTCCAGGTCCTTGTAGGCCGGATAGGAATTGAGATAAATGTCCAGATACGGCTCCAGATCCTCCTCCGTCAAGGGGCGGATGGTCCAGTTGCGGTCAGCGGCTGTGCTCATCATAGCGGCTCCTTTCGCGGTTTTCTTCCTCTTATTATACCGCCGCCGAGCCGTTTTCGCAACAAAAATCCCGCCGCCTTACTCGATGCCCGCCTCCACCGCCCAGGCCCGGACATCCGCCACGGACGCATCCGCTTCAAAGCGCCGGCCGGAGAGAAAATTTGCGCCGGACAGCTGGGCCTTGATATTCTCCGCGCTCTCCTCCACGCCGCTGCTGCCGGAGGTGCAGAACACCGCCACCTTTTTCCCGGCGAAATCATAGCTGTCCAAAAAGGTACTGACGATGCGGGGCGCACCGCCGCCCCAGATGGGGTAGCCGATGACGACGGTATCATACTGATCCCAGTTTTCCACCCGGTTTTGGATGGCCGGGCGGCTGGCGGGGTCCGCCTGCTCCCGGGTGACCCGGGCATCGGCCCCGTGGCCCAGGTCCTCGTCGGTATACGGCTCCTCCGGGACAATGCGGAACACATCCGCCCGCAGAGCCGTGGCGGCGGTCTCCGCCACGGACTTGGTGGTGCCGGTGGCGGAAAAATAGGCCACCAGAACATGCCGCTCCGTCATATCGCCCCGGCCCACGCCGCTGGCCGCCAGAATGACCGCCAGCACCGCCGCCACCGCCAGGACCGGGAGCAATTTCTTTCGGTTCATATCCATACCTCCATTGCTGCTTTTGCCCTCTATGATTTGTAGTTTTCCCGGTTTGATGCGGCATGAAAAAAACAATTTTTTGGTCTTGACAAATGTACGATTTCGGACTATAATCGCGGATGCACGATTTCAGACAGGAGGCGCATGATGAAAAAATCCTTTACCCGCGAAATACGCCGCATCAACTATCTGACCACGGAGACGGAGGCCCTGTACCACCTTGCCAACCTGCACCTGGGCATTGCCGACAGCGCTTCCCTGGTGCTGTATTTCCTCTATGACGCGGACGGCCGGTGCCCTCTCAGCGACATTTACAAAAGCTCCGGCACCAGCAAGCAGACCGTGAACTCCGCCATCCGGGGCCTGGAAAAGGAGGGCGCCCTCTACCTGGAGCCCTACAAGGGCCGGGCGAAAATGGCGGTGCTGACAGACAAGGGGCGGGCTTATGCGGAAAACACCGTGGCCCGGCTCCGCCGGGCCGAGCTGCAGGCCTTTGACGGCTGGACGGAGGAGGAAGTCGACACTCACATCCGGCTGCTGGAAAAATACGCCCGGTGCTTCCGCCGGGAAGTGGAAAAAATATAGCGGCTCAGCCGATCAAGGAGAAAGTATGAAAGACAAGATCCAATTATCAGACCATTTTACCTACGGGCGGCTGCTCCGCTTCACCCTGCCGTCCATCGGCATGATGATCTTCACCTCCATCTACGGGGTGGTGGACGGCTTCTTCGTGTCCAATTTTGCGGGAAAGAGCCCCTTTGCCGCCGTGAACCTGGCCTGGCCGTTTCTTATGATCCTGTCCACGGTGGGCCTGATGTTCGGCACAGGCGGCTCGGCCATTGTGGCCAAGGCCTTCGGAGAAGGAGACAGAGACCGGGGCAACCGCTGCTTTTCCCTGTTCGTATATGTGGCGGCGGCGGTGGGCGCTGTGCTGGCGGTGCTGGGCATCGCCTTTGCCCGGCCCGTGATGGCGCTTCTGGGCGGGGAAGGCGCTATGCTGGATAATGCCGTGGTCTATACCCGCATCATCCTGCTGGCTCTGCCGTTCAACGTGCTGCAGATGCTGTTTCAGTCCTTCTGCACCACCGCGGAAAAGCCCCGGCTGGGGCTTCGGGTGACGGTGGCCTCGGGGGTGACCAACATGGTGCTGGACGCGGTGCTGGTCATGGCCCTGCCCCAGGAACACAAGCTGGCCGGTGCGGCGGCGGCCTCGGCCCTGAGCCAGGTGGTGGGCGGCGGCGTGCCCCTTATCTACTTTGGCCGGAAAAACAGCAGCCTCCTGCGCCTGGGAAAATGCCGCCTGGACGGCAAGGTCATCTTCAAGGCCTGCACCAACGGCTCCTCGGAGTTCATGAGCAACACCGCCATGAGCCTGGTGAGCATGCTGTATAACCTGCAGCTGCTGCACTTTGCCGGGGAGGACGGCGTGGCGGCCTACGGGGTGATGATGTATGTGAGCATGATCTTCTCCGCCGCCTTCATCGGCTACTCCATCGGCACGGCACCCATTGTGTCCTACCACTTTGGCGCCCGGAACCACGGGGAGCTGCAGAGCCTGCTGCGCAAGAGCCTGCGGATGATAGGCATATTCGGCGTGGCGATGGTGCTTGCGTCCCAGGCGCTGGCCCTGCCGCTGTCGAAATTTTTCGTGGGCTACGACGCGGAGCTGATGCACATGACCGCCTCGGGCTTCCGGATCTTCGGGCTGTCATTCTTCTTTATGGGCTTCGCCATATACGCCTCGGGCTTTTTCACCGCCCTTAGCGACGGACTCACCTCCGCCCTTATCGCCTTTTTGCGCACCTTGGTCTTCCAGGTGGCCGCCGTGCTGATCCTACCACGGATCTGGGAGGTGACGGGTATATGGCTGTCCATCGTGGTGGCCGAGTTCATGGCCATGGTGCTCTCGGCCCTGTTCCTGGTGCTGAAACGGAAAAAATATCATTACTAAAAGGCAAAGCCGCCGCAGGCCCGTGTGCAGGGTCTGCGGCGGTGATTTTTTTGATTTTCTTACTGCTCGTCGCCAAAGTCGGCACGGTAGGCCGCGGCCAGCTTCTCCGGCCAGTCGGACACAGGCTCCAGCACGCCGGTGAAGAAGCGCAGAGTGGCCGGCTCGTGGACGAAGCGCAGGCCGCCCACCAGGTCCCGGTGGTCAAAGAGCCACTTCACCCGGTCGATGACATACTCCGTCTGGGACAGGGTAAACACCCGCCGGGGGAAGGCCAGGCGCAGCAGCTCCATAGACGCGATGCGCTCGCTGCCGTCCCGCTCCCGCTCCTCGGAGAGGGTGCCGCGCTCCATGCCCCGGATGCCGCCGCAGATATACAGGGCGCAGGCCAGGGCCCCGGCGGAGTACTCCGTCTGGGGTACGTGGGGCAGGAATTCCTTTACGTCGATATGCGCGCCCAGGCCGCCGCCGGGGGTGATGACGGGGACGCCATACTCGGAAAGCCTGTCTACACAGTAGTCGATGAACTGAGGGCCCTGGGAGATGACATCCATGTCCATGCTCTCCTCGAAGCCCACGGTCATGGCCTCCATCTCCTTCACGGACATGCCGCCGTAGGTGAGGAAGCCCTCGAACATAGGCACCAGGTCCTCCATGGAGTGGAACAGCGCCTCGTCCCGCACCAGGATGGCACCGCCCCGGGCGAAGCCGAATTTCCGGGCAGAGAAGTAAACGATATCGAACAGGTCCGCGATCTTCCGGGTGATCTCCCGGACGGAGAGGGCCTTCATCTCCTCCTCTCGGGTCTTGATGAAGTAGAGATTATCCTGCAGAAGGGACGCATCCAGCACCGTGAGGATGCCGTAGCGGCGGCAGATATCCGTGGCGGCCTTCATATTGGCATAGGAGATGGGCTGGCCGCCGATGAGGTTGGTGCCCGCCTCCAGGCGCACAAAGGGCACATTGGTCGGGGTCTCCCGGAGGATGCAGGCCTCCAGGGCCTCCAGGTCGATATTGCCCTTGAAGGGCAGGTCGCTTTTACTCACTAGGCCCTCGGCCCGCACCAGCTCCTCCACCCGGCCGCCCAGGCGGGTGATGTGGGCCTTGGCGGTGGTGAAGTGGTAGTTCATAATGACGCAGCTGTCAGGCTTCACGAAGCGGGTGGCCAGGATGTTCTCGCAGGCGCGGCCCTGGTGGGCGGGCAGGCAGAAGGGGATGCCGAACAGCTCCTCCAGCTTCGCGCGCATACGGTAGAAGGTCTCGGACCCGGCGTAGGCATCGTCGGCCCGGAGCATGGCGGACTGCTGGAGGTCGGACATGGCGTTGACGCCGGAGTCCGTGAGCATATCCAGGAAAATGTCGCCATTGTGGAGCTGGAAGGTGTTAAAGCCCGCCTGGTGCATCTTCTCCAGCCGCTGGGCCGTGGGCAGCAGATGAAGCTGCTGGACGATCTTCACCTTGTGCATTTCCATGGGGATGGGTTCGTGTTTGTAAAAAGTGATGGCAGGCATGTACAAGTCCTCCTTTATATTCTTACCCGGGCAGCAAAAACGCCCTCCGTGTCCGAAGACACAGAGGGCGAGAATAACCCGCGGTACCACCTCAGTTTACCGCTTGCGCGGCCTCACGGGACACTGCCGCCGGTCAAAGCCGTTGCCGCTCGATGGCATCATATCCCCCGCGCTGTATCGGGCGCGCCCGGCACTGCCTACGACCCCGGAGGGCTTCGGAGTGCTGCTCAGGACTGTAATTGGGACGCCGCTTCCTATCTGCCTTGCACCCACCGGCAGCTCTCTGCATAAGAATCCCACAGCGTCTTACTGGGTGTCCCTCATCGCGTTAAAAAGATCCGCAAAACTTATGCTGTTACTTTAGCACTTTTAATAGATGATGTAAAGAAATATTCTGCACAATTTTCAGAGGTTTTTGAGAATATATTTGGCAATTTTACAGGCGTATCGTCTATAAAACGGCAGGGCCGTCACCATAGGTGGCGGCCCTGCCGGGGATATGCGGTTATCCGCGTTTTCTGCGGCGGGTGGCCATTCCGGCCGCGCCCGCGCAGGCGGCGACGGCCAGGAGGATATACACGACCAGGCCCGCGTCGCCGGTGGCCGCGCCGGGATCGGCGGGCTCCGGGGTGTAGCCGATAGCGTAGGTGTCGAAGCTGGCGGCAAAGATGTGGATGGCGCCGGTCTGGGCGTCCACATAGTAGGTGCCGTCCTCGGCCTGAGCCGGGAGCTTATCCAGGAGGCGGAGGGCTTCGG
The DNA here is from genome assembly GCA_934635515.1 of uncultured Oscillospiraceae bacterium. The sequence continues at coordinate 19,540 of CAKTZK010000011.1, forward strand.
CCTTACCGTCATTCATGCGCAGGACGGTGATGTCCCGGCGGGTGGTGTCGTAGGAGAAGAGCAGCTCCAGGACCGTGTTGGTGGCGATCAGCTCCTCCTCTGCGCCGTTCTGCACAAGCAGGAGGCTCAGGTCCATAAACGACAGGGTCTTATCCTTGGCCGCCGCGCGCAGGAGCTTCTGCACGGGGTCGGCATTGCTCTGGGAGAGCTCCCGGATGGTCATGCGCAGGGCCACGGACGCGCCGTCCAGCTCCGCGCTGCCGCCGGAGAGGTAGCGGCTCTCCGCTTCCTTATCCAGGCCGCCTACCACGGTATCGCGGAACAGGCCGCCCGCGCTGATCTCCAGCTGGCTGCTCACATCCTCCTGGGGGATGAGCACATGCAGGTCGGCAATGTTGCTATCCGTCAAGATAACCTTGGTGATGACGATCTTGCCCTGATACTCCACCACCACATTGTAGGTCCCGGCGGGTACGTCGTCCAGGCTGAAGCTGCCGTTTTCATCGGTGGTCTTCTGGCTGCCCAGGATCTCCAGGCCCTTGCGGATGGTGACCAGGGTGCCGGAGACGGGGGTCTCGTCGCCGCCGGTGAGGCTGCCCTCGCTGACGGTGCCGCCCAGGGTGTAGACGGGGATCGTCGCAGGAGGCGCGGCCACGGTAATGTCCGAAGTGCCGGAGACGGTGGCGTACTTGCCGTCGTCAGGGGTAAAGGTCCAGGCGGCGGTGTAGGGACCGCTGGCGGGACGCAGGTCAGGCTCCGTCCAGGCGAAGGTGCCGGGCACCACAGCGGTGCCGTCCTTCATGCTGCCGGAGAGGGTGATGCTCGACAGGGTCTTGCCATAGGGCAGGGTGGTGCTGCTGAGAATGGGCGCGCCGGTGGGCACCACCTTATTCACAGCGTAGAGCTTTAGGGTGATGTCCATGGGCTGATAGTTGCCGGTCTCCACGGTGACGCGGACGGTGGCAACGAGGCCCTCCTGGGTGGTGCTGACGGCGTTCACGGCCAGGGTCAGCACGCCCTGGGCGCTGATGTTGGAGGCGACCACATCACAGTAGCCCTTATCGTCCGTGAAGTTCAGGCCGCCATACTGCACCGCGCCGAAGCGGCAGCCCTTGGGCAGGACGGCGTTCAGGGCCGCGCGCAGGTCCACGGTGTAGGCCGTGGCGTAGCCGTTGGTCACATCCACCCGGATGGGAGCCACGGTGAGGGCGTCGGCCCGGGCGATGGTGAGGGTGCGCTGGGTGGTGCCGGTGAAGTTGCCCAGGCCCGTGAGGGTCAAGGGATAATTCCCGGCGAAAACAGCGTCCTTCAAAGTGGCGGTGTAGTCGGTGCCCTCGGCCAGGGTGTAGCCGTCCACAGTGACGGAGGCGATGCGGGGCATCTGCACCGCGCCGGTGTAGGTCAGGTCCTCCAGCACCACGGTCACATCGTCCATGGGACGGGCGGTGACGGCGTAGGTGCGCTGCACGGTGCCGGAGAAGTTGCCCGCGCCGGTGACGGTGACGGTGATGTCGCCGGTGACATTGGTGAAGTCGTTCTTATCGTAGGCCACAGTGTAATCCCGGCCCTGCTCCAGGGTCGCGCCGCCGAAGGTGATCTCCGGGGTCCAGCGGTGGCTCTGGCCGTTATAAGGCACATTGGCGGGGGTAGACACGGTGACATCGGAGGCCGTCAGGGCCTTTGTGCCGATGGTCACGGTGACAGGCTCGGGCTGGGTGCCGGTGTGGTTGCTGTCGGGATCCACCTTATACCAAACGGTGTAGCTCCCGGCGGTGGTGCCGGTGGGGACGGTATAGGTGTAGGTGCCATTGAGCTGGGTGCTATACACCATCTGGCCGCCCTTGGCGGTGCCTGCGGTCAGGAGAGTCTGGGCCTGGCCGGTGTAGGTCAGGGTATTGGCCGTGGGGGCGGTGACGGTGACCTTTACCTTGTTCACGGTGATGAGGGCGGAGCCCGGAACGATCTCGTAGTCGTCGGTGTTATCCGGGGTGAAGGTCCAGGGGGCGTTCCAGCCGCCGGCACTCAGGACGAGGTTGGGCTCGTTCCAGGTGAATGTGCCGGGGACGACCGTTTCACCCACCTTCATGGTGCCGGTGATCTCAATGTCGCTGAGGGTCTGGCCGTAGTCAATGTTGGTGGCGCTGAGGGTGGGCTCACCTGCGGGGACCTGCTTATTCTTGGCGGTGAGCTCCACGGTCAGGGGGAAGGAAACGAAGTTGCCGCTGCTGACCTTGACATTCACCGTGCCGATGGAGCCTTCCACATCCGTCTCCACGGCGCTAATGGGCAGGGTGAGGATGCCGTTCTCGCTGACGGCGGCACCGTCGGTGTAGTAGCGGCTATCCAGGTCCAGGGCCTTCAGAGAGGTGAAGTCCACCTGGTCATCGTAGGGACGGTAGACATAGTCCTCCAGAGCGTAGGTAAGGCCGCCGAAGGTCATGTTCTCGGGCAGGGTGGGCAGGAGGGTCTTGAGGTCGAAGGTGTAAACCTTCTCGTGGTTGTTGCTCACCGCAAGGGTGCCCGGGGTCAGGGTGGCGGTGGCGGGCAGGTAGCCGCAGTTGATACGCTGCTGGAAGGTGCAGGTACGGGTGTCCTTGCCGTCGTCGAAGATATAGTTGGGATTCGTCAGGCGGACGGTGATGGTGTAGGTGCCGCTGCTGCCCACATTGGCATCTGTAAAGCCGGTGGAGGTGATGCTGACGATCTCATAATCCTCGCCCGGGACCAGATTCACAGAGTCTATGCCCGACTGATTCGCCTTGGAGCGGAAGTTCGCGTCCGACAGGTCGGGGTCGGTGGTGCCGTCATAGTCCCTAAAGGCATTGATGCCGCTCATGTCACCCAGGGGGTGCTGGGCAATGGTCCAGGGGGCGGACTTTTCGTCCAGGTATTCGCTTCCCTCGGCGGGACGGATGGTGAGGGTATAGTCCCCGGCATTGGTGCCGGTGTTGCCCTCTACGACATAGTCGGTGCCCTCGGTGAGGGTCTTGCCGAAGTAGGTGACGGTGATGGGCTGGATAAGCTCGGTGCCCTGGCTGCTCTGGTCGAAATTATAGGGCTGGAAGGTCAGGGCCTGATCCAGGTTGATGTCGGCCAGGGACAGGTCGGGGTTGGTGATCTCCAGGAGGCTGCCCTCGTCATGGGCAAACCAGGTCTGCCAGAGGGCGTTTTTCTCTGCATCCCAGGCGGTGACCTTGGCGCACACCTGGATCGTATCGCCCAGGTCCAGGTTAGAAAAGCCCTGCAGGCCGGGCTGGAGATGCACGGTATCGGTGTAGGAGGTGTCATATACCAGACGGCCATCCTGATCGGTCAGGGTGGTAGAGGTGAGGTCCAGATAGTCCGCACCCATCCAGTACCAGGTTACGGTGTATACGGCGGCTGCCTCGCCCACGGGGGCGAAGGACAGCTCCAGGGGCACATTCTGCCGTCCCAGAGGCACCTGGCCCTTATAGCCTATCTTCAGGTCGGAGACCGGGGCCGGGGCGATGGTGTAATTTACATTGGGCTCGATCACGCCGGGGTCGCTGATGCTCACTACCCCCCGGTCGTCCACAATATAGCTGCCCTTTTGGAGCAGGGGGATCAGGGGGCCGGACACGCTGGTCTCGCCGCAGAGGCCGCCCTGACGCAGGGAAATATTGGCCTCGGTGTTGTATGCGGACACAGTGAGGCCGTTCAGCCAGCCGCTCTGGAGGATCAGAGAGCCCTTGGTCACTTGCAGGGGGCCGATGCTGCCGCTGGCGTTTTCGCTGGAGTCCTGGATGGTCAGGGCCATGGCGGCGGTGCCGCTATTGAGATTCAGCTTCTCCGTTACGCCGTCGGCGGGGGCGATCTTGTAGCCATTGAGGTCGATGGTCACGGTGCCGCCGGTCAGGTCCAGGGGCGTGGTATAGGCGTAGTTTGCGTAGAGCTTCAAGGTGCGGCCCATCATGCGGGCGTCTTCCAAACCGGCGTTGAAGTCACTGTAATAGACCTCGCCGGAATCGCCCTGGATGGAGGCCACGATGGCGGCGTTACAGTAGGTGCAGGCACCGTTCTTGATCTCCCCATGGGAGCACTCCACGACCCGGACATTCCAAATGTGGGTCACGCCGGGCCAGCCCTCCAGCGGGGTATTATAGGGCAGGTAGGCGGCGGTCTCATCCGCATACTGGAAGGCATAGCCCGCTTTCAGGAAGCTGCCCACGGTGTTATTGGTATAGCCGTTGCAGTAGATCAGGCCGTAGGTGCCGCCGTCTAACTGGCCGCTGAGCTTTTCCAGATCGTCCAGGCCCACCTTGCCGATATGGCCGGTGAAGTTCTCCGTGGACAGGGTGCTGCCATAGTACAGGAGGATGCCCTGGTCGGAGGTATACGGCGGGTCCTGGATGCCGCCGGAGCCGGTGAGGATCAGGTGGCCGGACTTGGTGGCATCCCCGGAATCACCCAGGATGATGCCGACGCCGTTGGGCTTGAGGGTCTTGCCGTTGAAGTCCAGGGTCAGGGTGCGGCCATCGCTGATGACGGCGGTGGTCTCCAGACCATCGGAGACAAGGGTCACGGTGTCGCCGTTCTGGGCCTTATCAAAGGCATCCCGCAGGGTGCCGGGATAATAGGTGGCGGTGCCGTCGTGGGTCACCTTGGTAGAGAACTGGGCGCCGCAGAGGCTGCACAGGCCCGTGGTATCGTCAATTTCGTGGTCGCAATGCAGGCCGCAGGGGCAGTCGGTGGCGGTGCTGTCGGGGAACTCGTGCTCGTGATCGTTGCCGAGTATCACATTCTCGAGTTTGGCCTCATCGGTGAGGAAGTAGATCTTTCCAAAAGCGCCCGTGCCGTCGGGGTCCGTATAGAAGGCGCTCTTGCTGCTGATGATGCTGCGCAGGGGGTAGGAATTGCCGTCTTTGCGGCTTTCGATACAGTTAAATATGCCCCTCTGGATCTCCACGCTGCCGAGGTTATCTATGAAGAGGGAATCGAAGAAGCCCCTCTTCAGCAGGAGGGAGGATTCCGCGTCGCGGACCCGCCAGGCGGCATTCTGGATCATGTTGTCATTGTCGCCGACTTTTTCCGCGACTACCCGGGCACCGGGGGCGGAAGCATTCAGCTTGCCCGCAGTCAGTTCTGTCACGGAGCCGGAGTAGATGGTGGCCTGGTCATAGCAATACAGTTCTTCGATGGCCGCGCCGTCCAGGATCAGATAGCCGGAGTAGACGCTGACATTTTTCAGCTTGCCGCCGCCCACGCTGTCGGTGATCCAGGCATAGCCGGTGCCGGTGACAAAAGCCTCCCGTTTCTCATGGTCATAGTCCGTGGAGCCCACGGACAGGTCGCTGACGGTGTGGCCGTTGAGGTCCAGGGTGATCCGGTTTGAGCTATTCTCACTGAGCAGGACGGGAATGGCCCCGATGCCGATGTCGTCCAGGATGGTGACCATGTTACCGTTATTTTTCACGGCGTCCAGGGCGTCCTGGAGGGTGTAATACTTCGTGCCCCGGGCCTCGGCCACATGGGTGAGGCCGCAGTAGGGACACTGGGCGGCGGTGGAGCCATCGTGGGTGCAGCGCTCCACCTTCACGCCGGAGATGCCGGTGCCGATGCCGGTGCCCGCCACGGGGGCCAGCTTGCCGTCGGCGGTGTAGCGCAGGGCGTAGCCGGGCTGGAGCAGGCGGCTCAGGGGCAGGTCAAGAATGGGATCGCCCTGGGCGTCTTTATAGTTGCTGACGATCTTGTCAAAGGTGCCGCCGTAGAGGGACAGCAGGCTGATATAGGAATCGGGCTGCTGGGTGTAGTCCAGGGTCAGTGTGCCTATATGGCCGCTGAGGGTAAGCATGAAAGCGGTGTCGTCTACGGTGACGGCATTGATGGAGCCGGTGAAGGTCTCCTGGGTATCCAGGGAGCCGCCGTCTTGCAGGCGCAGTTCGCCCCGAATGGCGCCGCTGCCGGTGAGCTCAAGATTGGCGTTATTTTCCAGCAGCAGGTAGGCCTGGCCGTCTTCATCGGGGGTGGCGGTGAGGGTCTTGCCGCCCAGGTCCAGGCAAATGTAGTTCTGCTCCGGCAGGGTCAGGCCGGAATCCACGGCGGCATCCGCCAGGAGCTTCAGGGTAGCGCCGTCGCAGGCGTACAGAGCGTCCGTGAAATCGGCGAAGTAGTAGTATTCGTATTCACCTTCGTCTCCATCCTGGATCACTACCGCTTGGTACTGTTCGCCGCAGATGGTACACTTGCCGTTTTCATCCACCTGGTGCGGGCAGTTTTCGCCGCAGACGGTGCAGCTTCCGTCTGCAAAGGTGTGCGCTTGCAGCTGGCTGATGCCGAGGCAGTATTGGCACTTATGGCCGTGGTACTTGGTGTCCAGCCAGTGGTAATCCTCGGAGAACACGCAGGCGCTCTCAGCGGGGTCGCCGACATTGCCGCAGTAGCATTTGTTGGTGTGGCGGTCTGTGCTGTTGCCGTTTGCATCCAGTATGCACTCATGCTCGTGAAAGGCGCAGACAGCGATGTGTCCGAAGCCGCCGGGCCGGTAGTTGCAGGACTCGCAGGTCTCGATGTGGTGGGTGCTGTCCGTGGGGGTGTAGAGATACATTCCCTGGGTGTGGTCGCAGCGCCGGAAATAGATATTATTGGCATCGAAGTCGCTGCTACCCATCCACTGATCGGCGGGGAGGATGGTCTCGTCCGCGACCAGGGTGCAGCGGAGGGGGGTGGTCTGGCAGGCCTTCTCGGTGCCGTCGCCCACCTGGACGAGGTAGTTCTTATCCATGGCGCGCTGGCTGCCCTTGGCCTGGATCTTGCCGCCGTAGATGCAGAGCTTGGCCGGGTCGGGGGCGCCGGACTGGCGCACAAAGGCGCTGGCGCGGGTGCTGTCCACGGTCATGCATCCGGTCTTGCCCACCTGGTCGAAAGTCTGGGCGTAGATGCTGACGCTGCCGCCGCCCTGGGTCAGGAAGGACCCGTTCACCACCAGATTGGCATAGTCGCACAGGACGATGTGGACATCGCCCGTGGTCTTAATGTCGCCGTCGACGGTGAGGTTTCCGGCTTTGACAGCGTACCAGCCCGCGTCCAGCTGGATGTCGGTGTCGGAGGCCTCTAAAATGGTACACTGGTTGGAGCGGACCTGGGTTTGGCCCGCGCCGACCACATAGCTGACCGTCTCCTGCTGGCCCGTGACCGCCGCGTAGCGGACGAACAGGCCCGTGGGGAGAAGGTCGGCCCATGCCATGCCCAGCAGGGTGGTTGCGGCCACCGCCAGGCAGATCAGCAG
>CAKTZK010000012.1 GCA_934635515.1 uncultured Oscillospiraceae bacterium
GTACAAAGTCTGCGATGGCGGCAAAGGCCCCGCCGGAGGTGGAGAGCCGGCGCTGCTCCTCGTTTTCATTCCACACGGCGAACACCGTGGGGTCCGGCCGCTGCTCCCGGTGCTTCAGAGCCGGGCAGATATGGGTGCAGTGTCCGCAGTGGACACAGGCATCCGTCACCTGGGGATAGAGAAACCCCTCCTTATCGGCAACCATTTTGATCGCGCCCCTTGGACAGCCGCTGGCGCAGGCGCTGCAGCCGGTGCAATGCTCTTTGGGCGCAAGATGGGCAGACGCGGTAGAGATCATGGCCATTCCTCCCAGCTTTTTTCTTCATTATATCACCAGAATCGGCGTAAAGCAACAGCACCTTTTCCCATCAAATAGATGCAAGATTTTTCGTTGTCGGTATCCGGGAAAGAATTCTGCGGGAGACTTGCTATTTGCGGCGCAATCTGCTATACTGATAGAACTTATTAGGTGGAGGTTTGCTATGCGTATTCTGGGCATCGATCCGGGGGTAGCCATTGTGGGGTTTGGGCTTATCGAGTCCGACCGGGGTACCCAGCGGATGCTGCAATACGGCGCCATCACCACCCCGGCGGGGCAGCCCCTGGCTGCCCGGCTCCTGCAGATCAGCCGGGATATGGAGGAGCTGATCGAAGCTTTTCAGCCTGATGAAATGTCTATTGAGGAGCTGTTCTTCTCCAAAAATATCACCACAGGTATCGCCGTTGCCCACGCCCGTGGGGTCATTCTCTGCGCGGCGGAGAAGCGCCAACTGCCTATCTACGAATACACCCCCATGCAGGTGAAGCAGGCAGTGGCAGGCTATGGTCTCGCCGATAAAAAGCAGGTAATGGATATGACCCGGCGGCTTTTGAAGCTGAAGGCCGTACCCCGGCCCGATGACGCCGCCGACGCCCTGGCCATCGCCCTGTGCCACGCCCGCAGCGCCACCAGTCTGCTGCGGCGCAGAGATCCGGGCGTGAAAGAAACCGTATAAAAAGAGGAAGATCCTATGTATTATTACGTAAACGGAACGGTGGCGGAGATCGGGCCCAACCTGGCAGTCATAGACTGCGGCGGGGTGGGCTACGCCTGCGCCACCACCAACTATACCCTGGCCCAGCTGAAAAAAGGGGAGAAGGCCAAGCTCTACACCTATCTCCATGTGCGGGAGGAGATCTTCGACCTGTACGGCTTTTCCTCCCAGGCGGAGCTGAGCAGCTTCAAGATGCTGCTGGGGGTCTCCGGCGTGGGGCCCAAGGCGGCGCTGGCCATTCTGTCCTCGGGAACGCCGGACCAGCTGGCTTTAAGCATCGTCACCGGGGATGAAAAGGCTCTTACGGGCGTACCCGGCATTGGCAAGAAGATCGCCCAGCGTATTATTCTGGAGCTGAAGGACAAGCTGGCCAAGGAGCAGGGCGGGTTTGATGTCCGGGTGGGCACCCTGTCGCCGGTCCCCGCCGGGGGTAAGAGCCAGGAGGCTGCCTCGGCCCTGGCGGTACTGGGGTATTCGTCCCAGGAGATTTCCGCCGCCCTCAAGGGCGTGGACGCGGCGCTGCCGGTGGAGGAAATGATCCGCCTCGCCCTGAAAAAGATGGTCCGCTGAGCTGCAGACTTAAAAGGAGAATGAAGCGTGAGTATTGATTTCGGCAACGATATATTTGACGATTCCCTGGTGTCCACCACCTTTCAGCCGGAGGACAGCGGAGAGCTTTCCCTGCGCCCCCACACGCTGCAGGAGTATATCGGCCAGAGCAAGGCCAAGGAGAATCTTTCTATTTTTATTGAGGCGGCCCGCCGCCGCACAGAGTCGCTGGACCACGTGCTGCTCCACGGCCCTCCGGGCCTGGGCAAGACCACTCTGGCCGGCATCATCGCCGCGGAGATGGGCGTGAATATCCGCATCACCTCGGGCCCGGCCATTGAAAAGCCCGGCGACCTGGCGGCTCTGCTGACCAATCTGCAGGAAAACGACATCCTGTTTGTAGACGAAATCCACCGGCTGAACCGCTCCGTGGAGGAGATCCTTTACCCCGCCATGGAGGACTACGCCATCGACATCATCATCGGCAAGGGGCCGTCAGCCAACTCCATTCGGCTGGACCTGCCCCATTTTACCCTCATCGGCGCCACCACCCGGGCTGGGCAGCTGTCCGCACCCTTGCGGGACCGCTTCGGCGTTACACTGCGGCTGGAGCTGTACTCCCCGGAGGAGCTTGCCCAGATCGTCACCCGCAGCGCGGGTATTTTACGGGTGCCCATTGAGCCCTCCGGGGCCATGGAGATCGCCCGGCGCTCCCGGGGCACGCCCCGTATCGCCAACCGGATGCTCCGCCGCGTGCGGGACTTTGCTGAAGTAAAGGCGGACGGCGTCATCACCGACTCGGTGGCGGATCAGGCGCTGCAGGCGCTGGAGATCGACCACTTGGGCCTGGACCCGGTGGACCGGCGGATGCTCCGGGCCATCATCGAAAACTACGGCGGCGGCCCGGTGGGACTGGAGACCCTGGCGGCCACCATCGGAGAGGAGTCCGTCACCCTGGAGGATGTATACGAGCCATACCTGATGCAGCTGGGTTTCCTGACCCGGACGCCTCGGGGCCGCTGCGTTACCAAAAAGGCATACGACCACCTGCATCTGGCTTATCTGGGCCAGGAGCAGCTTTCACTATAAGAATTTTGGAGGAATGATTGAAATGGGTAAACTTTTCGGCACCGATGGTATTCGCGGTGTAGTAGGGGAGACGCTTACGGCGGAGCTGGCCTACCGTGTGGGCCAGGCCATCACCATTGTTTTAACGGAGCAAAAGGGCAGCGCCCCCACCATCAGCATCGGCAAGGATACGCGCATCTCCTCGGATATGCTGGAGTCTGCGCTGATGGCCGGCATCTGCTCTATGGGCGGCAGCGTGATGCCTTTTGGCACCATCCCCACCCCGGCGGTGGCTTTTCTGACGGTGCAGGAGGAGGCGGACGCGGGCATCGTTATCTCCGCCTCCCACAATCCCTACGAGCACAACGGCATCAAGGTCTTCGGCGGCCAGGGCTACAAGCTCTCCGACGAGATGGAGGAGAAGGTGGAGAAGATCGTTCTCTCCGGAGAAACGCTGCCCGTCAAGACCCACGATCAGATCGGCATGCGCCTGCACGGCATGCGCCAAATGAAGTCGGATTATATTGACCATCTGCTCTCCACCGTGGACTGCGATATGCGCGGTCTGCGGGTACTGGTGGACTGCGCCAACGGCGCAGCCTCCGCCACGGCGCCGGACCTGTTCGGCAAGCTGCCTCTGCATGCGGATTTCATCTTCGATAAGCCCGACGGCATCAACATCAATAACGGCTGCGGCTCCACCCACATGGAGACCCTGTGCCAGGGCGTGGTAGCAGGGAAGTATGACCTGGGCATCGCTTTTGACGGCGACGCTGACCGCTGCCTGCTGGTGGACGAAAAGGGCAATATCATCGACGGCGATAAGGTGCTGGCCGTTTGCGGCAAGTCCATGCGCAAGCGGGGCATCCTCAACGGCGATGCCATCGTGGCAACGGTCATGTCCAACCTGGGCCTGCATGAGTTCTGCCGCAAGGGGGACTATCTGCTGGTCTGCACCGACGTGGGTGACCGCCATGTGCTGGAGAAGATGATCGAGTGCGGCTATATGATCGGCGGCGAGCAGTCGGGCCACACCATTTTCCGGGAGTTTGCCACCACCGGCGACGGCGAGCTGACGGCCCTGCAGTTCATCCAGGCCTACTGCGAGGCGGGTGTCCCGGCCTCGGAGCTGGTGTCCTGCTGCGCACAGTATCCCCAGGAACTGATCAATGTGCCTGTGTCCGCCGTAGGCGGGGCCAAGGAGCGCATCATGGCTGATGAGCGTCTGTGGGAGCAGGTGCGCAGGCAGGAGGAGTCGCTCCATGGTGAGGGCCGCATTTTGGTGCGTCCTTCTGGCACGGAGGCGCTGATCCGTGTGATGGTGGAGGCGAAAACCGTCGAGACAGCTCATACCGTGGCGCAGACTTTGGCTGATTTCATAAAAACCCTGTAAGATTTTACATAGTATTAACAAAATTTTGCAAATTGCTTGACAACTAATTCATGGAAAAGGTATAATGAGGAATGGATGGATATGTGCAAAGGCAGTACGACCAACTGCAGCAGCTCTCCGATGAGAGCCTGTGCCTGGCTCTGCAAAACGGAAACGCCGTCGCAGAGGAGATCTTGGCCTGCCGTTACCACAAATTGGTTCGCAGCTGCGCGCATCCCTTTTTCCTGGCGGGAGGCGACAGTGAAGATCTGCTGCAGGAGGGCATGCTTGGGCTTATAAAGGCCATGCGCGAATTCCGGTCGGATCGGGAGGCCAGCTTCCAGACCTTTGCGGAGGTCTGCATCCGCCGGCGGTTATATTCGGTGATTCGCTCGTCCCTTGCCGGCAAACATAGTCCGCTCAATGAATCCGTACCCCTGAATGCATTTTTGCTTGACGCGCAGCCACAGTACAGTCTGCTGGATCCGGAGGATCTGCTTATCGACCGTGAAAAGGCTGCGGCACTGCTGAATCGAGTTCGCAGTCAGCTTTCCGACCTGGAGATCCGTGTCCTGGACCTGTATCTGGACGGCTGCAGCTGCGGCGAGATAGCAGCCATGGTGGGTAAGCCCTATAAATCCGTGGACAATGCCGTTCAGCGTATCCGCCGCAAAGTAGCGCGGCAAATTTCTTCCGGCGATATCAGCAATGGCTGAGCGCAATATATTTCTCAAAGAGAGGGTAAAATCATGTACGAAGATAAGACTTTAGTGTGCAAAGAATGTGGCAAGGAGTTCGTTTTCACTGCCGGTGAGCAGGAGTTTTATGCGGAGAGAGGCTTCCAGAATGAGCCCCAGCGCTGCAAGGCCTGCCGTGATGCCCGCAAGAACGCCGCCCGTGGTCCCCGGGAGTACTTCACCGCTACCTGCGCTGCCTGCGGCGGCGAGGCCAAGGTGCCCTTCGAGCCCAAGAGCGACCGTCCTGTTTACTGCAGCGACTGCTTCGCCAAGATGAGAGAGAACGGCTGATTCTTTGCTTGTATAAATATGCTGACCGGCGCAGGTTTTCTGCGCCGGTTTTCTTTTGAGGCAAAAGAAAAAAATTTCTGTTGAAAACAGGAATAAATCGGGTTATAATATATAAACCAAAGTATGTATGGAGGTTATAGACCATGATTGAAATTACAAAAGACACCATTATCGGTGATATTCTGGACGTTGCACCCCAGACGGCTCCCATCTTCCTGTCCATCGGCATGCACTGCCTGGGCTGCCCCTCTTCCCGCGGCGAGACCGTAGAGGAGGCCTGCATGGTCCATGGCGTGGATTGCGAGAAGCTGCTGGCCCTGGTGAACGAAGAAGCCAACAAGTAAGCAAAAAAACGGCAAGCGCATACGGCTTTGACCGTATGCGCTTGCGTTTGTCTATATGAGGTGAAACATGATGGAACAGCTGCATTTGCAGCCGCGCTTGCAGCTTTTGGCTGACCTGGTGCCCCGGGGCGCAAAACTGGCGGATATCGGGACCGACCATGGCTATCTGCCGGTCTATCTGCTGCAAAGGGGACACATCGCATCCGCTATTGCCGCCGACATCGGGCCTGCCCCCCTGGAGCATGCCAGGCGCACGGCAGAGCAGTACGGCGTGGTGACCGGCCTGAGCTTTCTCTGCAGCGACGGGCTTCGGGGCATCGGCCCGGAGGATGCGGACACGGTGGTCATTGCCGGCATGGGCGGTGAGACCATCATCCATATACTGTCCCACGCGCCCTGGACCAAGGACGGCGCGCTTCTGCTGCTCCAGCCCATGACCAAGCAGGAGGACCTGCGCCGCTGGCTCAATGAAAACGGCTACGCCCAGAGCGCCGAGCGGCTGGTGCGGGACAAGGACTATCTGTACCCCGTATTCACGGTATTCGGCGGAGAGCAGCCGCCTCTGTCTGTGGGCGAGATTTACGGGGGCCTGGACATTGAGGTCGATCCGCTGGCAAAGGAATACCTGGCGCAGCGCATCCGCCGCCTGGAGCAGGCTCAGGCCGGGCTGCGGAAAAGCGGCAGCGGCGAAAACCGGATGCGGGCCGACTCGCTGGAAAAAATCAAACAAGCCTTGACAGAGAGGAGAGCGCAGCTATGATCACCGTTGGAGAAGTGGAAAAATATCTTTATAACTGGGCTCCGGCCGATCTGGCGGCGGACTGGGACAATGTGGGGCTGCTTGTGGGCGACCCGGACCGGGAGGTAAAAAAGATCCTCACGACGCTGGACATCACCGAGTCGGTGGTGGAGGAGGCCGTGCAGACCGGGGCCGACCTGATCGTATCCCATCACCCGGTGATGAACTGCGCCTGGCACCCGGTGCAGACCCTGCGCGCCGACGACCGCCAGGGCCGCATCCTTACGAGACTGGTGGAAAATCATATTTCCGCTATATGCATGCATACCAATTTGGACGCGGCAGAGGGCGGCGTCAACGATGTTTTGGCCGAAAAGCTGGGCCTTTTGGACACCCAGCCCCTTACGGAAGAAAAAATTGGCCGGGTAGGCACATTAAAATGTGAAATACCCCTTGTGGACTTCACCCGGTTTGTGGTAAAATCATTAGGATGCAATGGATTGCGCTATACCGACTGCGGCAAGCCTGTCCGCCGGGTAGCGGTGGGCGGCGGCGCCTGCGGCGACTATATCGCGCAGGCTATTGCATTGGGCTGCGACACTTTTGTGACCTCCGATCTTCGCTATCACGACTTTCTGGACACAAAAGAGCTGAACCTCGTCGACGCCGGGCATTTTCCTACGGAGCAGGTCATTGTTCCCGAGCTGTGTCGGCGGCTGCAGGCGGCATTTTCCGCAGTTTCCGTTTCCACTTCGATCTCGCATAAAAGCGAGGTCATCCAATACTGCATTTGAAGGAGAGTAAACTATGTCAGGACATTCCAAGTGGCACAATATTCAAAAAACCAAGGGCGCAGCTGACGCCAAGCGCAGCGCCGCCTTTACTAAGATCGCCAAGGAGATCATTGTGGCGGTGAAGCAGGGTGGCAGCGGCGATCCCGCCAATAACTCCCGCCTGGCCACCGTTATTGCCAAGGCCAAGGCCGCCAATATGCCCAATGATAACATTAAGCGCACCATCGACAAGGCCCTGGGCGCAGGCAACACCGATAACTACGAGTCCGTTACTTACGAGGGCTATGGTCCCTGCGGCGTGGCCGTCATTGTGGAGGCCCTCACCGACAACCGCCAGCGCACTGCTCCGGAAATCCGCCACTATTTTGATAAGTTCGGCAAGGGCATGGGCGCGCAGGGCTGCGTTAGCTGGAGCTTTGACCGCAAGGGCGTCATCGTCATCAGCAATGAAGATGAGGAGCTGGACGAGGATACCGTGATGATGGACGCTTTGGACTCCGGCGCAGAGGATTTCTCCGCCGATGGCCCTGTCTTTGAAATTACCACGGACCCCGACGCCTTCAACGATGTGGTAGCGGCGCTGGAGAAGAAGGGCTATACTTTCGAGAGCGCCGAGCTTGAGATGGTCCCCCAGAACTATGTCACCATGACCGGTGAGGACGATGTAAAGAACATGGAAAAGCTGCTGGATATGCTGGATGACAACGAGGATGTCCAGAATGTGTGGCACAACTGGCAGCAGGACTGATTTTTAGCTGATCTTGCGCCCCATCCGGGCTGCCAGTGTGGAATTTGTCCGTCACAGACGGACAAATTATGCGCGCAGCAGACCGCAAACCTTTTGTCGGAAAAACCCGGAGGGTTTTTCGACAGTCTCAACGCACCCCAGCCGGGGTGCGTTTTTTTCGTCTAAACCGACCTGCCTTTTCATACAGTAGAGCAAACGACAGTGACGGCCTTGCCGTTTGCAGGAGAAAGGAATGGTTGGAAATGACGAATCAGGTCACAGATATTTATGAAAGCATGGCCCAGCGAACGGACGGCAATATTTATATCGGCGTGGTGGGGCCTGTGCGCACGGGAAAATCCACATTTATCAAGCGCTTTATGCAGACCCAGGTGCTGCCCCGGATGAACGATGACTTCAGCCGGGACCGGGCCATTGACGAGCTGCCTCAGAGCGGCTCCGGGCGCACCATTATGACCGCCGAGCCCAAATTTATCCCGGAGAAGGCGGTGCAGCTCCGCCTGCCCAACGGTGCAGAATTCGGTGTTAGATTGGTGGACTGCGTGGGATACCTGGTGCCGGGCGCTATGGGACAGTTTGAGGACCTGGCCCCTCGTATGGTAATGACTCCGTGGCTGGATCACGAGATACCTTTGGCCGAGGCGGCGGAAATCGGTACCCGCAAGGTCATATCAGAGCATGCAACCGTAGGTATCGTCATTACCACCGACGGTACGGTGACGGAAATTCCCCGGGAGGATTATCTGGAGGCGGAGGAGCGGGCTATCCGGGAGCTGCAGGCCATCGGAAAGCCCTTTGTGGTTCTGGTAAACAGCGCCCAGCCCGATAGCGCCGAGGCAACCGAAATCGCCGAAAGCCTGAGCAGAAAGTATGATGCTAAATGCCTGCCGGTGAATTGCCTGCGTCTGAGCGAGGGGGAGATACAGGAGATTATCCAGAGCTTACTGTACGAGTTTCCCTTGCAGGAGCTGGATGTGTTTTTCCCGTCCTGGGTGGAGGTCTTGCCGGAGGAGCATCCCATCAAAAAAACCATGGTGGAGCTGGTTGCCCGGGAGGGAGGGCAGCTGACCCATATGCGGCAGATGGATGCCGTGGTCCGGGAGCTGGAGCAGAGCGACATGATCGAGTGCGTTAAGCTGCGGCAAATGGACCTGGGCTTGGGCTGTGCTGCGCTGGAAATGGATCCGCCCAGGGCGCTGTTTTACGAAACCGTTGGCAAGGAAACGGGCTTTACAGTGCAGGATGACGGCGACCTGATGGATCTGCTCACGGATCTCTCCAAGGTGCGTCGGGAATATGATAAGGTGGCCCCGGCCCTCCGGGCGGCCTACAGCACCGGCTATGGAATCGTGACGCCGGAGCTGGGAGAGCTGAAGCTGGAGGACCCGGAGATCGTGCGGCAGGGGGGACGGTACAGTCTGAAGATGAAGGCCAGTGCGCCGTCCATTCATATGATCCGGGCAGACATTGCGACCACCGTTTCCCCCATAGTCGGCGACGAAAAGCAGTCGGAGGACATGGTAAATTACCTCCTCCAGCAGTACCAGGGCGACAAGCAAAAACTGTGGCAGTCCAATATTTTTGGCCGCAGCTTCAATGAGATCGTAGGCGACGACCTGCAGGCCAAGCTCAAACGGATGCCGGAGCCTTCTCAGAAAAAAATGCGTGAGGCTCTGGAGCGCATCATCAACGAAGGCAGCGGAGGCCTTATCTGCATAATTCTGTAAAGGGGAATGCCATTACAAAGAATAAGACGGTTGCGCAGAGCATCCGTCTTGTTTTTTGGGAAAAAGCGTGTTATGATAAAGAAAAAGCGGAAGGGAGAGCCGGTATGCTGCTTGCTATTGACATTGGGAACTCCAACATCAGTGTTGGTCTCTTTGGAGAGGGCCGGGATCTCAAATTCTTGGCCTCCATCGACACAGACAGTCGTAAGACCGCAGACCAGATCAGCATTGACCTGATGAATCTGTTTGCTCTCTATGGCTACGATATCCACCAGGTCACCGGGGCTATTTTCTCCAGCGTGGTGCCGGGCATCAACTTTATGATGCACAAGGCGCTGACCCGTCTGCTGGGCAAAGAGCCCATGGTAGTAGGACCGGGTATCAAGACAGGACTGAATATTCGTATGGAGGTACACAATCAACTGGGCACCGATCTGGTGGCCAACGCCGTGGCGGCATTGGAAAAGTATCCCGCTCCCATCATTATGATTGAAATGGGTACGGCTACCACCATCTCCTACATTTCCCGCCAGCGCACCTATGAGGGCGGCATGATGTTCCCGGGGGTACGGCTGTCGTTGGATGCGCTGTCCGAGCACTCGGCCCTGCTGCAAAATGTGGCCCTGCAGCATCCAACCAAGAACCTCATAGGAAAAAACACCGAGGACTGTATGCGCAACGGTATCGTTTACGGCTCAGCGGGAATGCTGGACGGTATCATCGACCGTATCAGAGAGACCATCCCCGGTGAAAAACCCACCATCGTGGCCACCGGCGGCAACGCGCCTGTCATCGTGCGTTATTGCCGCAACCATATTATTTATGACAAATATCTTTTGATGGAGGGCTTGCAGCTGATCTATCTGAAGAATAAAGAGAAATAACAAAAAAGGATCGGAGGCCCATGGGCTGCCGATCCTTTTTTGCAGTGCAATATTTTACTTGGCCAAAATCTTTTTCAGCTTGGCAAAGCGGGGGAGGGAGTCCTGCTTGGGCAGGTCCGGCTCGCCTTGGATCAGGGGCAGCGCATACTCAATAAACTGATGATTTACGCCGGTGCCGTCCTCATTGATCCAGGAGCGGGGAATCTTTTTTTCCACATTGGCCACCTCCATCAGGGGTACCAGCTTGGTCTTACAGGCATAGCGTCCGTTCTGGATGCCCCGCTCAAAGGCGATCATGCGTCCATTGATACCGGCAATGGCGTTTTCCACCGCGGCCTTACCGGCCATGAAGGACTCCTCAATGTCCGTTTCGGAGGCCAGATGCGCACCGCAGCGCTGCAGAAGGTTCAGCTCGATACCACGGACCTTCACATCCATCTCCTCCTTGATGACCTCTGCCAGAATAGAGGCCAGGCCGCCCATCTGAGCGTGGCCGAAGCCATCGGTCTTTTCCACCTTGGCCTCGGAGACGAAGCCGCCGTCGGCGTAGTGGATGCCCTCGGACACCGCCACCAGGCAGTTGCCTTTTTTGGCGTAGACCCGCTTCACATCGTCAATAAACTTCGGCATATCAAAGTCCGTCTCCGGCAAATAGATGAGGTCCGGGCCGGCGCCGTATTCACTGGCCAGAGCGGAGGCGGCGGCCAGCCAGCCAGCATGGCGGCCCATGATCTCCATAATCACCACCATACCGGTGTCATACACATGGGAGTCCAGATACACCTCCATAAAGGATGTGGCAATGTACTTGGCGGCGGAGGCGTAGCCGGGGCAGTGGTCCGTGCCGAAGAGGTCGTTGTCGATGGTCTTGGGTACGCCCATGACCCGGCACTCATAGCCCACAGACTGCATGTACTGGTTGATTTTGTTGCAGGTATCCATGGAGTCGTTGCCGCCGTTATAGAAGAAGTAGCGGACATCGTATTTCTTGAAAATCTCCAGGATGCGCTTGAAATCCGTGTCGTCCACGGCGGGGTCGGCCAGCTTATAGCGGCAGGAGCCCAGGGCGGAGGAGGGAGTGTATTTCAGCAGACGCAGCTCCTCGGGGTCCTCCTGGCCCATGTCGAACAGCCTGTCATTCAGTACACCCTTGATGCCGTGCTCCGCGCCCAACACCCGGGTGATAACGCCGCTTTTCAGCGCCGTGTCGATAACGCCGTAGGCGCTGGCGTTGATAACGGATGTAGGCCCGCCGGACTGGCCGATGATACAGGCGCCTTTCAGTACATTCATGGAATCAATACCTCCTGCGATGATGTATGTGGAATATTTTTTCGGAATCAGCTACCCTATTCTACCATGAGATTTGCATAAAGTAAACGGCCAACCCTTGCAAATTCCGATTTATGTGGTAAAATCTATGGCAAGAGTGCAATTCGATATAGAATTTGAATTTATAATGTAAAGGAGATTATAACTATGCCTCTGGTAACATCGAAGGAAATGTTTGAAAAGGCCTATAAGGGCGGCTACGCCATCGGCGCATTCAATGTGAACAACATGGAGATCATTCAGGGCATCACCGGCGCCGCCGCCGACCTGAAGGCCCCGGTTATTTTGCAGGTGTCCAAGGGCGCCCGGGCCTATGCCAACCGCACCTATCTGATGAAGCTGGTAGAGGCCGCCGTCATCGACACGGGCTTGCCCATCTGCCTGCATCTGGACCACGGCGACACTTTTGAGCTTTGCAAGAGCTGCATTGACGATGGCTTCACCTCCGTGATGATCGACGCCTCCTCCAAGCCCTTTGCCGAGAACATCGCCCTGACCCGTCAGGTGGTGGAGTACGCCCACGACCACGGCGTGGTGGTAGAGGCGGAACTGGGCACCTTGGCCGGCATTGAGGACGAGGTGAATGTTTCCGCCGAGGACTCCTCCTACACCCGCCCTGAGGAGGTACAGGAGTTTGTGGAAAAGACCGGCTGCGATTCCCTGGCTATCGCCATCGGCACCAGCCACGGCGCTTATAAGTTCAAGCCCGGCACCAAGCCCCAGCTGCGCTTTGATGTGCTGGAGGAGGTGGAGAAGAAGCTGCCGGGCTTCCCCATCGTGCTGCACGGCTCTTCCTCCGTGCCCCAGGAGTTCGTGGAGAAGATCAATAAGTTCGGCGGCAATATGCCCGGCGCCATCGGCGTGCCCGAGGATCAGCTCCGGAAGGCTGCCTCCATGGCCGTCTGCAAGATCAACATCGACTCCGACCTGCGCCTGGCCATGACCGCGTCCATCCGGGAGTATCTGGCGGAGCATCCGGATCATTTCGATCCCCGGCAGTATCTCAAGCCTGCCCGCCAGGCCATCCATGACATGGTGGCCCACAAGATCGTGGACGTGCTGGGCTGCAACGGCAAGGCGTTCTAAGTTTTAGCTATAATAATTCATCGGAAAATGTACCCTGTCATTTTGGCGGGGTACATTTTTTTGCCATAAGATCCCAAGGAATTTTCGGCAGCTATGTGCGCCCGGATATGACGGGATTCTCACCGGGACGGGGCTATAATCGTAGCGGAGAGGGGGGAGACCGTTGCGCATTTACATAGACCGGGTATTTTTGCTGAATCTGGCGGTGGATTATTTGCTGCTGCTGGCGGCGGCGCGGCTGGCGGGCACGCCGCTGCGGCGGGTGCGGTTTCTCCTGTGCGGCGCAGGCGGGGGCCTGTACGCGGCAGCGGTGTTCCTGCCGGGTCTTACCTGGCTGGCGCATCCTGCGTGCAAGGCTGTCTCGGGCGCTGCCATGGCTCTGCTGGCCTATGGCCGGGAGCGGGGACGCTGGAAGCTGACGGGCCTGTTTTTTCTCCTCTCCGGAGCCCTGGCAGGGGTGATACTGGCCGTGGGCTTCTGCGTAGGCGCGCCGGGCCTACTGGTAGGAAAAATCTACCGGGCCGAGATCGACTGGAAGCTGCTGCTGGGCGGCACGGCGGCGCTGAGTTTGGCGCCGCACCTGCTGTTTCGGCAGGGCGCGCGACACGGAGGGGGAGAATTGATGAACGTACAAATTGCCATAGGCGGGAACACCGGCCAGGTAACGGCCCTTCACGACACAGGAAACACGCTGCGAAACCCTGTGGACGGGCGGCCGGTGCTGGTTATGGAACAGGCGGCGATCCTGGAGTTGCTGCCGGAAGCGGAGGCGGATATCATCCGAGAGACCACCGCCCCGGAAGCGGCTATGGCGCGGCTTTATGACGGGGGGAGCGGACTCCATTTCACACTGCTGCCCTTTCGCAGCGTGGGCACGGAGTCAGGGCTGCTGCTGGCCGTGCGCAGCGACTACATAGCCCTGCACCGCAGGCGGATGCCGAAAACGCTTATTGCCATTTCGCCGGGGCCTGTCAGCGACGGCGGGGCATACCGGGCCCTGTGGGGCGGAGAAGGGGAAAGGAGGAAGAACGCTGAAAAAGCTTCTGATGCGGATCTGGCACAGACTGCTGCGTCTGGCAAGGCCGGATAAGATCATGTACATAGGCGGCAGTGACACGCTGCCGCAGCCGCTGAGCCGGGAAAGGGAGGCGGAGCTCATTGCCCGGATGGGTCAGGGCGACTTTGCCGTGCGGCAGACCCTCATTGAGCATAATCTTCGACTGGTGGTATACCTGGCCCGGCGGTTTGAAAACACGGGCATCAACATGGAAGACCTTATTTCCATCGGCACCATCGGGCTTATCAAGGCCATCAACACCTTCCGGGCGGATAAGAACATCAAGCTGGCCACCTACGCCTCCCGGTGCATTGAAAACGAAATTCTCATGTACCTGCGAAAAAACTCCGCCCAGCGGACGGAGGTGAGCTTTGACGAGCCCTTGAGCACGGACTGGGACGGCAAGGAGCTGCTGCTCAGCGACGTGCTGGGCACCGACGGCGACACGGTGATGCGGCCCATCGAAGCGGATGTGGACCGCAAGCTGCTGCAGGATGCGGTGGGAAAGCTCTCCTCCCGGGAGCGGGACATCATCACGCTGCGGTTTGGACTGGGCGGAAAAAAGGAGATGACCCAGAAGGAGGTGGCCGACCGGATGGGCATTTCCCAGTCCTACATCTCACGGCTTGAAAAACGCATTATTCTGCGGCTGAAGCGTGAAATTCTCAAAATGAGCTGAAAAAGTGCCGGACCACAGGGGTCCGGCACAGCGTCTGTGTCTGGTTATGCCGTCAGTCCAAAAAAAGGGCGGCAGGACGGTTGACCACCATCATATTATAATACTTCAGCAGGTGATAATCGTCCTTATCCAGTTTAATCGTATTGAGCAGGCGGTCGCTCTCTTCCAGGGGTTCCTTGGAGATCAGCGTTTTCACCGCAATGGGGGCGAAGAAGGGGCTGCTGCCGATGCCGGAGAGGAGGCCGATGGCCGGGGTGCGGGTCTGCATGGGGTTGAGCATGCAGATATACATTTTCTCCGCTTCGTTGATTTGATTATTGAGCACCATGTGGGTGATGGTATCGTAAGCCTTCATCTCACCGGTGAAAAGGTGCTGGCAGCGGTCAGGGTTGGAAAAATCCTCCACGCCCACATAGAGCATCACATCCACCACCTCGCCTGCGGCGGAAGGGGAGAAGCACAGGAGAGAGCGAACGATCTGGCGCACGCGGCCGTCATAATAGTACATATAGGCCCGGGGCTGGTTAAAATAGAAATTTTTAGGAAGCACCGGTTCGGCATGAGCCACCGGGGGGTTATAGTCGATAAAACACTTGAGGTCAATATCCAGCTTTTGCGATATGGCATAAAGCGTCTCTATGTCAATGGTGATGGTCCCGTTTTCATATTTTGAGACGGTGGCCTTGCTTTTATTGATCATAGCGGAAAACTGCTCGATGGTATAGCCACGGCTTTTCCTGTATTTTTTTATACGCTGACCAACATGATACCCAAAGGAACTCATTATTCGCACCTCCATTACAGCAACTTAATTATAGCAATTTTTTTCTATAAAGTCAACCATTTGTTTCACAAAGTGAAACTGTGTTTCGGTTTACTTTCAAGAAAATAAACCCGTGAAAAACTTGCACAAAAATCGAGTTATTTTTTCATTAAATGGATGAAATCACTAAAACGGGGCTAATATACCATCATAATCCGTTGACGATTGCGCATTTTTTCGCTATAATATTGATATCTGGTGGGAGTCGTTTTTCCGCCGGAAAACAGTAAAGGAAGTGAGTCAAGTGGCAAAGAAAGGAAAACTGGTTTTCAGAGCAGACCGCTGCAAGGGCTGTGAACTGTGTGTGAGCGCATGCCCCATGAAGATCCTGAAGCTTGATGATGTGGCTGTGAACAGAAAGGGCTATCATCCCATCAGCGTAACGGATCCGGACAAGTGTATTGCTTGTGCCAGCTGCGCAATGATGTGCCCCGATGGCATCATCAATGTCTATGTTGAGGAATAAGTAGGAGGGTAACAGAGAAATGGCAGAAAAGAAATTAATGAAGGGTAACGAAGCCTTCGCTGCCGCCGCTATCAACGCCGGCTGCAGATACTATTTCGGTTACCCCATCACCCCGCAGAGCGAGGTCCCTGAGTATATGTCCAGAGAGCTGAAGAAGGCCGGCGGTGCGTTCATCCAGGCCGAGTCTGAGCTGGGCGCTATCAATATGGCTTACGGCGCATCCGCTGCCGGCGGCCGTGTGCTTATCACCTCTTCTTCTCCCGGTATCGCACTGATGCAGGAGTCCATTGGCTTGTTCTGCTCCGTAGAGCTGCCTGTGGTCATCATCAACGTCATGCGCGGCGGCCCCGGCATCGGCTCCATCCAGCCCGGCCAGGCCGACTACAATCAGGTCACCCGCGGCGGCTCCAACGGCGACTATCACACCATCGTGCTGGCTCCCAACTCCATCCAGGAAGCCATCGACATGATCGGCAAGGCCTTTGACCTGGCCGATGAGTACAGAAATCCCGTGATCATCGCGGCCGACGGTATGCTGGGCCAGATGATGGAGCCTGTGGTGATGCCCGAGGCTAAGCCCGCTCCCACCGAGGACGAGATCCCCCAGATCAAGCCCTACGCACTGACCGGTCACAAGAACAAGAGAGACCGTCACGCCATCAACTCCGTGTGGCTCAAGCAGGAGCTGCTGGAGAACTACATCAATGAATACTGGCCCAAGTACGAAAAGGCCGAGCGCGAGCTGCAGGATTGGGAGTCCCGTGATCTTGCCGGCGCCGAGGTCGTGTTTGTGGCTTATGGTTCCACCTCTCGTATCGCCATGGAGGCCATGGAGATGCTGGCCCAGGAGGGCATCAAGGTCGGTCTGATCCGTCCCAAGACCCTGTGGCCGTTCCCTGTGAACGCCTTTAAGGAGATCGACTTCAACACCACCAAGCAGATCATCTCTGTGGAGCTGTCCCAGGGCCAGATGATCTACGATGTGAAGCTGGCTGTGGAGTGCAAGCTGCCCGTCAGCCTCATCAACCGCGTCGGTGGTATGCTGCTGGATCCCCAGGAGATCGTTGACCGGACCAAGAAGATTATGGAGGTGAAGTAAGTTGAAGCCCGTATTTGAATATACAAAAGGTATGCGTGAGACCGAGCTGCACTACTGCCCGGGCTGCACGCACGGTATTGCCCATCGTCTGATCATGGAAGTGCTGGAGGAGCGCGGCGACCTGGGTAACTGCATCGCGGTTTCTCCCGTGGGCTGCTCTATCGTTGCCCACCAGTACATGAATGTTGATATGATCGAGTCTCCCCACGGTCGTGCCCCCGCTGTTGCCTCCGGCATCAAGCGCGTGCATCCCAACTCCCCGGTATTTACCTACCAGGGCGACGGCGACCTGGCCTCCATCGGTACCAACGAGATCATTCACGCTGCCGAGCGCGGCGAGAAGTTCTGCACCTTCTTCATCAACAATGCTATTTACGGCATGACCGGCGGCCAGATGGCCCCCACCACGCTGATCGGCCAGAAGGCCACCACCTGCGTGGAGGGCCGTACCGTGGAGCAGGCCGGTATGCCCATGCGTATGTGCGAGCTGATCTCCGTGCAGGATCGCGCCGTGTATGTGGAGCGCGTTTCTCTGGATTCTCCCGCCAATGTGCGCAAGGCTAAGTCCGCTATCCGCCGCGCCTTCAAGGTGCAGGATCTGAAGCTGGGCTTCGCGTTTGTTGAGTTCCTGTCCATCTGCCCCACCAACTGGGGCCTGTCCGCTCCTAAATCCATGGAGTGGCTGCGGGAGAACATGATGCCTTACTATCCTGTGAAGCAGTTCAAGTGCCCCGAGGAAGTCAAGGAGGTAAAGTAAATGGCTACTAAAAAGGTTTTTGTGGCCGGCTTCGGCGGCCAGGGTGTGCTTTTGATCGGCCAGATGCTGGCCTATGCTGCAATGTACGAGGGTAAAGAGGCCACTTGGATGCCCTCCTATGGCCCCGAGATGCGCGGCGGTACGGCCAACTGCACCGTATGCATTTCCGACAAGCCCATCGCTTCTCCTCTGGTAACTACCTGCGACGTGCTGGTGGCTATGAACGGTCCTTCTCTGGATAAGTTCGAGGATATGCTGGTTCCCGGCGGTCATCTGTTTGTGAACGCCTCCGTCATCAACTATAAGGCCCGCCGCACGGACGTGCATGTTCACTATGTGGACTGCACCCATATCGCCGAGCAGGAAGTGGGTAACGGCAAGACCGCCAACATGGTCATGCTGGGTGCCATCATCCGCGCTTCCGGTGTGGTGAGCCTGGAGATCATGGACAAGGTCCTGGCCAAGACCATGACCGGCAAGAAGGAGAAGCTGATCCCCGCCAACAAGACGGCTCTGTCTGCCTGGAAAGAGTAAGAAGGAAGAATCATTTTGAAACGAATTACGCTTATAGTAGGTCATTATGGAAGCGGTAAAACAGAGTTTTCCGTGAACCATGTCATCAATCTGAAAAAGGAATATGATAAGGTAGCCATCCTGGATATGGATATTGCCAATCCTTACTTCCGCAGCAGGGAGCGGCAGGAGTTTTTGGAGGACATGGACATTGCCGTCCACTTCAACTCCTTCGGCTACGATATCACCGAGGATCTGCCGGCTATTTCTGCCTGCATGAAGGCTCCTCTGGAAAACAAAGACTACGTGGTGGTAGCCGATGTGGGCGGCGATAACGCCGGCGCACGGGTGCTGAACCAGTTTAAGAAGTACTTTGTGGACGAGTCTGACTGCGAGATGCTGATCGTGGTGAACGCCAACCGCCCGGAAACGGATACCTTGGAGGGCGCTCTGTATCACATCCAGACCATCCAGGCGGAGACCGGCCTGAAGGTGAAGGGACTTATCAATAACACGCACCTGCTGCGCGAGACCAGGGTGGAAGATATCCTCAAGGGCTACAGGCTCTGCAAGGAGCTCTCCGGTCAGCTGGGTGTGCCTATCACCTACAACACGTGTGTGGAGAAGCTGGTGCCTGAGCTGGAAAAGGCCAAGGCCGAGCAAGGTCTTGACGACATGGTGATCTACCCTATTAAGCTTTATATGCGGCCCACATGGCTGGATAGAAAGTAAAAACGGATTCGTGGGAGCCTCTGCCTGTAAGGCGGGGGCTCCTTTTTCATTGACAAATGCCGAATTTGGGACTATCATAGGATCATCAAAGAAGGGGAGAGCGAAGAATGAGTCAAGCAGTGCAGGCGGCCCTGCCATGGATCGTGACGATCTTGGCAGCGGCGATCTTCATTCCCGGCGTCATAGACTATCTGCGGCAGAAGGAGCGTGGAGCCGACCGATCCAAAAACCGGCCTAAGGAGGAACAGTCCACCTGGATGATGGAGGGTATCGCCCTGGGCATGGCGGCAGGCTTCTGGGGTGGACGAGCTTTGGGTAATTCTGTTCTGGGCCTTGCCCTGGGCGTGCTGATCGGCATGCTTGTAGGAAGTAAAATTCAAAAAAAGCAAAAGAATACGGAGGATAAAGACAATGAAGAGACTTTATAAATCGGATAATAAGATCCTGGCCGGCGTCTGCGGCGGTATTGCGGAGTATTTTTCTGTTGACCCCACCCTGATTCGACTGGCTTGGGTACTGTTCAGCGCCCTTGGTGGCAGCGGTGTGCTGGCCTATATTATATGCGCATTGGTATTTCCGCAAAAATCCGTTGATGATTAATACTGTAAAGCTATAAAACTTAACAGCATCTCCTGCCTGAACTGGCAGGAGATGCTGTGTTTTTATGCGTCAAATGCAGGATTTGTGAAGTAAATATTTTTCTGATCCATTTTCTCCCGGGCCAGGCGTAGACCTTCCCCGAAACGCTGAAAATGGACGATCTCCCTGGCACGCAGGAATTTGATAGCATCGTTCACATCCGGGTCATCGGACAGACGCAGAATGTTGTCGTAGGTCACCCGGGCTTTCTGTTCGGCAGCCAGGTCTTCCGTCAGATCAGCGATCACATCGCCCTTTACGGCCATGGATGCGGCATTCCAGGGGAAGCCCGAGGCCGCCGTGGGATAGACGCCGGTGGTATGATCGACGAAATAGGCGTCAAAACCTGCGGTTTTGATCTCCTTTTCCGAGAGATTCCGGGTAAGCTGATGCACGATCGCGCCGATCATCTCCAGGTGGCCCAGCTCCTCGGTGCCGATGTCCGTCAGTAAGCCCTTCAGCTCGGCATAAGGCATGGCATATCGCTGACTTAAATACCGCAGGGATGCGCCTAATTCGCCGTCCGGACCTCCGTACTGACTGATAATCACCGCCGCCAGCTTCGGGTTAGGGTTGGCGATGCGTACGGGATATTGCAGCTTTTTTTCATACACAAACATCAGCTATTTCCTCCTTCATCCCAGGGCCACGGATCCTCAAGCCAGCGATAGCCACCGGGGGTGATATCGGTTTGCAGTACCGGCCCATAGGTCTCCTGGTAACGCTTTCGCCCCTCCTGTGCCAGAGCAATATAGCTCCAATAAAGCTCCAGGGCCTCCTTATCGTCGGCATGTGTGGTTAGGTATAAGCCCAATTCGTCCACGGCAAAGTCCAACGCCATAAGCTCAGACAGGCCACTGTTTACAGCCGGGAAACGCGTCTTCAGCTCCCGATGAAAGGGAAGATCCAGGCCCGGAAACAGTGTGCCCTGCTGCAGTGCCTCGCGTTTATCGTACTGCTTCGGATTCTGGTTCTGCATAGGAATATAGGGAAAGGCCAGCGATGCGCAGCCTCCCGGCAGCGAGCCCTGGCCCGCAGTGCAGGATACATTGCCTTCCGCACCGGAACAGGCCGCTGATTTTTCAGAATACATCAGTTTTCCTCCTCCATAGGTATTGGGAACAATCCATCCTATGCAGGTGCCAAAGAAAAGGGGACAGGGGATTTTCTTTTCCGGTAAAATATGATAGAATATAAAAATAGTCCGCCGCATACAATGCCCCGAAAGGGGAGTGGCGCTGTGATCGTGTTGCTGAAAAAGAGAACTGTTCTGCTGATATTCGTCGGTATGCTGCTGATTTTCGCCGGCATAGCTGCGCTTTTGCCGCAAAGGGACAAGCCCGCCGCCGCAGCGAGCGTGCTGCCTGCGCAGACGGTGCTGATCCTGGATGCCGGGCACGGCGGGGAAGACGGCGGTGCTGTATCGGCTTCCGGCGTGCCGGAAAGCACGATCAACCTGCAGATCACGCAAAAGCTGGATATGCTCTTTGCTTTTACAGGGGAAACGACACTTTTGACCCGCACAGGCGAAAGCGCCATCTACTCTGACAGCGCGCAAACGCTTCGGGAAAAGAAAGTCTCGGACCTGAATAACCGGGTAAAGCTGGTCAACGAAACAGGGCAGAGCTTTCTTATCAGTATCCATCAAAACAGCCTTCCCGGAACCAGAGTACGGGGCGCTCAGGTGTTTTATAATACAGTCGATCCGGCGCAGAGCACGGCCGTTTCCGTGCAGCAGGCGCTGAATGGAAGCATCAATCGGAATAACGAAAAAAACGCCAAGCAAATAGACGATTCCATATTTTTAATGAATAAGATACAGCGCCCGGGCATCCTTGTGGAATGTGGATTTCTGTCCAACGCAGGGGAGGCAGAGCTTCTCCAATCGGAAAGCCATCAGCTTCGCCTATCTGCTGCCATCGCGTCCGGGTATCTACAAAGCAGAACGGAGATAAAACAGCCATGAAAACAAAGACCCTGTTCTATTGCACACAGTGCGGCAATGAAACGCCCAAATGGGCCGGCCGATGCACCGCTTGCGGCGCCTGGAACACCATCGTTGAGCAGCCCGATAGAAAGATCTCGACCGGGAAGGGTACTCGCGCTTCTGTCGTACGTGCTGTAAAGGCAACAAGCATTACAGAAATGAGTGACGGTGAGGAGATCCGTTTTTCCACCGGCATGGGAGAGCTGGACCGTGTTTTGGGTGGCGGAGCGGTGAAGGGATCGCTGGTTTTGGTGGGCGGCGCTCCCGGTATCGGCAAGTCTACACTGATGCTGCAGATCTGCAAAAAGCTGGGCGAGCAGTTCCGGGTGCTCTATGTCTCCGGAGAGGAATCTGTGCACCAGCTGAAGCTCCGGGCCAAGCGCCTGCAGGCGGAGAGCGACAACCTGTTGGTCCTCTCCGAGACCAATCTGGGCGATGTTCTGGAATGTGTCCAGGCTGAGCAGCCGGATGTGCTGATCGTGGACTCCATCCAGACTCTGTATAATGAGGAGATCAATTCCCCCGCAGGCGGCATCGGCCAGGTGAAGGACTGCACCATGAAGCTTATGCAGCTGGCCAAGGAGGGGAATATCACCGTTTTTGTCATCGGCCACGTGAATAAGGAGGGCTTCATTGCCGGGCCAAAGGTTTTGGAGCACATGGTGGACTGCGTTCTCTATTTTGAGGGCGATCAGCACATGACCTATCGTATCCTCCGGGCAGCTAAAAACCGGTTTGGCGCCACCAACGAGATCGGCGTATTTGAAATGCTGGACATCGGCCTACGCGAGGTGGAAAATCCATCGGAGATGCTTCTCTCCGGCCGTCCGGAGGACGCCCCGGGCTCCTGCGTCACCTGCGTAATGGAGGGGGCACGGCCAGTTCTGGCTGAAGTGCAGGCCCTGCTGGCGCCCTCCAATGCCAACTATCCCCGCCGCACCTGCAACGGCCTGGATTCCAACCGGGCGGCTATGCTCCTGGCCGTGCTGGAAAAGCGCGGCGGGCTGAAGGTCTCTCAGTGCGATGCCTACTTTAACATCATCGGCGGTCTGACTTTGGATGAGCCGGCCTCCGACCTTTCCGTGCTGGTAGCTATAGCCTCCAGCTACCTGGACAAGCCCATTCCCACTAAGCTGGCCGCCATGGGGGAAGTGGGGCTTTCTGGTGAGATACGCAGCATCAGCCACATTGAGCAGCGCCTGGCGGAGGTCCATCGTCTGGGTTTCACCAAGTGCATTATTCCTGCCCAGCAGGGGGACAAGCTCCGCACCCCCGCGGGACTCAGCTGTATACCGGTAAAGAACATCGGCCAGATCCTCCGGCTTCTGGCCCATGATAATCTGTAAGACACGAAAAATACCGCCGCGAGATCTAACGAAAGACCTCACGGCGGTGTTTTTTTATTTCTTCTCTTTCAAATTCTGATCCAGCGGCTTCTTTCCCGCAACGGCCCGATAGTGATTGATCTTGTCCAGCTTTTTCTGCTGTTTTCGGGCTTTTTCCTTATCCTTAGCCTTTTTTTCGCGCATTTTCTGGTCGGCTTTCTTCTTTTCCCAGTATTCACTTTTTTCCGTATCCTCCAGATCCTTGTACTTCTCCGGATGACGGGCCCAATCAATGCGATAGTAGAGCAGGCCAAAGAACAGCAGCGCTCCCACCGCGATAACTGCATAGAAAAGGATCGTCCAAAGCATAGGCTAACCTCCCAATGTGATAAGAACAGTATACCGCAAAGCGGGGCAGAAAACAAGTTAATTCTTCCCATAGCCGCCGTGCAGATTTCCTGTTGTTTTTGCTGAAAATTGGGCGTATAATATAGCCGTATCAAACCTGCATACAGGGAGGAATAAGTATGTTTACAACCTTTAAGGAAATCGAGTCCTATGTTCTCTCGCAGAATATGAAAAAGCGCATCGCTCTGGCCAACGCCCATGACGAGCCCGCCCTCAGCGCCGTGGTAAACGCCAAGCGCAGAGGTGTGGTGGAGGGCACCCTCATCGGGAAAAAGGCCGAGATCGTTCAGATGCTCCACGACATGGGCGAGAGTGAGGCCGACTATGAGATCATCGACTTCGATGGCGAGGAGCTGGAGTCCGCTAAAATCGCCATTAAGCTGGTGAAGGAAGGGAAGGCCGACATACCCATGAAGGGCATCCTGCAGACATCCAACTTCGCCCGCGCCATCCTCAACCGTGAGACCGGCCTCATTCCCGCCAGTGGCCGCCGCCTGGTGAGCCAGTGCGGCATTTTCGAGTATGAAGGCCGCTTTGTCATGATCACGGACGCCGCCATCAATATCAATCCCGATGTGGACACCCAGATCGGCATCGTTGAAAATGCCCTGCCTGTAGCAAAGGCTCTGGGTAACGACTGCCCCAAGGTGGCCGTTCTTTCCGCTGTGGAGAATGTCACCGAGAAGATGGCCAGCACCGTTACCGCTGCCGAGATTGCCAAGCGCGGCGTTCCGGGCTGCATCATCTCCGGCCCCCTGGCTTTGGACGGCGCTATTTCCATGGAGTCTGTGAAGCATAAGGCTATCCACGACCCCGTAGCCGGTCAGGCCGACATCCTGCTGGTCCCCTTCATTGAGATCGGCAATGTGCTTTATAAGGCCTGCACCTATATCGCCGGTAAGACCATGGCCAGCACCATCTGCGGTGCCTCCTGCCCGGTGGTCATCACCAGCCGTGCCGATACCCCGGACAGCAAGTATTACTCCATCCTTATGGCTGTCCTCCGCTGCATCAAGGGCTGCTGAATTTAAGATGAAAATACCGGGAGGCAAGCCGCTTCCCGGTATTTTTGTGTAAAAAGGGGAGGAGTCCCATTCGTGTCAGGGAAATTTTTCTGCAGGCACATCGTTCCAGCCGAAAATCTGAACCAATCGTTGGTTGGTATAATAGTAGGCGCTGGCCGGAAAGTTTTCAAGATTCGATGTGTTAGAACACAGCAGATAATCCACCGTCCTGCCGTCACCGTCTTTTACAACATCGCAAATAATCGTGGCATGATTGGTCGGGCTGTCAATGCCCATCAAAATAAGATCCCCCGGCTGGCCGGAATAATAGTTTGCATTTACATTGCAAAGCAGCTTGTCAGGCGAAGCGGATGCGGCATAGGCTGTAAACCCATCCACATTGATCCACGACCTGTAAAATCTCTTTGGACTTTCAAAAAACCAACCATCCGTTTGCCGGATCCCACCCGCGTGCAGCACCTGGGACGCAAAATTCATGCAATTACCACCGAGCGTGTCGTAAGCCTTATAGTTGGGATTCCTTGCGTTTACCCATTGACGGGCATACTCCACCGCAGCGGCTCTGTTGTACGGATGATCGCAGGCCGGTTCCTCCTTGATTTCGCCGCCATATTGTGCATTCCGCGTTTCAATGTTGCTTAAAACAGTACCGATTTTAGCATCGGAGTTACTGCTCGCATCATATTTGAATACATAAAAGGGGTTGCACTCAGATTTGTGGTTGCTGATCCGCCATATGGAGTCATCCCCAAGCTCCAGGGTAAAGTGATGCTCAATATCAAACTCTCTGGATAGCACAGACAGTCCCGCATATTGCTGATCGCAGCTTTCCCAAACTTCAATCTCGACCTTTGAGGGAGAGATAGTACGAATGCCCGCTATCCTTAAGCTGAAATTGTAATAACTTATATGTAGGTCAATGAGAGATCTTTCGCGAACAGCGATCATGCTATTCCAAATGGTCGTTTCCAACTTTTCAATGCTGTCTGAAGCAAATAAGTCGGGCTTTACGCTAACACTGAAGTCACCGATAGAGGAATAAAACGAATCAAGATAATCTGTAATTTTGCAATACTGATTTTCAGTCAAGCCGTCACTTCTTTTGGCGGAGGTGTCTTTAGGCATTGGCTTGCTTGGCGGTTCCGGAGCCGCAATAACCTTAGTTTCCTGTTGGGGCTCGGAAGCGGATGCGGATGTAGATACCACGGCAGCGCTGTCGGATCGGTCAATATCCTCCTTGTCCTCGTACTCCGGCTCTTCCGCGGATGTGTTTTCAACAATTTCCTCGGAGATAAATGTTTCACTGGAAATGACGGGATTTGTTTCATTTTCCGATCCGCAAGCTACCAATGAAAGCGCCATAAGCGCAGCCATGAGAAACGCTGCTGTTTTTCTCAATCTCATGATTTTTGATCCTTTCCTTTGTTAAAATTTGCCATTTTTCGCATTGTTCTATACAATTATACCAATTTCAAGGTTATAATGCAAGCTTTTTTGAATCATTTGCCAGGATGAAGTTTACTATGCTGCCTATTGAACCCGCCAAGAGCTCGATGAGGGGGGAGGAAAAAGAGGTGCCTTTTGCGCAGTCCTGATGCGGTAAGAAAAACCAGCGTGTGTGTACACAGGCACACACGCTGGTTTCGATAGAGTCTGACTATCAATGCGTAACTGCTGCGGTAGACCCACGGAGTTCGTAGGCCACCGTAAATAACAAACTCAACAAGAACAATTATTTTGTTTAGTTGACGCATGGGAAGCTGCATGGTAGAATTGAATCCAGCCGGGGGAGCCACAGCGGCCCCCGTTTCTTTTCCCACTGTCAATTAAACAAAATAAAAATTTTGTTTAATTGAGTGGAAGGATTTTGCCGCCTGCGGTTATAAATACCGCTCAACCCCATTTCTGCTCTTGCGAATCCTTTTGATATGCGATATATTTGAATTTATAAGTGAGGTGCTATATCATGGCCATGAATTACCGAGCGGACTCGCCGAAGATCCTGTTGGAGTTTCTGTCTTACCACGAAACGGTGAAAGCCCATTCTCAAAAAACCGTTGATGAATATTACCTGGACTTGCGCAATTTCTTCCGCTATATGAAGCAGCTCCGAGACCCGGCTCTTGCGGACTGTCCTTTGGATG
>CAKTZK010000013.1 GCA_934635515.1 uncultured Oscillospiraceae bacterium
ACTCCCCCGCCCTGTCTGAGGCCGACGCGGGCATCGCCATCTCCACCGGGGCGGCCATCGCCCGGGAGATCGCGGACATCACCATCGCCTCGGAGGACCTGTTTGAGCTGGTGACGCTGCGGCGCCTGGCGGAGGAGCTGATGGGACGCATCCACCGGAGCCACCGGTTTATTGTGGGCTTTAACTTCTCGCTTATTGTGCTGGGCGTGGCCGGGGTACTGCCCCCCACCACCTCGGCGCTGCTGCACAACATGTCCACCCTGGGCATCAGCCTCAAGTGCATGACGGACCTGCTGCCGGAGGAGGGTGAACAGCCCTGACAGCGCCGCATGCTCTATAATAATGTAATATCCCCCATACCAAGCGGTATGGGGGATATTTTTAATTTTTTACTTGACTGAGCTTCCGGGGCAGCCTGCGCTCCAGCTGCACCGCCGCCAGGCCCAGGAGCGCGCCGATAACGGCTCCGGCCAGGATATCCGACGGAAAATGCACGAACAGGTACAGCCGGGAAAAGGCCAGGGCTGCGGCCAGGGGAATGGCTGCCCAGCCGAACTTACGATTGGCTGCGGTGACGATCCAGGCCCCGGTCACCGCGGACCAGGTGTGGCCCGAGGGGAAGGAGTAGTCCCTGGGACTTTTCACCAGCAGGTCTATGGCCTCCTGCCAGCAGGGACGGGGGCGGGCCACGATGTTTTTAAGCCCGATGTTGCAGATGAGCAGGCCCGCCAGCAGCGCCAACAGGAGGAAAATGCCGTGCTTGCGGTACTTTCTGCTGGCGGTGAGTATAAGGCCCGCCACGATCCACACGGCCCCGCCCTCCCCCAGAAGGGTGAGCTTGGGCATGAGGAAGTCCAAGGCGCCGCAGCGCAGGTTTTCCTGGATCCAGTGGAGGACGGCCCAGTCCGCGTTTTGAATAAGATCCATCATACGCTCCCGCCTTACTGGGCCGCCGTGACGGTGTAGGCGGAGAGGATCTTGTCCTCGCCCTCGGCAAAGGTGACGGTGACCTGGTCGCCTACGGAGAGGATGACGACGTTTTTATCGTCGGCGGCGGAGATGGCGTAGTACACCGGGCCGTCCTGCAGGCGCAGATAGTACCAGGTGTTGCCGTCCACCACGGCGGAGCGGATCTCGGCGATGGTGCCGGTGACCTGACCCTGACCGGAGGGGGTGATGTCGGCATCGCTCTGGTCAATGAGGCCGTTGCGGGCCAGCATGAGGCGGTAGTTGCTCTCGCAGTCGGCCACGGTGGAGCCGGTGGCCACAATCTGATACTGGCTGACATTGACCATGGCGTACATCTTTACCAGGCCCGCCGCGTCCTTCAGGGCCATGAAGTAGCTGGGCTGGTCGGCGATGTTCAGAAGCAGCGGGAAGGTGGCGGTGTAGTTCATCTGCTGCACCTGGCCCCGGGCGGAGTCCATGGCGGAATACTCCTCGGCACCGGCAACGGAGTAGAAATGGGTCTCCTTGGTGCGCTGGTTGGAGAGGATAAAGCCGATGTTGGACTCGTCGGACACCACGGAGGTGATGCCGGTATACATATAGACATCGTCGTTCAGGGCGATGTAGTTATAGCCCTCGGTGGTGACGGTGACATCACGCTGGCCGAAGAGGGAGTTGATGAAGCCGTTGATATAGGTGCCGT
The DNA here is from genome assembly GCA_934635515.1 of uncultured Oscillospiraceae bacterium. The sequence goes on from CAKTZK010000013.1 coordinate 1,652, forward strand.
GGTCGTCGTACTGGCTGATGATCAGGTCGGCGTTATACACATGGTCCACCCAGGTGGGAATGTCGCCCACCTCATAGTAGCTCGTATCGCCGGTAACGGCATTCACCAGCACCGCCCCCAGCACATCCGTACCGCCGAAGAGACCGATGGTGTTGGTGATGCGGGGGCAGACCCAGTAGGGGTTGCCGTCCTCGTCGATCTCAAAGGCAGGGGTGTCGAAAATATAAGTCGGATAGTGGAAGCGGAGATAACGATTCAGATTGCGGCCGAAGTGCTCGGCGGTGGTGTAGCGGATGCCGTCATTTAGGCGCACCACCTCCACATTTTGCGTCACCATGTCGATGATGAGATAGGCGGGCAGACCGTCTGCGCGGTTATTCAGCCACTTGATCCAGTCGCCATAGCGCAGGGCCGTGACCCGGACGGGACGATCCTTATAGTTGATCTGGGTATAGTCGTCATCCACCTCGAACTGGGAGACCATGTCCGCCAGCTCGCCCAGCTTGCGGTTGCCCAGCTTGGTGGCGGAGTCCCGGTCCAGCATGGGGATCTGGTCGAAGGAGATCTCCTGGACCTCGCTGGCAAAGTCGCCGGTCTCCACGGCGAGCAGGTCCCGGTAGTCAGCGGCCCGGAAGAGCCTCCAGCCGATGACGGCGCCCACCAGGGCGGTGAGCACCAGGGCCAGGGCCAGGAAAAAGGGGACCTTGCACTGCTTTTTTACAAAGCCGAAGTAGCCCTTGGGTCCCTCTCCCTGAAAGCCGGAGGTGAGGATGGCCATGACGCAGTACACCGCGCACAGCAGCAGGGCAAACACATAGAAGGACTCGCTGTGCAGATTCAGCGCCGGCAGGCACACATAGTAGTACACCGCGCCTACCACCAGCGTTACCGCCAGGTTCAGCAGTGTACGGCCCAGGGGCGTACCGATGGCCTTGCGGGGCTTTTTGGGTTTTTTAGACCGGCCGGCGAAGGGATTTTTACCGGCGAAGCCCTGAAAATCGGGGTCGTTCCAGTTGGTATTCATAGAGTTGCTCCTCTCGTGGTTGTGGGCATTAGTATACCACGAATGTGCCCATTCGTCCACAAAAAATGCAGGCAGCTCCGGAAAGCTGCCTGCACGCGGCGGTTTCTGTCACAGCGCTTCCCGCAGAGCTGCCAGCAGACGGTCGTTATCCTGGGTGTTCCGCACGGCCAGGCGCAGATACGGCCTGCCGGAGAGCTTGGCGGAGAGGTCCTTCACCAGCACATCCTTTTCCAGCAGCCGGGCCGTAAGCTCTGTGGCCGAGCGTCCATCCAAAAGCTCCACCATCACATAGTTGGCCTGGGACGGAATCACCCGCAGGCCCGGCAGAGCCGCCAGGGCCTCCTGGAAGCGGCGGCGCTCCTGCCGCAGCTGCACAAGGGCCGCCCGATAGTCCTTATTATACTTCTCCGCGATCTGCATATAAAACTCACCGAAAGAGTTGATATTCCAGATGGCTACCTCTTTTTTCATGGCGGCGATGCGCGCCTCATCTGCCGAGGCCAGCACACCCAGGCGAACGCCGGGCACGCCGTAGGACTTGGAGATGGACTTCATCACCAGCATATTGGGGTACGCGCGAAGGATGGGCTCATGAATACAGGTGCTGTCGGCCTCGTCGGCAAAGTCCACGAAGGACTCGTCCAGCACAAAGCAGATCTCTCTCTCCCGGCACCACTGGGCCAGGCGAAGCACATCCGCCTTGGGAATATAGTTGCCGGAGGGGTTATCGGGATTGATGAGGATGAGATTCTTGACCGGATGGGCGGCGAAAAAGGCCATGAGGTCGTCCGCCGTATAGCGGTAGTCGGCGTTATCAGGAGTGAAGACCACCTCCTCACAGCACATACGGTGGGGATACTCCTCGAAGGTGGGGCGCACCACGCCGGTGGGGCCGTTCAGGTTTTCCACCAGGCACTTAATAAGCTCCGCCGCACCGTTGCCCACCACGATATGCTCCCGGTGGACGCCAAAATTCTTGGCGGCCAGGAGGCTATTCACCTGCATGCCGGAGGGATACTGGGTCAGCAGGGTCCCAAAGCTGGCCTGCATCTCATCCACCAGGCGGCGGGGCGGGTAGTAGGGGTTTACCAGGTAGCAGAAATCCAGCAGGTGCGGGTAGCGCCAATAGCCGCCGTAGCGGGACTGGACGGCCCGAAGCTTCTCCTGCCAGGTAGGGGCGAACATGGAGCTGGCAATGTCCAGATCCTGCTCGTCATCGATCTCATACCACTTTTCTCCGGAGAGCTTCTTGGCGCGGATCTGGGGATCGTCCAGCATGGTGATGACCCGCAGCACCTGCTCATAATACTCGTTATTGCCCAGGGCCTGGGAGTAGGCCTCCAGGAAGGGCACATAATATTTCTGGGAGAACTCGCGGCTGAACTTATAGAGATTCACCGTTTTATAATACTCCGGAATGTCTGCGAAAACGAACTTGCTGCCGGGCACAAAGGCCTCAATACGGTCATCCTCCGACAGCTTGACGCAGGTGCCGTCCATCCAGCTCTCGTATTTATCCACCAGGGCCAGGGTGGGCCGGGGATCGGACAGCAGCTTTTGCAGCACGCTGTCCTCGAAGATCACGTCGGACTCCAGCAACAGCGTGTCGTCCTCCTCCAGCTTGTCCCGGGCCAGGAAAAGCGAGTAGATGTTATTGGTCTTGTCGTACACCGGGTTGTCCACATACACGATGGGAGTGGCCACGGAAAGGGTAGCGATATAGTCCATCAGCTTCCGCCCCTCATAGCCCACCACGATAACGATGCGCTCTAAGCCGCAGGCATCCAGCTGATGCAGCATCCGGTCGATGAGAGCCACCCCGTTGACCTTGACCATGCACTTTGTATTATTTTGTGTAAGCTCCTTCAGGCGCTTGCCCATTCCGGCCGCTAAAATCAGTCCCTGCATAGGCTTTCCTCCTTGCCCCGCATTCTAATTCTCTCTTTTGTTACAGCACGATGCCGGCCAGCACCGGGATATTCTCCCGACGGCACAGCTCCATCTCCTGGTGCAAGGTGCAGCAGTCGGTGCGGTCAAGCTCCACCACAGGGACAACGCTCTGGGCCGTAAGGATCTGCTGCAGAGCCGCCGGGTCCGCCGTATCCATGGTGCAGGAAACGGCCTCCAGGCCGGACTGACGCAAAAGCTGCTCCGCCGACTGCACAGCACTCTGGGCCGCCGGCTGCAATGCCTGGGAGGCCAGCAGCACCACCTGGGTCAGGCCCCGCTTGGCGCAGACGGTCTTCAGGTAGGCCGCCAGCAGCGGGCCTGCCTGGGCGTTTTCGGCGGTAAGCTCCGCCACATAGTCAAAGGGCTCCAGGTCCTGCAGATCCCGCACGCTGCGCACGCAGGTGCTGGCCAGATAGCGCAGGACCACCACCAGCACGCCCAGCAGCAGGCCAAACAGCAGGCCCACCACCAGATACTTCGGCTGCAGCACACTGGCGGGATTCTCCACGGCGGCAACCTGAGTGATATCCTCCTGGGCAAAGCCCTCCTCCTCCATCTCCTTGGCCAGCAGATCCTTCTGCAGGCGGCTGAGCTTGGCCTGAGCAGAGGTGCTGGAAGAGGTAAGAGATGTAAGGGAGTCGTTGAGCGTGGTCTTCCGCTCTAAGATCTTGGTATCGGTGGTGAAGGTCTGGGTGCGGCTCACCTGGGTGCAGGTGCTCCCCTTGGCCAGAGTGACCGCATGCAGCTCCTGCTCCACATAATCCGCAATGGCGGCGGCCTGTTCCGGGGTCTCACCGTAAATGGTCAGATGGATGTAATCATTATCAAACAGAGAGGACAGGGTCAGGGAATTGCCGCTGTCGATCTCACTGACGGAGATCAGCTCCTTCAGATAGGACGCGTCCTCCTGCCAGCTGAGCTTTTGGGCCAGGCGCTGCAAAAAGTCCTGCCCGGTGAGCACCTCATAGCAGCTCTGGATCGCCGCGCTGCCCGGAACGGACAGCTGGAAGGTCAGCTTCTCGGTAGCGGTGTGCATGACGTCCACGTTCATCAGCACCGAACGCTCCAGATATGTGCTCATGGACTGCATCTGCTTTTTATTCTGCAGGATGCTCTCCACGGCCGCCTGCTCCTCCTCGGAAAGCTGCTCCCGGATCTGGTCAGCGGTCTGGTCGATGTGGACGGCGTTGCCGTCCCGGTTGCGCATATAGCCCAGAAGATCGATGGCGATGCCGCACACCAGCGTGATAGCCAGCACCAGCACCCAGCTTTTTTTGATGCGCTGCCACACATCCTGCCAGTACAGGCGGCGCTCTTTCTTGTTCATTTCTCCGTTCATGGAATCACCTTTATCCTTTTTCTAAATTTAATGATGGATCACAGATCCTCTTTTGCCAGAATATCAGCGATGCGCACGCTGGCGTAGCCGTCGCCGTATGGATTGCTGGCCTGGCTCATGCTGCGGTAGGCCTCCCGGTCATCCAGCAGGAGCTTGATGTTCTGATAAATGGGCTCCTCCTCGGTGCCCACCAGCTTCAGCGTACCGGCGGCGATGCCCTCGGGCCGCTCGGTGGTGTTGCGCATGACCAGGACAGGCTTGCCCAGAGAGGGGGCCTCCTCCTGGATGCCGCCGCTGTCGGTAAGGATCAGGTAGCTGGCGGCCATGAAATTGTGGAAATCCAACACATCCAGAGGCTCGATGAGGCGGATACGGTCGCAGCCCGTCAGCTCCTGGGCGGCGATCTGCCGCACCTGGGGATTCATGTGGATGGGGTAGATGAGCTTCACGTCCTCATATTCGTCCATAATGCGACGGATGGCCCGGAACATCTCATGCATGGGCTGACCCAGGTTCTCACGGCGGTGGGCGGTGAGCAAGATCAGGCGGCTGCCCTCGGCCCAGGTGAGATTCTCCTGGGTATAATGCTCCGTCACTGTGGTACGCAGGGCATCAATGGCGGTGTTGCCGGTGACATAGATGCTGTCGGGGTCCTTGCCCTCCCGCAGCAGATTCTGCCGGGCCGTTTCCGTGGGGGCAAAGTTATAGCGGGCCAGGATACCCACCGCCTGGCGGTTGAACTCCTCCGGATAGGGGGAGTAAATATCATAGGTACGCAGACCGGCCTCCACATGGCCCACGGGGATCCGCATGTAAAAGCAGGCCAGGGCCGTGGTAAAGGTGGTGGAGGTATCGCCGTGGACCAGGACGATGTCCGGCTTCTCCTTTTCCAGCACCGGCGGGATCTTCTCCAGGATCGCCTGGGTGACGTCAAAAAGCGTCTGCCCCTGCTTCATGATGGACAGGTCATAGTCCGCCTGCACATGAAAGGCCCGCATCACCTGCTCCAGCATGGATCTATGCTGGCCGGTGGTACACACCACGGTGGTGAACTCCTGCCTGCTCTTGAGCTCGTTGACCAGGGGGCACATTTTAATAGCCTCCGGCCGGGTGCCGAACACCAGCATTACCTTTTTACTCATTTTTTTCTACCTCTGTATTCTCTGAATTTACCCAGTAATCGTTTCCAGATGACAACGATGGTCTTGCCGTTCAAGGCCAGGATCGCCGCCGTCAGCACCCCGGCCGCAGGATAGCGGTAGGAGCCGGACCCGGTCATGACCACCGCCTCTGCGATCAGCAGCACGTTCTGCGCCAGAATATTCCACAGGCGTACATGGTGGCGCACATACTTCCGGGTGTCTACGATCCGGATCAGCGCCATGACCGCATAGCTGATCAGGGTGGCGTAAGCCGCGCCCAGGGCCCCCATACGGGGGATCAGCAGCAGATTCAGCACCACATTGACCACCGCCGCCAGAATGGTGGACACCATGACCATTACGTTATTTTTTATCACACCATAGAAGGTGCCGAAATAGGCCGCGTAGCAGCTGTAAACCGCCGCTGCCAGCAGGATCGGCAGGATAAACCGGCCCTCGTAAAATTCCTTTTGCAGCACGATGCGGCACAGCACGTCCGTGCACAGGGTGACCACCGACGCCAGACACAGCAAAAAGGTGGACAGTGCTGTGAATATCTCGGAATAGAAGGTCTCGCTGTCCTCGCTCTTGCTCTCCTTCACGGCGGAATACTGCCACGCCTGCTGGAAGATGGCGGAGAAAGTGGACAGCACCGCCGGCAGCTTACTGGCCGCCGTATATACGCCGCACACCGCGTCGCTGACCATATACTGCAGCATATATCGGTCGGACACGTTCACGACCCACCAGCCCAGCATATTGGGGACGCAGGGGATGGAGTAGCGGAGCATGACCCGGCGCAGGGCCTTATCGGGCCGGAAGCGGAGGGAGATGTATTTCCTTTGCCCGGTGGCGAAGAAAATATAGACCGAGGCTGTTACATTGGCCACGATGATGGAGCAGATATAGGAGGCGACACCGCCTTTGAGCACCAGCAAGAGCAGCACGTTCATGCCCGTGAGCATTAGGGCGTTTATAACGCCGGCAATGGCAAAGGGCACATTCCGGCCCAAGGCCCGGGCAAACTGCAACACGGCCTTATAAATGCTGAAGGAGATATACAGCGCGCCGAACAGCAGCGTCTCCGGATTTTGGAAAACGGCGTACAGCACCGCCGAACCTACCGTCACGAACAGGATAGACCACAGGGTTATGCGCATGGTGATGCCATAAGTCTGCTGCAGGTCCGCATCGTCGTCTATTGTGAATCGGTACATGGCCTCCACCACATACATGGTAGCAATGGGGTAGACGATGTCGATGAGGGTATTGAGCATCTCCGCCCGGGCATACTGGGCGGTGGACAGGGCCGAGGTATACAGCGGCACCATGAGGAAATAGATCAGCTTCGTCAGCAGATTTCCCGCAGCGAACACCGCCGTGTCCTTGGCAAGTCTTGTATATTTATTTTCTGACATAATACAGCACTCTTCTCTTCACGGCGTACAGCACCACCAGCAGCAAAAGGCCGTAAGCCATCATAACATTTCCGTTATACACCGCTCCACGGCCCTCCACCACGTATGCATAGGCGCAGACGGAGTAGGCAAAGAAAATGCAGATATCACTTTTCAGATACTCCATGATCTTATCGGTGAGGGTGGCGTATCCGGCCCAAAAGGCACCCATGAAAATGCCCCATATACCGCAGTTGGCATACACATCGCCAAAGAGGGTGGGATGCATGCTGCCCCCGGTGGCCATACCGATGGCGCTGCCCATAGATTGGGCAAAATCCGCCGGCTTCAGCCCCAGGGAGAGGCGGGTGGGCACAAAGGTCAGCAGCATGCGCAGATAGCTGTGGCCCTGGCCGAAGTTTTCAAATTGATTATCCCCGTCAATATAGAAATAAAACCACTTTCGAAGGCCCAGCTCACCGTTATCGTTCTGGAAAAATTCCAGGATCTGCCGGTTAAAATTTTCAAAGGTGACGGTGGCCAGGAAGTTATCAATGGTCCCATACCAGCGGTAGGCCCGCAGGGCATACACCACATAGATCACCAGGCACGCGCAAATGGAGCAGAAGATGATCATCTTTATGGTGATACGCCGGCGCTTGATGAGATAGTACCCCAGCAGGCAGGCAAACAGTGGGATGACCTCCACCCGGTTGCGGGAGATAATGACCCGCAGGAAAAGCACCGCCGCAATGACAGCGGCGTAGGTGTACTGCCTGCGCATCAGCGCATACAGCAGCAGGCCCGACAGCAGCAAAAACGCCACCGATAAGATCTGAGAAATATTCAAATAGGAGGTCTGGATGGTGCGGGTGGCGCCCCAGGAGATGTTGCCGATGCCGCCCAGCTTGACGGCCTTGTTGGCAATATCCACCAGTACCACCAGGCACAGGGCCAGGAAGTATACCAGACTCTCCCGGCGGGTGACATGGCCGGAAAGCTCCATCAGGTAGCCGTCCTCCATAAAGGGGTAGGGCCTTTTGATGCGGCCCCGCAGCAGCAGGATACGCACCAGAGCATAGACCACGCAGAACCCGATGACGAACAGCGCCGCCTCATTGAGCACCGCATCCGAATAGGCGTTGCTCCCGGCAATACAGGACATCATGTGCATGACGCCAAACATCAAAAACACCGTGGCCCAGAGGAACACCGCCGGGGATTTCTTATTGAACTCCAGCACCATGATCAGCACGATGCACAGGAACTGGACCACACTTAAAAACACAGTCATAGCTTAATCCCTACGCACTTAGCTCCGGGACGGCTTTGCGGCCCCGTCGCGCCAATACACCTTGAAATCATGAATAGATACCCTCTGTTCCGGAGGTGGAAGCTGCATATAGTCGCCATAGGTCCGGCGCAGCATTTCGTCCCAGCAGGAGACGGCGGTAAAGCGATCACCTTCAAACTCCAGCTCCACTATATTCGCCCACTGGGCCCGGGTGAGCGTAGAGGCGTCCTGCTCATCCACCATCAACACAACCCCCTCCCGCTTCGTGTCAGACCCGGCATAAGCGGCACAGGTCTCATCCAGTTTCTTAGCCATTGCACAGGAGGAGTGCAGCTTAAAGGGCAGGCTCGCCAGGCCTACGCAGATATCCTTTGCCAGCTGACCCCGGCGCAGCATGAATCGGCGCTGGGCAAGATACCAGGCACGCTTGGCAGCCTTGGCCCGGCCCAGATAGGCTCTGTATTCCTCCTCATCATCGGGCACTGCGTCGATGAGAAAAATATCCACATACACACCCAGCTTTTCATGGGTACCCACAGCGCCGTACTGCACCAGACGGGTACGGGTGTCGACCATTTTAGCCAAGGGAAAGGAAAAATCCTTCACATTGAACATGGACACCACCTTATAGGGACTGTCCTGGTCCGCCTCCGCCAGATCCATCAGCTTCTTGAAGTCCGGCCGTGTCATAGCGATATCTATATCATCGTCCCAGGGAATAAAACCCTTATGACGCACGGCACCGAGAAGTGTTCCAAACATTAGGTAATACCGCAGTCCGTTTTCCTGGCATTTTCTTTGAATATAGCGGAGCACATCCAGCTCCAGAGCCTTCAGCTCCTCCGTTTGAATTTCTACGCTCACTTTTCCGTTTCCTCCTCTTTCAGGCCCAGCTTCTTTCGCAGGGCAGAAGCCAGCAGGTCATTATTTTCCTCAATGCTCATATTCTGCACCGCCTGCTGCACCCGGCTGCAGTAGCCCTCGTAGTCATCCATCACCCGGTTCAGCGCCTGGGCATAATCGTCCGACGCTTCTCCTACCCCCAGCTTGGCGCAAAGGTCCGCCAAGGGTGGGTTGGACGTGGTGACCACGGGCTTGCCCTCATACAAAAACTCATAGAGCTTGCCCGAAGCGCAGTAGATATTATTGGTGTCGTACTGGCCGTAATTCACGATGCCGATGTGGCTGTGGTCGATGAGATACTTCAACTCATCCTGGCCCATCTGACCCAGGATATGCACACCGGAAAGGCCCCGCTGGGCCGCGATCTTCTCGATGGTCTCCTGATCCTGGGGCGCACTGCCCCCCACCAAAAACAGCCTGCAGGGATGCTGCACCCGGCTCAAGGCTTCCACCAGCTTGTCGTTGGTACGCTGCACGGAGCAGCCGGAGGTGGACACGATCCGGAACTCATTTCCGCTCAAAAGCTCTCCGAACCGGGCAGCCAGCGCCGCCTGATCCGCCTGGGGAGAATAGGTCAGCTTGCGGAGGTTTTCATACACCAGAGGTCTTTCCGGCAGATGATACTCCTGCTGCATCCTCTTGGCCCGATATTCGTTGGCGGCAATGACCACATCCGCCTTTTTATACATTTTTTCCTCAAAATAACACCCCATACGGCTGGAAAACGTGGTCATCTCAGAGCGCAGATACAGCTCTCGGGCATCCTGCACGATGCGCACCGCCGGGTGCTTTTTTTTGATACGAAGGGCCGGTACCGTGGCCTTGCGGTTATCCACAAACACCAGATCTATAGGCCCCAGTTTCTCATACAGGCGCTGGGCCCGGCGGATAAACCGGAGATACGCGCCCCGAGACTGATCCTGAAAGCAGATGTGCTCCGGCTCCGCGGGCGTAAAGCCGGGCTTTGTGCGGGTAAGGTAATAGGTCTTCCCCAGCTGCTTGCAGATCTTGATCAGCTCTCTCTGCCGACCGTCATATTCAAACTGACCATAGGACAGAAACAGGATATTCATACGTTTGCTCCTCTTTTACGGCTGCGGCAGGCTTGCCTGCACCGCATATATTAGCTCTTTATTATACCATATCCGGTCTTTTCCGTCAAGCAAGCAGGCCCTGTCCGCCCGCTTTCTCCCGAAATATAGCGGAGCCGGGAGAACTTCTCCCGGCCCGTGGCCTACTTATGCAGATATTTCCGTCTGTTTATTGGCGAAGATGACCCCCAGCGTGATCAGAACAGCGCCGATGATGCTCATGAGGGATATCTTCTCCCCCAGCAGCAGCCAGCCCACCACCACGGTCACAAAGGGCGTGGCGTACAGGTAGTTATTGGTGATGACTACGCCCAGGCGCTTAAAAGCGATGTTCCACAGGGCAAAGCACACGGCGTTGCCGAATACGCCCAGAAACAGCCAGCTGAGCAGGATGCCCGGCTGGGTGAAAAGGGGCGTCAGGCTGGGCATGCCGTCGGTGACGAGCATCAGCGGCACCGCCGTTAAAAACGCCCACAGGAACACCCGGCGGGTCACCAGGAAATTATCGTACTGCTCGGTGTATTTCTTAATAAGGATAGAGTACACCGCCCACATCAGAGCTGCCGCCAGAGCCAGAAGGTCACCCAGGGGGCTCAGGTGGAAGGTCAGAGTGCCATTGAGCACCACCATAATAACGCCCGCGATGGCCACCACCGCGCCCATATACACCCACTTGCCCAGCTTCTCGCCCTGGCGGGAGAAGAGCTGCGCCAGGATCACCGTGATGATGGGCGACATGGACACGAGGATGCTCACATTAGCGGCGGAGGTGTGGGCCGCGGCGGTATTTTGCAGGAAGAAATAGAAGCTGCCGCCGGTGATGCCGATGACAAGGAACATCAGCTCATCCTTCCAGGAAAGCTTCAGCATCTTGGGCCGCAGAGCCCACAGGGCCAGGTAAGCAAGGCCCATGCGCAGGGGGATGATCTGGATGGGGGTAAAGGCCTTGAGCATTACCTTGGTCAGCACAAAGCAGCTGCCCCACACCAGGGTGGTGAACAGGGCAAACAGGTGCCCCGTGATCTTTTGATTTTTGGCCGATCCGATTTCCGACATACTTTTTCTCCCTCTTCCTCATAGGGCGGCATTGCCCGCCTTTTCAGCAGGCAATGCCGCTTGCTCGGTTTACTCCGCAGGCAGAACGATCTCTTCCCCGTTCATCACCTGGTCGATGACCTGGCGGATGCTATTGATGCAGTCATAATCCGGCGGCATCACATACAGCAGCTCTCCATAAGCGGAGTAGCAGGGCTGCATGGTATCGCCGGGGCCTTGGGTGGCAGACATGGACTGAATGTTCCAGGATGCTCCGTCCTTCTGCATCATCTGCACCAGGGAGGATATCTGGTCGTAGGAAATGTTGGTAATAAAGTTATCCGACACCGCCTTCAGCAGATCCTGATAGTTGGAGAGGACGCTGGGGGAGGTAGCCTTTTCAATGATGGCCTTGATGACCTTCATCTGGTTCTTTCCGCGCTGGTTATCACCGTCGGAGAAGGAATAGCGCTCCCGGCTGAACATCAGGGCCTCCTGGCCGTTGAGATGGTTCCAGCCCTCATTGAAGCTGAAGGTATTATAGCCGTAACCCGCCACATCCCCGGATGCGGCGGTGAAGGAATAGTCGGAATACACGTCAATGCCGCCCAGGGCGTCTACAATATCGATGAGGCCCCAGAAGTTGATGCGACCATAATAGGACGTCTCCGTTCCATAGAGATTGTCCAGCACGGCCATGCTCTCCTGCACGCCGTACATACCCGCGTGGGTCAGCTTATCCAGCTCTCCATTGAAATCCAGGGGCAGATAATAGTCCCGGGGGGTGTTGACGAGCAGGATCTGGCGGGTCTTGGGATTCACCACCGCCAGGATATTCACGTCGCTGCGGGTCTTGGCATTGATGTCGGAGTCCCGCTCATCGCTGCCGCTGCAGTAGACCACGAAGGGCTGCTTGGTGATGGAGCCGGAGGGCTTGATGGAGGTGATCTCATGCTCCGTGACATACTCATAGATGATCTTGGTGCGGCTGGAAAAGTCGCTGTAATCCTCCTGCTCCGTCAGCAGGGGGATATAGCCCTCGTTGAGGATCATGGCCTGGATCTCGTCGTCATACAGGGCGTCCACCATAGCGGCGGGAGTCTCGTATTCCAGGGTGTCGACCTGGCCCATGCTCTCCTGCATGGCACTGAGGAGCTGCTTGGTGTTCTCCTGGTCGCGGTTGGCAAGAACGCCGAACTTATACCCCCGGGTGTCACCCAGGTCCACGGCATCGTCCTCTTTCATGACGATCACCGCCGTCACCTGCTTTTCCACCATGATACCGGAGATCTTGTTCAATGCCGCCTGCACCGCCCCGGCGGCCACAGTGCCGTAGATCATCAGCGCCGACAAGATCACGGCCAAAATGCCGCAGATCAGCTTGCCCAGCTTATTGCGCCGCAGAGGCAGCTGCACAAAAATGTGCAGCCCGTTTACCACCAGCAGCACTGCCATAATGAGCACCATATTGCCGGTAGTGAGCATCTTGGTGGCCATGAGCCGGGCAAAAATGGCCAGGCTGCACGCCAGCAGCACAAACATCATAACAATGCCAAACCAATCCACCTTTGTGCGGCCGATGCGTCTGGCCCGGGAGCTTCCCCTTTGCTTGTCCATATTGTTTCTCCTTTGGTTTCCGCTCTCATCCGGGAGAGCGGCCTTATTTCAGGCGGTTTTCTCTCTATTTGCCGAAGCGGCCGGTGAAGTCCGTGCTGGCCACATGCTCCAGGGGCAGCTTCACAGGCTTGCCGGTGGCGGCGGACTGATAGATGGCCAGGATCATCTCCAGGGCGTTGCGGCCGGCCACAGCGTCCACATAGGGCTTGCGGTCGTGCTCGATGGCATCCATCATGTCGGCAAAAAGGCTGGTGTGGCCGTTGCCGTAGACATTGGAGGTAGCCTCCTGAAGGCCCTTGTTCTTCGCATCGTCCGCGGTCTCGTCGGCAAAGTTCCAGACGTCAATATTGTTGGTGGAGGTGCCGCCGATCTTCACGGTGCCGGTCTCGCCGAAGAGGTAGAGGGTCTCCTCCAGATTCTTGGGGTAGACATTGGTGGTGCCCTCGATGGTGCCCACGGCGCCGTTTTTGAACTTCACCACGGCCATACCGATATCCTCGCACTCCAGATAATCATGGAACTGCTGCTTGGTCACGCCGTAGACCTCGTCCACCTCGTCGCCCATCATCCAGCGCAGCAGGTCGATGCCGTGGATGCACTGATTCATCAGGCAGCCGCCGTCCTGGGCCCAGGTGCCACGCCAGGAGGCCTGGTCGTAGTAGCTGTGGTCCCGGTTCCAGCGGACATGGATGGAGCCGTGGGAGATCTTGCCGAAGCGGCCGGACTCCAGGGCCTTGCGCATCTGCTGGATAGCCACGTTGAAGCGGTTCTGGTGGCAGGCGGCCACCTTCACATGCTTTTCTTCGCTGCGGCGGACAATCTCCTCGGCGTCGTCCATGCTCATAGCCATGGGCTTTTCGATGATGACATTGACGCCCTGGTCGATGCAGTAGAGGGCGATCTGGGCATGGATGCCGCTTTCGGTGGCGATGGACGCCAGGGTGATGTCGTTTTCCGCCAGCATCTGCTTATAGTCGGTATAGCGCTTGATGGAGGTATCTCCCTGCAGGTCGTACTTAGCCAGCAGCGCCTCCATTTTCTCCGGCAGAACATCGCACACGGCGACGATCTCCAGCTTATTATTGATGGCGGCCTTCATGTGGTTCACGGCAATGCGGCCGCAGCCGATGAGAGCGTATTTCATGATCAATTCCTCGCCTTTTTATAGATTTGCGCCTCCGAGGCACAGCAGGACAGGGCTTTTCCCTTTACAGTCTCCAGAACCGCATGCCGGAGGCTTTCAGCTCGTCCATACGGTACAGGCTCTTCACGTCGATGAGGACCTTTTCGCTGTCGGGCAGGTCGCTCTTAAAGAGCTCCTTCAGCTGCATCATGGACAGGGAGCGGAACTCATTATGGCCCACGGCCACGATGACGCAGTCGGCCTTGGGGATCTTATCAAAGTCCGTCAAGGTCACGCCGTACTCATGCTGGGCCACGGCGGCATCGGCCCAAGGGTCGGTGACCACGGGCTGGATGTCGTACTCCTTCAGGCGGTTGATGATGTCCACCACCTTGCTGTTGCGGGTGTCGGGGCAGTTTTCCTTGAAGGTGATGCCCAGGATGACCACGGCGGCCTTCTTGGGGGCCATACCCGCCTCGATCATCTGCTTGATGGCGGCGTCAGCCACGAAGCCGCCCATGCTGTCGTTGACCTTGCGGCCGTTGAGGATGATCTGGCTGTGATAGCCCAGGGCCTCGGCGGCGTTGGTCAGATAGTAGGGGTCCACGCCGATGCAGTGGCCGCCCACCAGGCCCGGCTTGAAGCCCAGGGCGTTCCACTTGGTGTTCATGCCCGCCAGGACCTCGTCGGTGTCGATGCCCATGCGGTCGCAGATCATAGCCACCTCGTTCATAAAGGCGATATTGATGTCGCGCTGGCTGTTCTCCACCACCTTCACGGCCTCGGCGGTCTTGATGGTGGACACGGGGAAGGTGCCGGCCTTGATGACGATGTCGTACACCTTTTTGATCTCCCGGGCGGACTCCTCGTCCATGCCGGAGACGATCTTGCGGATGTTGGTGAGGGTATGGACCCGGTCGCCGGGATTGATGCGCTCGGGGCTGTAGCCGATCTTCCAGTCCACGCCGCACTTGAGGCCGGACTCCTTTTCGATAATAGGCACGCAGATATCCTCGGTGACGCCGGGATACACCGTGGACTCAAAGACCACGATGGTGCCGGGGGTCAGATTCTGGCCCACGGTGCGGGAGGCACCCTCCACCGGGCGCAGGTCCGGGGTGGTATCGGGATTCACGGGGGTAGGCACAGCCACTACGATGAACTTGGCTTCCTTCAGCCGGGTGGGGTCGGAGGTAAAGTCCACGGTGGTATTCTTGATGGCCTCGCCCACCTCGTTGGTGGCGTCGATGCCATTGGCGTATTCGTTTACGCGCTTTTCATTGATATCAAAGCCGATGACGGAGATGTGCTTGGCAAACTCCACGGCAATGGGCATGCCCACATAGCCCAGGCCCACCAGGGCCAGCTTTTCCTTTCCCTGAATGAGACCGTTGTAAATGGTATCGAATTTCATATTACTTGCACTCCTCCACTTTGTTTTCCATCTTCATCTCATAGTTTCTACCGCAGGCGGCGCAGGCGGCCTTGCCGCCCTCAAAGTGCAGCAGCGCGCCGCACTCGCAGGCCCAGCCCCGGATCCTCGCCGGAACGCCCAGCATCAGCGCATGGTCCGGCACATTGCTGGCCACCACGGCGCCGGCCCCGATAAGAGCCCAGCGGCCCACGGTGTGGCCGCAGACGATGGTGGCGTTGGCGCCGATGGACGCGCCCTCTTTGATGAGGGTCTTGTGATATCCGGCGCTGCCCTTGGGATACTTGGCCCGGGGGGTCAGGTCGTTGGTAAACACACAGGAGGGGCCGCAGAACACATAGTCCTCCAGCTCCACACCCTCATACAGGGAAACATTGTTCTGCAGCTTGCAGCCGTCGCCCACCTTCACATGGTTGCTGACGTTAACATTCTGCCCCAGGGAGCAGCGCTTGCCGATACGGGCACCCTTTTGAATGTGGCAGAAGTGCCAGATCTTGGTGCCCTCACCGATCTGAACATCCTCGTCCACGAAGCTGGAAGGATGCACAAAATATTTCTCTTCCATCACAGCGCCTCCAGTACCGCGTCAATGACCAGCTGCTGCTGGGCGGCATCCATATACGGATGCATGGGCAGCGACAGGGTCCGGGCGCAGTAATCATCGGCGTTTGCATAGGTCTCGCCGTAGTGGGGCTCGGCCTTGAACACCGGCAGGGCGTGCTGGGGGGTAGGATAGTAGACCATGTTGGGGATATTCTTTTCTTTCAGGTGGGCAATGACCTTGTCCCGGGTCTGGGTATCCTTGGCCAGAATGGCGTACTGGGCCCAGGCGGACACACTGCCCTCCGCCACGAACGGCACGGTGAAATCCTTGCTGAACGCGGCATTATAGCGCCCGGCCACCTCCTGGCGTCGGTCGATCTCGTAGTCCTTCAAGGCCTTCAGCTTGGGCAGCAGCACCGCCGCCTGGATGGTATCCAGCCGGGAGTTCATGCCCACGCGGATGTTATCGTACTTGCCGCCGGGGCCTTTGCCGTGGACGCAGAGGGAGCGGATCACATCCGCCGCGGCATCGTCATCGGTGAAGATGGCGCCGCCGTCGCCGCAGCAGCCCAGGGGCTTGGCCGGGAAGAACGAGGTGGTGGCGATATATCCGAAGGAGCAGCACTTATGCCCCTTATAGGACGCGCCAAAGGCCTGGGCGGCGTCCTCAATAAGGGTCAGGCCGTACTTTTCACATATAGGGGCAATGGCATCGTAGTCACAGGGGTTGCCCAGAATGTCCACGGCCACCACGGCCTTGGGTGTGAGCTTGCCCTCAGCCAGCACAGCCTCGATCTGCTTTTCCAGGCTCTCCGGGCAGAGGGTATAGGTATCCTTGGTAATGTCACAAAACACGGAGGCGGCACCGAACATCTTGGCCGGCTCCGTGGAGGAGATAAAGGTCATGTCCGGGCAGAACACGGCGTCGCCCTCCCCTACACCCGCCACCATGTAGGCAATCTGCAGGGCGTCGGTGCCGTTGGCGCAGGTGATGCAGTGCTTGCGGCCCACGAAGTCCGCCAGCTCCTTCTCCAGCTGCTTCACCTGGGGACCGCCGATGAACTGGGCGGAGTCCAGCACGGACCGGATGTTTGCATCGATCTCCTCTTTCAGCGCCGCATACTGGGCTTTCAGGTCAATAAATTGCATAGATTAATCCTCCTTCCCGTCCGCCACCGGGTGCTCGATGACAGCCAGCAGCTTATCGGTCAGTTTCTTGAAATCGTAGTCTCGGGCCGCCTGCAGGGCACTGCGGGAAAGAGCCTCCCGCTCCTGTGGGTCCATAGCGGCCATCTCCTCCACCCGGCGGGCAACCGACCCGGCATCCGGATGCTGCACATCCAGCCCGGCTCCATAGGTCACGGCAGGGTTATACGGGCAGGGAAAATCCGACAGCACCGGCTTCCCGGCGGCCAGATAGTCAAACATTTTATTAAAGCTGATGCCGAAGCGGAACAGCGGCGAGGGGGTGTTGTGGGCCAGATTCACATCCGCCCGGCTGACGATGGAGGGCACGAATTTCTTCTCCACCCGGCCCTTGAAGACCACGTTGCCGATGTTTTCATCTTTTACCCGCTGCTCCAGGGCAGGCCGCTCATCGCCGTCGCCCCAGATGAGGAAGCGCACCCGGGGGTCCCTGACCTCCTTGGCCGCATCCAGCAGCAATCCCAGGCCGTTGACCTTGCGGATAGAGCCGGTATAGATCACTTTAAATGTATCCGGGTCATCCAGATCCCGGTCCTCCACACGGAATTGCTCCTTATTATAATTAAAAAGCTCCAGGTCCACGCCGTTATTAATATAATGGACCTTGCTCCGGGGCACAGCCTTCTCCCAGCCCTGCTCCTTGATATAGTCGTAGGCGCCCTCCATGGTGAACACCACCGCGTCGGCCTTGGTGTAGATCCATTTTTCCAGGCGGCGCAGCCACAGGACCGCCGGATTGTGGGGCCCGGCGATGCCGTAGGCAATGACGCTCTCCGGCCAGAGGTCAGCAATCTCGGCGATGCCCCGGCAGCCGTATTTCCGGGCCAGCTTGATGCCCGCCGCGCAGGACATAGGGGGCATGGAGGTGGCCACGATGGCGTCGGGCCGGGGATATTTATTGCACACGCCCGGTAATTTCCGGGCAAACTCCAGCATATTGAGAATACGGGACACACCGTTGCCATGGTAGCCCTTGCAGCGGATGAGCACATAGTGGACCCCGTCCACCACATCCTCCCGGTAGGGTGTGGCGTCCTCAATGAGGTTTTTATCCGAGTTATGCACCGTACTGGCGGCGAAGATAGTCACCTCATGGCCCAGGGCCATAAGGTTTTTTGCAAAATAATTCTGCCGGGCCAGAGGGTAATACTGGGGCGGCACCGCATAGTGGTTGATAAGCCAGATTTTCATACAGCTTTTTTACTCCTTTATTACCACCGCGAAGGTCTGGAAGATCAGCTTGATGTCGTAGAAAACCGAGGCATGGGGGATATACTCCAGGTCCAGGTCGATCTTCCGGGGCATGATCTCCTCGATATAAGTGCGATTGGGGTCTTCACTGGCGGTGAGCAGGTCGTTTTCGTTGCGGAAGCGGATGGACGCCAGACCTGTGATGCCCGGGCGCACCAGCAGCACCTGGCGCTGGTAGGGGGTATACAGGTCCACATAGTCCGCCACCTCCGGCCGGGGACCCACGAAGCTCATGTCCCCCACCAGCACGTTGATCAGTTGGGGCAGCTCATCTATCTTGCTCTTGCGCAGAAAGCGGCCCACGGGGGTGATGCGGCTATCGTTGCCGGTGGTGATCTTCAGGCCGGCGTTATCCTTGCGCATGGAGCGAAACTTGAAAATGCGGAAGGGCTTGCCGTCCTTTCCGATGCGCTCCTGGCGGAAGAACACGCCGCCGGGAGAGGTAGCCGCCACCAACACCGACACCACCAGCAGCAGCGGGCTCAGCACGGCCAGCCCCAGGAAGGAGCACACGATATCAAAGGCACGCTTGCAGGCCATGGTCCCCGCCGAGGGGGGCGTGATGGGCCGGTATGGCTGCCGGGCGCCGTTTTCGTTATCCATAGAATTTGGTATCCTTTTCTTTTTGTTAGCCCTGCAGGCACGCCTTGAGCGTCTGGCAAATGTACCGCACATCTTCCTCCGTGAGGGTGGAGTACAGGGGCAGGGTGATCTCATTTTCAAACTGGGCCCGGGCATTGGGATAGTCCTTGATGTCGAAGCCCAGGTCCTTATAGGCCGTCAACAGGGGCAGGGGCTTATAATGCACATTGGTGGCCACACCCTGCTCGGCCATTTTCTCAATCACGGCGTTGCGCTGGGCCATGGTCTTGCCCGTGAGCCGGGCCAGGTACAGATGGCAGCTGGAGGTCTCGTCCGTGCGAAAATGGGGGGCGTGCTCCACGCCGCAGCCGGAGAGCAGCTCATTATACAGCCGCACCAGCTTATAGCGCTTTTCCAGCAGACCCGGATAGCGCCGCAGCTGGGCCAGGCCGATGCCCGCCACAATGTCCGTCATGTTGCACTTATAGAGGGGGGCCACAATGTCATATTCCCAGGCGCCGGGCTTGGTCTTGGCCAGGGCGTCCTTGCTCTGCCCGTGGAGGCTCAGGAGCATATACTGCTTATAAAGCGCCTCGTCATCCAGGCCCAGAACCGGATTCCAGGTGGCGGCGCCGCCCTCGGCGGTGGTGAGGTTCTTCACCGCGTGGAAAGAAAATGTGGTAAAATCCGCAAAGCAGCCGGACCGTCTGCCATGGCGCTCCGCGCCGAAGCTATGGGCTCCGTCGGCCACCACGGCCACCCGGCCGATCTTCCTCTGCAGGTCATTGGCGGGGGTAAACAGAGCCTTCTTCTCCTCCACGACGGCAAAGATCGTATCATAGTCCGCCAGGATGCCGCCCAGATCTACGGGGATCACCGCCTTGGTGCGCTCCGTGATCGCCGCAGCCAGCTTCTCCGGGTCCATCTCGTAGGAGCCGGGAAGGGTGTCCACCAGCACCAGCTTGGCGCCCACGTGGCACACGGGGCTGGCAGAGGCGGTATAGGTATAGGCAGAGGTGATGACCTCATCCCCGGGCCCGATGCCCAGGATCCGCAGGGTCATCTCCAGGCAGGCGGTGGCGGAGTTGAGGCACACGGCCCGGTCCGTTCCGCAGAAGGCCGCTACCTGCCGCTCAAATTCCTTGGTCTTGGGTCCGGTGGTGATCCAGCCGGAGCGCAAAGCCTCGCATACTTCCTGAATCTCCGCCTCGGTTATATCCGGGGGGCTGAAGGGTATTTTTCGCATAAATCTTCCTCATTTCCTGCAATAAAGCCCAAAAGGGCATAGTACTGTATGCTACTAAATATGAAAATTATAGCACTGTCCCATATTCAAATCAAGGCTTTTTTGTGAACATGCGCGCTCCCAGCCCCGGCGTGACATTTTTGTCCCGCAAGAGAAAGTGTGGCAATTCGCCGCAAAGTATGATATAATATGTACTCGCCAAGAAAATTCGAATACAATCCGTAATTTTTCGGCAGAAATATACCATATATTATCAATTTTGACAGGAGGATCCCATTTATGTCTTTTCTCTCATCGTTTCTTCTGGGGCTGATCCAGGGTGTTGCAGAATTTTTACCCATCTCCAGCAGCGGCCATTTGGCCATCGCCCAGAACCTGCTGGGCATGCAGGATGCCGGTGTGGTGCCGGAGTTCTTTGACGTGCTGCTGCATTTGGGCACGCTGGTGGCCGTGTTCGTGGCCTACTGGAGTGAGATCAAGGATATGGTGTGTGAGCTGGTCTACGGCGTGCGGGACATTGCCCGCCACTCCACCCCCACCCCGGTGCCCCCGGCCCGGCGGCTGATCCTGCTGATCATCGTGGCTACGCTTCCTCTGTTTGCGGTGCTGCCTATTAAAGATAAGGTACAGAGTCTCAGCAGCAACATGGTCTTTATCGGCGCAGCCCTTATCGTCACAGGCTTTCTGCTGTTTGCCAGCGACCGGGTGAAAAAGGGCCGCAAGACTGAGGCCAGCGCCAGCCTTCTCTCCGCCCTGATCGTGGGCGTAGGGCAGGCCATTGCCACCATGCCCGGCATTTCCCGCTCGGGCATGACCATCACCGCCGGCTGCTTTGTGGGCTATGAGCGGAAGTTCGCCGTGCGGTTTTCCTTCCTGATGAGCATCCCCGCGGTGCTGGGAGCGAATATTTTGGCCCTGAAGGACGCCGTTGACGCAGGCATTGACTGGAGCCAGGTGCCGGTGTACCTGGTAGGCGTCGTCACCGCCGCCGTGGTGGGCTACCTATGCATTCGCCTGCTGAAAATGATCGCCGCCAAGGGCAAGTTTGGCTTTTTCGCCTACTACTGCTGGGCGGTGGGCCTGCTGACCCTGATCCTGACTCTTATTAAAAAGTAATCCGAATCCTTTACATCTGTGTGCCGCCGCGGCGGCAGAATGGGAGATACCATGGCTCAAACCACCAAAAAGAAAACCACACAACAAAGCGGCAGGCGCTCTGCCTCCCCGTCCGCCCCGACGCCCCAGGCCCCCAATCCGGCCGTGCGCACGGTGGGCGGTGTGCTGTGCCTGCTGCTGGCGCTGTGTGTGGCCGTGAGCTATTTTAACGCCCAGGCGGTGCTGCTGGGTCTGCTGCGCAGCGCCCTCACGGGCCTGTTTGGCTATGGCTACTGGCTGTGGGCGGCGATGCTTCTGGTAAGCGGCCTGTTTCTGCTGCTGCACCGGGAGCGCAAGGCCACAGCTCCAGCCCTCTGCGCCCTGCTGACGCCGGCTCTGTGCGGCAGCCTGCTGCACCTTATTTTTGCCGCGCCGGTAAAATCCCTCACCCTTTCCGCCCTGTGGGCAGAGGGGCAGGCCCTTCACGGCGGCGGCGTGATCTGCGGCGGCCTGGCAGAGCTGGGCAAGGCGTACATCAGTGAGGCCGTGTTTGCCATCCTGGCCGCAGTGGGACTGGTGGCATGCGTATTTGTGATGCTGCACACCACCCCGTCTCAGGTGGCGGAAAAAGCCCGTCAGCGGGCCGCCCAACGGGCGGAGGAGGCGGGAAGCGACCCCTCGGAGCCGGAGCAGCCCTCTCAGCCTGTGCAAAAAGCCCCCTCCCGCCGCCGTAAGGCGCAGATCGACATTCCTCTGGACGACGAGCCCCTTCCCGCCCCGGAGGGCTCCCCCCTGCAGCCGGAAAAGAAGCCCTTTTTTACCGGCCGGCAGACGCCCACCCCGGACGAGGTGCTCCAGCCGCCCCAGGCGGAGGCTGTGCCTGCCCCGGAGGCCGCCATTCCCGCCGCCGAGGTCTCTGTCCCTGCCCCGGAGCCCGTGAAGCCTGAGAAAACAGCCTCTCCCGTGGACCTGGAGAAGGCCGCCCAGGAGGTGAGCCGCCAGATCGAGCAGGAGCTGTCCGAGCCGGAGGAGCAATACCAGTATCCCCCCATCACCCTTCTGGAGCAGAGCGGCCCCGGCAACTTTACCGAGGCCGGCGCGGAGATGCGCGGCAACTCCAAGCGCCTGGCGGACACCCTCCGCAGCTTCGGCGTGGACGCCCAGCCCGGCGAGGTAGTCCGGGGACCCAGCGTCACCCGCTACGAGTTCACCCAGCCCCAGGGCGTGAAGCTCTCCAAGATCACCAATCTGGCCGACGACATCGCCCTGGCTCTGGGCGTAGGCAGCGTCCGTGTGGCCCCGGTGCCGGGCAAAATTTCCGCCGTGGGCATCGAGGTGCCCAACCGGGCCGTGACCCCGGTGCGCATCCGGGACGTGATAGAGTCCCGGGAGTTCACCGGGCATAAGTCCGCCGTGGCCTTCGCCGTGGGCAAGGACATCGGCGGCAACCGCATCATCGGCGACATTGCCAAGCTCCCCCATGTGCTCATCGCCGGTACCACCGGCTCCGGCAAGTCCGTGTGCACCAACTCGCTGATCGTGAGCCTGCTGTATAAGTCCACGCCGGAGGAGGTCCGCTTCATTATGGTGGACCCGAAGATGGTGGAGCTGGCCCCCTATAACGGCATCCCCCACCTGCTGATCCCCGTGGTCACCGACCCCAAAAAGGCCGCCGGTGCCCTGCAGTGGGCGGTATTCGAGATGATGAAGCGCTACAAGCTCTTCTCCGAAAACGGCGTGAAGGAGCTGAGCGCCTACAACGCCCTGGCGGAGCAGTCTCAGCCGGACGAAAACGGCGAAAAGATGAAAAAGCTGCCCTCGGTGGTGGTGGTCATCGACGAGCTGGCCGACCTGATGCTGGTGGCCGCCAAGGAGGTGGAGGACTCCATCTGCCGGGTGGCCCAGATGGGCCGCGCCGCCGGGATGCACC
>CAKTZK010000014.1 GCA_934635515.1 uncultured Oscillospiraceae bacterium
ATGCCGTTGTGGAGAGTAAGGCGGAGCGGCAGACCGGGGCCCTTCTCAAGGAAGTGCAGCCCCACGACCTGCTGAAGTTTGGCATCATTCCCGAGCTGGTGGGCCGCCTGCCGGTGATTGCCGCGCTGGACGGCCTGACCCGGGAGGACCTGGTGCAGATCCTTACCAAGCCGAAAAACGCGCTGGTCAAGCAGTATAAAAAGCTGTTTTCCTACGATAACGTGGAGCTGTCCTTTACGGAGGACGCCCTGGAGGCCGTGGCCGACAAGGCCATTGAGCGCAACATCGGCGCCCGGGGCCTGCGGGCCGTCATGGAGGGGATCTTGACCAATGTGATGTTCGACATCCCGTCGGATCCCACCATCGAGCAGGTGACCATCACCGCCGAATGTGTGGAGGGCAAGGCCCAGCCGCAGATACTACATGACGAGGGCAAGGCGCCTCGTAAGGCAAAATTGAAGACCGGCAAGGCGGAAGAACCTTCCGCACCGGCCTCTTAAATGCGCGATAGGGGAGAGGCGAGAGATCGTCCCTCCCCTTTTTCCCATGCTGCCCCTGTGCAGCCGAAAGGAGCATACCCCTATGGAACAGACAAATTTGAATATTCCCGTTTTGGCCCTGCGGGGGCTGACGGTTTTCCCCGGCCAGACCACCGGGTTTGATGTAGAGCGTGAGATCTCCATGCTGGCGTTGAACAACGCCATGGAGGAGGGCAAGGATGTTTTCCTGGTGACACAGCGGGAGCTGGCCGTGACCCGGCCGGAGGAAAAAGACCTGTACACCATCGGCACCATTGCCCATGTGATGCAGATCATAAAGACCTCCGATTCCACCGTTCGCGTGCTGGTACGCGGCCTGGGAAAGGGCCGCATCCACCGTATCTGGCAGACAAAGCCCTTCCTGCAGGCCAATGTGGTGCTGCTGGAGGATGATTTTCCCGGCCGGAAGACCAGCCGCGTGGAGGCTGTTATGCGCCAGACCTACGCCATTTTCGGCGAGTACCAGGATATGGTGCCGGACCTGCCGGAGGAGGTGGTGGCCAATGTGCTGGACTGTGAGGATCCCGGCAAGCTGGCGGATTACATAGGCTACAGCATCAATCTTCGGCCCAACGACCGCCAGCGCATCCTGGAGGAGCTGAATCCTGTAAAGCGGCTGAAGCTGGTGAATGAGATCCTTACCCACGAGCTGGATGTGCTCTCCCTGGAAGTGGAGATGGAGAAAAAGGTCCGCGAACGGGTGGGCCGGGTGCAGAAGGACATGATCCTGCGGGAGCAGGTGAAGGTTTTGCAGCACGAGCTGGGCGAGGATGGAGACGATGAGATCCAGGAGTATTCCGAAAAGGTCCAGAAGCTGAAGGTGTCGGAGGAGATTGAAGAAAAGCTGATGAAGGAGGTCTCGCGCCTGGCCAAGCAGCCCTACGGCAGCGCCGAAGCATCGGTGATCCGCAATTATCTGGACACCTGCCTGGAGATGCCCTGGGGCAAGGAGACCAAGGAGCGGGCCGATGTGGAAAAGGCCCGGGCCATGCTGGATAAGGACCACTACGGCCTCACAAAGGTGAAAGAGCGCATTTTGGAGTACATTGCCGTGCGCCAGATCCACCCCCAGGCCAAGGGAAAGATCATCTGCCTGGTAGGCCCTCCGGGCGTGGGCAAGACCTCCATCGCCATCTCCGTGGCTAAGGCCATGAATCGCAAACTTTACCGCATCAGCCTGGGCGGCGTGCGGGATGAAGCGGACATCCGCGGCCACCGGAAGACTTACATAGGCGCCATGCCCGGCCGCATTATCGACGGATTGATCCACAGCGGCTCCATGAATCCGCTGCTGGTGCTGGATGAGATCGACAAGCTGGCCAGCGACATGCGAGGCGACCCGGCTTCCGCGCTGCTGGAGGTGCTGGACAGCGAGCAGAACAGCAGCTTCCGGGATCACTTCCTGGAAATTCCCGTGGACCTGAGCCGGGTCATGTTTATCACCACTGCCAACACCACCGACACCATTCCCCGTCCGCTGCTGGACCGCATGGAGATCATCGAGCTGGGCAGCTACACCGACGAGGAAAAGGTAGAGATCGCCCGGCGGCATCTGATCCCCAAGCAGCTGAAGGAGCACGGCCTGCAAAAGCGCCAGCTGAGCATTTCCGACGATGCACTCCGCAGCATCATCAGCGGCTATACAAGGGAGTCCGGCGTGCGCGTTCTGGAGCGGGAAATTGCCGCTGTTTGCCGTAAGGCAGCCATGAAAATCGCAACCGACGATGTAAAGAAGATCACCGTTACACCCGCTGACATAAAAGACTTTTTAGGCGTTGTGCGGTACACGGACTCCGAGCACCTGCGCCAAAACGAGGTGGGTGTGGTCAACGGCCTTGCCTGGACGCAGGTGGGCGGCGAGATCCTGGAAGTGGAAGTCAATGTGATGGACGGCACTGGCAAGCTGGAGCTTACCGGCAACCTGGGCACCGTCATGCAGGAGTCGGCCAAGACTGCCCTCAGCTGCCTGCGCAGCCGTGCCGGGGAGTTGGGCATTGAAAAAGACTTTTATAAGACCAAGGACATTCACATTCATTTCCCCGAGGGGGCCGTGCCCAAGGATGGACCTTCCGCCGGCATTGCCATCACCACGGCTATGCTCTCGGCTCTTACCGGGAAAAAGGTGCGCAAGGATGTGGCCATGACCGGTGAGGTGACCCTGCGGGGCCGGGTGCTGCCCATTGGCGGTCTGAAAGAGAAGACCATGGCTGCCCTGCGAAACGGCATCGAAACGGTCATCATTCCCTGGGAAAACGAAAAAGACCTGGAGGAGATCGACCAGACCGTGCGCCGGAAGCTGCGGTTTGTACCCGTGAGCCGGGTGGAGGATGTGTTTGCCGAAGCCCTGGTGCATGAGGACAAAAAAGCGGCGGCAGAGAAGGAAGAAATGCCGCTGCTGCCGGTGCAGCCGGGCGCTGCCAGGCCGGAGCTGCGGGTATAAGGAGACAATATGGGTATCAATTTCAATAAAGCGGAGTTTATACTCTCCGCCGTGCGGCCCAGTGCTTTTCTACGGGATGGACGGCCCCAGGTGGCCTTTGCAGGGCGGTCTAATGTGGGCAAGTCCTCTGTGATAAACCGCCTGCTGAATCGCAAAAATTTTGCCCGTGTGGGTGCCACCCCCGGCAAGACCACCCAGGTCAATTACTTCCTTATTGACGGGAAAATTTATTTTACCGACCTGCCCGGCTACGGCTATGCCAAGGTCTCCAAGGAAGAGCGGGACCGCTGGGGCCGGCTCATGGAGAGCTACTTCCAGGAGGAAAGGCTTATCAGCCTGGGAGTGCTCATCGTGGACGCGCGGCACAAGCCCACGGCGGACGACGTGACCATGTGTACCTGGTTTAAGGAGAGCGGCTGTCCGCTGATCGTTGTGGCCAACAAGCTGGATAAACTGAAAAAAAGCGAAATTGACCCCAATATGCAGCGTATATGGGAGACCCTGGAGCTGCCGGATACAGCGGTGCTGATCCCGTTTTCCGCAGAAAAGGGGATCGGGAAAACCGAGCTTTTGTCCGCCATTGAACAATTTTGCTGATATGATCAAGAGACGTGGAGGGGAAAACCGCCACGTCTCTTGTGCGTATATCACAAAAAAGAAGAATGAAATGCGCTGCTTTTTCTTGCGAATGGGGAAATAATAAAGTATAATAATAAAAATTAAACAGGACTGCTGATAGGGCGTGTCCTTTACCGAGCATATAAACCGAAGGAGAAAACAAAAAATGACTTCTTTTTTTGTCAACGGCCAGGCGGTCACAGCGGAAAAAAATCAAAAGCTGCTGCGTTTTTTGCGCGATGAATTGCGCCTTACTTCTGTAAAAGACGGGTGCAGTGAGGGCGCCTGCGGCACCTGCCATGTCCTCATCGACGGCAAGGCTACCAAGGCCTGCGTTCCCTCCACGGACAAGCTGGAGGGGAAGCATATTATTACCGTGGAGGGCCTTAGTGAAACGGAAAAAGAGGTCTATGCCTGGGCCTTTGCCAAGGCCGGCGCCGTGCAGTGCGGATTTTGCATCCCGGGTATGGTCATCTCCGCCAAGGCTCTGCTGGATGTAAACCCGGATCCCACTCGGGAGGAGGCGGCCTTTGCCATCCGCAATAATATCTGCCGCTGCACCGGCTATAAGAAAATTATCGATGCTATCTTGTTGGCGGGAGAGATCTTCCGCAATGGCGGGCAGATCCCGCAGGAGAAGGACTGCGCTCGGGTGGGCCAGGCCATGCCCCGGGTGGATGCCCGGGAGAAGGTGCTTGGCACCGGAAAGTATCCCGATGACGTTTACCTGGACGGCATGATCTACGGCAGCGCCGTCCGCAGCAAATATCCCCGGGCCCGGGTGCTGGCCATCCACAAGGAAAAGGCCGAGGCTCTGCCGGGTGTGGTGGGCGTGTATACCGCTGAGGATATTCCCGGCAATGTGAAGGTGGGCCATCTGGTGCAGGACTGGGACACCATGATCCCCGTGGGAAAGATCACCCACTTCCTGGGGGATGCCATCTGCCTGGTGGCGGCGGAGACTCCGGAGATACTGGAAAAGGCCAAGAAGCTGGTGGAGGTGGAATATGAGCCGCTGAAGCCGGTTTTCAGCCCCACCTATGCGGCCCAGCCCTATGCGCCCCTGGTCCATGAATCGGGCAATCTGCTGTGCGAAAAGCATGTGTCCCGGGGCAATGCAGACCAGGCCATCCGTGATGCGGATTACGTGCTGATGTATCATTACGAGACGCCCTATACCGAGCACGCTTTCCTGGAGCCGGAGTGCGCCGTGGCTTATCGGGACGGGGATGGCGTGTCCATTCTCTCCACGGACCAGGGCACCTACGACACCGCCCGGGAGACGGCTATCATGCTGGGCATCCCCAAGGAAAAGGTCCATGTTACCAATATGCTGGTGGGCGGCGGCTTCGGCGGCAAAGAGGACATGACCGTGCAGCACCATGCGGCGCTCATTGCCTATCTTTCCGGCCGCCCGGTAAAAGTGAAGCTGAGCCGTCAGGAGAGTATTCTGGTGCACCCCAAGCGGCACCCTATGAAGGTGACCATTACCATGGGCTGCAATAAGGAGGGGCTGATCCAGGGTGTGAAGGCGGAGGTCATTGCCGATACCGGCGCGTATGCGTCCCTGGGCGGCCCGGTTTTGGAGCGGGCCTGCACCCATGCCGCCGGACCCTATCACTATGAGAACTTTGAGATCACCGGCCGGGCTTACTACACCAATAACCCGCCTGCCGGTGCGTTCCGCGGCTTCGGTGTGACCCAGACCTGCTACGCCATGGAGATGACCCTGACAAAAATGGCCCATGAGCTGGGTATTTCTCCCTGGGAGATCCGCTATCGCAACGCCATTCGTCCCGGACTTGCACTGCCCAACGGGCAGATCGCCCCGCCCTCTACGGGCCTTGTGGAGACCCTGGAGGCTGTGAAGGATATCTGCGAAAATAATAAGCTGGTTGGTATTGCCTGCGCCATGAAAAATGCGGGCGTGGGCGTGGGGATCCCGGATACAGGACGATGCATCGTGGCGGTAAAAGACGGAAAGATCCATATCCGCAGCGGCGCCTCCTGCATCGGTCAGGGCCTGGGAACGGTGCTGACCCAGATCGTGGGCACCATGCTCCACTGCGACCGGGAGGATATTGTGTATCAGGCGGCCAACAATGTGGATTCTCCGGATTCCGGCACTACCTCTGGCTCCCGCCAGACCCTTGTTACCGGTGAAGCTTGCCGCCGTGCCTGCCAGAAGCTGCTGGTGGCGGCTGGCGCTGATGTAAAGGTATCTGACTATACAGGTATTGCAAATATTGCTGAAATGAAGGACTTGCCCGGGGCAAACTGCGGCGACAGCGCAGTGGGAACGGAGCTGCCCGAGGGCGCACAGGTGGATTGGAAAAAGCTGGAGGGCCAGGAATTCTATGGGGAATATCTGGCAAAGACCGACCCTCTGGGCACCCAGGATGTGGAAAATCCCGTGAGCCATGTGGCCTACGGCTATGCCACCCAGGTCTGTGTGCTCAACGAGGACGGGACTATCAAGGAAATTGATGCCGCCCACTTTGTGGGCAAGGCCATCAATCCCCTTAACTGCGAGGGGCAGATCGAAGGCGGCGTGGCTATGGCGCTGGGCTTTACGCTTGCGGAGCATTATCCGCTGTATGACTGTGTTCCCACCGCCAAATACGGTACGCTGGGCCTGTTCCGGGCGCACCAGGTCCCGCAGATCAACAGTATCCTGGTGGAGAAAAAGGGCCAGGACATGGCCTGCGGCGCCATCGGTATCGGAGAGATCACAACGATCCCCACGGCACCTGCCGTAGCTGGTGCGTATTTTGCCTGGGACGGGGAAATGCGGTGCAGCCTGCCGCTGCTGAAGACTCCCTACGAGCGGCCCAAAATGCCTCGGTATTGGTGGTAATATTAGAAAAAGAGATGCTCATGAGCATCTCTTTTTTTGATCGTGTTGAACAAGTACCTGACCATGATGAGCAGATATTTGACCATGATGAGCAAATAAATTAAAAGCCCCGCTCCATAAGAGCAGGGCTTTATGCTTGTCCTGAAATCAGATCGCTCTGGTTACTTTACCGGAACGCAGGCACCGGGTACAAACATATACATGGCGAGGCGTGCCGTTGATGATCGCCTTAACACGCTTGACATTGGGCTTCCAGGGACGATTGGAACGCCGGTGAGAGTGAGAAACCTTAATGCCAAAAGTCACGCCCTTGTCGCAAAATTCGCACTTAGCCATCCGTTGCACCTCCTTGCTGTGTGTGACTTACCGCTTGGCTATCGCAAGCATTTGATAGTTTAACAGATGTTACAGAAAAATGCAAGTACTTTTGACAAAAAAATGAAAAAATTTAGGATTTCACGAAACTGTTGCGAAGTGTAGGCCTTTGAGCTATAATATATTATTAATATTAGAGGTGGATCAGGCATAGCTGTGCCACCGGAAAGGGCTCATTATGGAAAAAGTCAAGCGTACCCCGGCCTTGCTCCCGGATCTTGTCAAGGAGTTCGACCTGGAGATCTTAAACAAAGCGCCCAATTATGATACGCAGACCATAACGATTTCCGATGTAAACCGCCCGGCGCTGCAGCTGGTTGGGTTTTACGAGTATTTTGAGCCCGTTCGCCTGCAGATCCTGGGCAAGGCGGAGAACGTCTTCCTGCAGTCCATGGGTACGGAAAAGCGCCGCCATGTGCTGGAAAATCTATTGCGCTGCGAGATCCCGGCGCTGATCATTGCTCGAAATATGGGGGTTTTCCCGGAACTTATCGAGCTGGCCCGCAAGCATGGCCGCACACTGCTTCGCACGGACCGGAAAACGGTAGATGCCACCAGCGAGATCATCGATTACCTCAATAAAAAGCTGGCGCCGCAGATCACCCGCCACGGCGTGCTGATGAATATCAACGGCCAGGGGGTCCTGCTGCTGGGCGACTCCGGTATCGGCAAGAGCGAAACGGCCATTGAGCTGCTCAAGCGCGGGCACCGTCTTGTGGCGGACGATGCTGTGGAGATCCGCCGCATCTCTACCTCGCTGTATGGTACGGCGCCGGAGCTGATACAGCACTATATAGAGATCCGTGGCGTAGGCGTTGTGGACGTGCAGCAGCTGTTCGGCATGGGTGCGGTGCAGTTTGATACGGAGATAGACCTGGTGGTGCAGCTGGAGCAGTGGGAGGACGGAAAGTTCTATGACCGCCTGGGCCTGGGCGAGGAGACATACGAGATCCTGGGCGTGAAGCTGCCGTACATGGTCATCCCCGTTCGGCCGGGAAGAAACCTGGCAGGTATTGTGGAGATCGCCACCATGAAAAACCGCCAGATGAAATTCGGCTACAACCCGGCCCGGGACTTTGTGACCCGGCTGGACCAGCATTATGACGCACTGAACGAGGCAAATCGGAGAAATACAAAATGAAATACATTGGCATTGACATTGGCGCAACAAATCTGAAGGCCGGACTGGTGGACGACCAGGGCTGCATTTTGGCGACCCAGAAGATGAAGGTGGCGCAGATCGAGTCTCCGGATTCCCTGGCCCGCCACATGGCGCGCATGACCGAGGAGCTGGCCCGGGCCGTGGACGTTCCCATGGAGGAGATCTTTTCCATCGGCGTGGGGATCCCCGGCGTGGTGGAGATCCGGTCCGGCTCCTTGCAGTACAGCTGCAATCTGCCGTTTCGCAAGGTGCCTCTGCGCCGCCTGTTTCACCGATATTTAAATAAGCCCCTTTATCTGGAAAATGACGGCAACTGCGCCGCCGTGGGGGAGTACTATGCCGGTGCCGGCCGCAGCAGCAAGCGCTTTGTCATCGTCACCTTGGGCACGGGCATTGGCGGCGGCATCATTCATAACGGCAAGATCTACCACGGCTCCAACGGTATGGCCGGCGAAGTGGGCCACATGAGCATTGAATATAACGGCCAGAGCTGTCCCTGCGGACGGAAGGGCTGCTGGGAGCGGTATGCCTCGGCCTCGGCGCTGAAGCGGCTGACCCAGCGCGTTATGGACGAAAATCCCGAGAGTATTCTGCGCCGGGTGGTGGACGAAAACGACGGCCACGTCAGCGGCCAGTCCGCCTTTATGGCGGCCCGCCGGGGCGACCCTATCGGGCAATATATCTGCAATACCTACATAAACTATCTGTGCGCCGGGATCGTGAATCTGGTGAACATTTTTCAGCCGGACACCCTGGCCATCGGCGGCGGTGTCAGCAACGAGCAGGACGAGCAGCTGCTGTTTCCCGTGCGGCGTATTGTGGCCCAGCAGAGCATACCCTGCGAGCCGGATAAGCGCACGCGCATCGTGAAGGCGGAGCTGGGGTCCAACGCGGGCATCATCGGCGCGGCCTTGCTGGGAAAGAAGAAACGCATTTAAAGGAGCGGACTATGACTTGGTTTGAAAAGCTGGACGAAGCGATAGAAAAATATCTGCCGGACCTTCCGGTGGAGCGGGATGTGCCTATGAGCCGGTTTACCTCCTTTCGCATCGGAGGTCCGGCCCAGCGGGTGGCCTGCCCCAAAAACCGGGAGCAGCTTGTGATCTTGCTGGGCCTGGCCCGGGACTGCGGCGCGCGGCCCTTTGTTATGGGTAACGGAACCAACCTCCTGGCCCCGGACGAGGGGCTTGAGCGCCTGGTGGTGCGTACGGCAGGGGGGATGGACGCAGTTCGTCTCCTGGATGAGACTACCATCGAGGCGGATGCAGGGATATCCCTGGCACGTCTGGCTCTTTTTGCGCAAAATGCGGGGCTTACCGGCCTGGAGTTTGCCCACGGCATTCCCGGCAGCCTGGGGGGCGCGGTGTTTATGAACGCCGGTGCCTACGGCGGCGAAATGAAGCAGGTGGTGCAGGAGGTCACGGTGCTCACGGAGGAGGGGATTGCCCGTGTCTCCGAGGAGAAATGTGACTTTGGATACCGCCGCAGCGCCTTTTCCGACGGGAAAAGCGTGATCTTGGGCGCGAAGCTGCGTCTTTCCCAGGGGGATAGGGAGGAGATCGGCGCAAAAATGGCCCAGCTCATGGCCAAACGAAAGAGCAGCCAGCCTCTGGAGTTTCCCAGCGCCGGCAGCACCTTCAAGCGCCCGGAGGGCTACTTCGCAGGGACGCTGATCCAGGAAACGGGCCTGAAGGGGCTCACCGTAGGGGGCGCGCAGGTGTCGCAGAAGCATGCGGGCTTTGTCATCAACATCGGCGGGGCCACCTGCCGGGATGTGTGCGCACTCATCCGGGAAGTACAGGAAAAGGTGCAGCAGGCCCACGGCGTCACCCTGGAGCCCGAGGTAAAGATCATAGAAAACTGAAAGGAGCGGGGCATGGAGATATTGGTCATATCCGGCCTGTCCGGAAGCGGGAAGAGTAAGGCCGCCTCCTATCTGGAGGACATTGGCTATTATATTGTGGATAATCTTCCGGCGGAGATGATGGTCGTTTTCGCTGAGTTCTGTGCGGCGTCCAAGGGTCGGTACGACCGGGTGGCGCTGGTGTATGATGTGCGCACCGGAGAGCCGGCCCAAAAGCTCATTGATGCGCTGGAGCACATGAAGTCTGCGGGCATTTATTGCCGCATGCTCTTTTTGGAGGCGGATAACCAGTCCATTATCAACCGCTATAAGGAGACCCGGCGCACGCACCCTCTGGCCAGCGGCGGCGTAAGCGTGGCTCAGGCCCTGCAGAAGGAGCGCACGCTGCTGCAGCCGGTCCGGGATCACGCGGACTATGTGCTCAATACCTCCGGTTTTTCCACATCCAAGCTCCATGCGGAGATCCTGAATCTGTTCAGCGACGCGTCGCTGGAAGATGGGATGCATGTAAATGTCCTCTCCTTCGGATTCAAAAACGGCATCCCTGTGGAGGCGGACCTGGTGATGGACGTGCGCTTCATGCCCAACCCTTATTACATTGAGGAGCTGAAGCATAAAACGGGTCTGGACGATGGGGTGAGCAATTATGTTTTCAGCTTCGGCCAGACAAAAGAGTTTATGAAGCGGCTGGAGGATATGATGTCCTTCCTGCTGCCGCTTTACAGCGAAGAGGGGAAGACGGTACTGGTCATCGCCATTGGCTGCACCGGCGGGCATCACCGCTCGGTGGCCATTGCCCACGCGCTGGCGGAATATATCCAGAAGTGCGGCTATCCCGTCACCGAGACCCACCGGGATATCACCCGGTAAAAGGAGCAGGGATGGAGAGCGAATATTATCACGTTGCCCCGGAAAACGGGCCGCGCATCGTTGTTATCGGCGGCGGCCACGGGCAATCGACGCTTTTACGGGGCCTGAAGCTTTACAGCAAGAATCTTACGGCCATCGTGGCCGTCACCGATGACGGAGGCGGCTCCGGTGTGCTTCGCCGGGATCTGGGCATGCTCCCGCCGGGAGACATCCGAAACTGCATGGAGGCTCTGGCCAACGCCGAGCCCATCATGACTCAGCTTATGAGCTATCGTTTCACCGAGGGCACCCTTGCCGGGCAGAGCTTCGGCAATCTGCTTTTGGCGGCCCTGAACGGGATCATGCCCAGCTTTGACCAGGCTGTGGCGGGCCTGAGCCAGGTGCTGGCTATCACGGGCCGGGTGCTGCCGGTGACCAATGCCAACATCCGCCTGGAGGCGGAATTTGTTAACGGAAGCCGGGTAAAAGGAGAGTCC
The DNA here is from genome assembly GCA_934635515.1 of uncultured Oscillospiraceae bacterium. Next base: position 11,202 of record CAKTZK010000014.1, read on the forward strand.
AGCATTTGCCGGAAAATGCAGACGGAAAACTGCCGCCTGCGTTGCGTGAAGCTGCGGCCGAAGCATGCCAGGGCTCTGCCGGAGGCCATTGCGGCCATTCGGGAGGCGGATCTCATCGTTCTGGCTCCCGGCAGCCTCTACACCAGCATTATCCCCAATCTGCTGGTGGACGGCATTGTGCACGCCATTATGAAAAGCAATTCCATGAAGGTCTACATCTGCAATGTAATGACCGAGAGCGGCGAGACCGACGGCTATACCGTCAGCGACCATGTCCGCGCTCTGTTTGACCACTCCCGCTACGGCCTGTTTGACCTCTGCATGGTCAACTCCGCGCCGCTGCCGCGCATCATTGCCCAGCGCTACGCCCGAGAGGGCAGCGCGCCGGTGTTTTGCGATGAAAAAGAGTGCGCGCGCCTGGGGGTGGAGGTCATTTCCCGGCCAATATGCGCGGTGGAGAATCAGGTCATTCGCCACAACCCCGGCCATCTGGCGGCGGAGCTGATGGCGCTCTACCGCCAGCGCACCATCCGCGTGGTAGAGAAAAAGACGGGCTTTGCCAAAAACCGGATGGAAAAATAGGAGGAAATATGCAGTCCTTTGCCTATCAGGTGAAAAGTGAATTGTGCCGGATGCCGGTGCAGCGGATCTGCTGCGCCCGGGCGGAGGCCTACGGTATTCTGCTTTATTGCAATACCTTCAACGCCCAGGAGATCCGTATCATTACCGAAAATCCCGAGTTCGCAAAGCGCCTGCCCAAGCTCTTTCACCGGGCCTTTAATCTGCGCTTTGATCGCCTGCCCCAGGAGCGGGAGGGAAGGGAAAAGCTGATTTTCCAGATCACGGACCCGGAAAAGCTGGAAAAGATCATCAGCCAGTTTGGCTATGAGGCCAGGCAGACCCTGGCGCTGCATATCAATTTCGGCGTTTTGGAGGAGGACTGCTGCCGTACTTCGTTTCTGCGGGGGGCCTTTCTTTCCGGCGGCAGCGTCACGGACCCGGAAAAGCGCTACCACCTGGAGCTGGCGGGCAACCACCGGCAGGCCAGCCGGGAACTGTGCGCCCTGCTGACGGAAATGGGCTTTATGCCCCGGATGGTGACCCGGGGCGCGTCCACGGTAATCTATTTTAAGCAGAGCGAGCACATAGAGGACCTGCTGACCAAGCTGGGCGCCCCGGTGGCCGCCATGGACATCATGACCACAAAGGTGGACAAGGCCATCCGCAACGGCGCCAACCGTGCTATGAACTGCGACATTGCCAATGTGAATAAAATTTTGGAGGCGGCCACCGAGCAGCAGTCCGCCATCGAAGCCCTGGCCAAAAGCGGCAAGCTGGACCGCCTGCCGGAAAAGCTGCAGCAGACGGCGCAGCTTCGGCTGGAGCATCCGGAGCTGTCTCTTTCCCAGCTGGCGGAGCTGTGCGACCCGCCGGTGTCCAAGTCCTGCATGAACCACCGTATGAGAAAGCTCAACGAGGAGGCAAAGAAGCTGCTATGAATAAAATGGACAAGTGCAAAGCAGCCCGGGATTACCATGTCTGCGGCTGTAACTGCGGCCAGAGCATCCTGGCGGCCTTTCATGAGGAGATGGGCCTGACGGAGGAGCAGTGCCTGGCCCTGGCCGGCGGTATGGGCGGCGGGATGCGCTGCGGCAGCATCTGCGGCGCCATCAGCGGCGGCATTTTGGTGCTGGGGATGCTGTTTCCGGCCAGACCCGGAGAGGGACCCGCTGCCAAGCGCCGCATCACCCAGCAGACCCAGGAATATATCCGCCGCTTTCGGGAGCGGTTTGTGGACCGTGACTGCTCGGATCTGTTAAAGCGCAAGGACCTTACGCCCACTCCGCAGACCCAAGCCCTGGGCGTAACGGACCACTGCGGCATCCTCATCGTGTCCGCCGTGGAGATCTTGTGCGACTACATCGCTGAACTTAAAGGGGAATAATATGGCATTTGTGCATCTGCATGTGCATACGGAATACAGCCTTCTGGACGGCGCCTGCCGCATCCGGGACCTGCCGCGCCGCATCAAGGAGATGGGGCAGACGGCCTGCGCCATTACCGACCACGGCGTTATGTACGGGGCCATTGATTTTTACCGGGCCTGCAAGGCTGAGGGTATCCATCCCGTCATTGGCTGCGAGGTCTATGTGGCCGCCCGGACCCGTTTCGATAAAATTCATGAGTACGATGCCGAGTCCCGGCACCTGGTGCTGCTGTGCAAAAACGAAACCGGATACCGAAACCTATCCTATATGGTGAGCCAGGCCTTTGTGGAGGGCTTTTACATAAAGCCCCGCATCGATTTGGACCTGCTGCGGGAGCACTCCGAGGGCCTCATCGCCCTGTCCGCGTGCCTGGCCGGAGAGATCCCCAAGCGTATCCTCCACGGGAACTATGACGGCGCCAGGGAATACGCCCTGCAGATGCAGGAGATATTCGGGCCGGATAACTTCTATCTGGAGCTGCAGGACCACGGCATCCCCGACCAGGCAGAGGTCAATCGCAGCCTGCTGAAGATCCACCAGGAAACAGGCATCCCCCTGGTCTGCACCAATGACGCCCATTATATCCGCAAGGAGGATGCCGAGAGCCACGATATCCTTTTGTGCATCCAGACCGGCAAGACCGTGGACGATGAAAATCGCATGCGCTATGAGCCCCGGAACTTCTATCTTCGCTCTACGGAGGAGATGGAGGCCCTGTTTTCCGCTTATCCTGAGGCGGTGGAGAATACCCAGCGCATCGCTGACCGCTGCCAAATGGAGTTTACCTTCGGCAAGTATCACCTGCCGGAATTCAAGCTGCCTCCGGGATACGACTCGCCCACGTATCTGCGCAAGCTCTGCGACGAGGGCTTTGCCGAGCGATACGGCACGCAGAAGGAGAGCTACCGCAAGCAGCTGACCTACGAGCTGGACATGATCGAGAAAATGGGCTTTACGGACTATTTCCTCATTGTCTCCGACTTCGTCCGCTACGCCAAGAGCGTGGGGATCCCCGTGGGGCCCGGCCGCGGCTCTGCCGCCGGGAGTATGGTGTCTTACTGCCTGCATATCACGGACATCGACCCCATGGAGTATAACCTCTATTTTGAGCGGTTCCTAAATCCCGAACGGGTGTCCATGCCCGATATCGATATGGACTTCGGCGATACCCGCCGCGAGGAAGTGGTGGACTATGTCCGGAGGAAATACGGCGATGACCATGTGGCCCAGATCGTTACCTTCGGCACCATGGCCGCCCGAGCGGCCATCCGGGATGTGGGCCGGGTCTTGAATATCCCCTATAACGATGTGGATGCCGTGGCCAAGCTGGTGCCCACCGCCCTGCATATCACCCTGGATGATGCGCTGAAGCTCTCCAAGCAGCTGAAGGATCAGTATGACACCGACCCGCAGATCCACCGTCTTATCGACATGGCCAAGGCCCTGGAGGGTATGCCCCGCCACGCCTCCACCCATGCCGCTGGTGTGGTTATCACCAAGAAGCCGGTGTATGAATATGTACCCCTGGCCCGGAACGATGAGTCCATCGTCTGCCAGTACACCATGGTCACCCTGGAGGAGCTGGGCCTGCTGAAAATGGACTTTCTGGGCCTGCGTAACCTGACGGTGTTGGACGATGCCATCAAGATGCTGCCGGATAAGGATTTTGACCTGCTGAAGATCCCCATGGACGACCCGGAGGTTTTCGGTATGCTCACCCAGGGCAAGACCTCCGGCGTATTCCAGATGGAGTCCACGGGCATGACCGGCGTGTGCCTGGGCCTCAAGCCCCAGAGCATCGAGGATATCACCGCCATCATAGCCCTCTACCGTCCCGGCCCCATGGAGTCCATTCCCCGGTTCATCGCCTGCAAGCAGGACCCCAAGCTGATCACCTATAAGCACCCGTCCCTGGAGCCGATCCTGTCCGTTACCTACGGCTGCATCGTGTATCAGGAGCAGGTGATCCAGATCTTCCAGCAGCTGGGCGGCTATTCTCTGGGCCAGGCGGACATGGTGCGCCGGGCCATCTCTAAGAAAAAGGCCAAGGAGATCGAAAAGGAGCGCTACTCCTTCGTCCATGGCGATGCGGAGCGGGGCATCAAGGGCTGCATCGCAAACGGCATCCCCGAGGCCACCGCCGAGGCCATCTATGACGAGATCTACGATTTTGCCAACTACGCCTTCAACAAGGCCCACGCCGTCAGCTATGCGGTGGTGGCCTATCAGACGGCCTATTTTAAGTGCCATTATACCAAGGAGTATATGGCGGCCCTGCTGACCTCCGTGCTGCACAATTCGGACAAGGTGGCCGAGTATATCGCTGAGTGCCGTGACTGCGGCATCCAGGTCCTGCCGCCGGATATCAACCATTCCTATGACGGTTTTACCGTGGAGGGGGAGAATATCCGCTTCGGCCTGGTGGCCATTAAGAACATAGGCCGCGGCTTCATTCAGACGCTTATTGCGCGGCGTGACAAGGACGGACCCTTTACATCCTTTCAGGACTTCTGCCAGCGGATGGATGACGCGGCGGACATGAATAAGCGTGCCGTGGAAAACCTGATCCGCAGCGGCGCCTTCGATTCTCTGGGCGCCAGACGCTCCCAGCTGGTGAAGGTGTTTGAGTCGGTGATGGACAGCGTGGCTCTTGCCCGGCGGCAGAATCTGGACGGACAGATGGACTTTTTCAGCATGGGGCCAACGGCCTCCGTCAAGCTCCAGCAGATGCATCTGCCGGATATTCCGGAGTTTTCCGCCATGGAGCTTATGACCATGGAAAAGGAAACCACGGGCCTGTTCCTGTCGGGCCATCCCATGAGCGACTATCGGGACCTGGCCAAGTCCGCCGGTGCTACGCCCATCCACGATATTCTGGAGGATTTTGCGCAGGAGGGAGGCCCCACCCGCTTTGCCGACGGCCAGTCCATCTGCGTTGCCGGTGTGGTTACCTCCAGCAAGACCCGCACTACGAAAAATAATTCGCTCATGGCCTATGTTATGGTGGAGGACGAGATCGCCTCCATTGAGCTGCTGTGCTTTCAGCGCTCCATTGATAAGTGCGGCGTGTATATGCAGGTGAATCTGCCTGTACTGGTGACCGGACGCCTTTCCGTGCGGGACGAGAAGCCGCCCCAGATCCTGTGCGACACTATTTATCCCCTGGAAAGCCAGCGGGAGCTGCCGTCTGCGGAGAGGAAGAAGCCTTCGGTGCAGCAAAACGCGCAGCTGTTTCTGAAGGCCCCGGGGATCGACAGCCGTGAATTCCGTCACCTTCGCCTGGTGATGACCATGTTTGAGGGGGATATGCCGGTGAAGGTCCGCATGGCGGACACCGGCAAGCTTTTCGGCGCCACCTGCCAGAATCATCCGGCTTTTCTGCAGGAATGTGAGCAGTGGCTGGGAAAAGAGAACGTTGTCTTGCGCGTAAAAGAGTCATAAAAATAAATCCATCGGTGCAGCCTTATGGCCGCACCGATGGATTTATTCAGCTTGCTTTACTCGTCCCAGGCAATGGCCTGCACCGGGCAGGCGTCGATGGCCTCCTGTACGGCGGCGCGGTTTTCCTCCGTCGTGTGGCCGCAGGCCTCCGCTTTTCCGTCGGCGTTTACCTCAAAGACCTCCGGCACCGTGCTGATGCACAGGCCGCATCCGATACAGGTGTCCTGGTTTACAGTGGCTTTCATACTGGCATCCTCCTAAAAAATTACCACCAGAAGCATTTTAAACTGCTCCTTGCCGAATACGGCGTGGGGATGCTTGGCCGGCATAACGATGGACTCGCCCTGGTGCAGCTCGTATTCCACGCCGTCAATGGTAATGCGTCCCGCACCGTCCAGACAGGTGACAAAAGCGTCTCCGCCGGACTCGTGGGTGCTGATCTCCTCGCCCTTGTCAAAGGAAAAGAGCGTTACACTCACGGCGTCATTTTGCACCAGGGTACGGCTCACTACCTGACCGGGCTGATACTGGATCTGCTCCCGCAGCGTCAAAACTTCTGAAAAGGCGATGTTCTTCATCCTGGATATTTCCTCCTGTCGGCACGCATCATGTGCAGTATTTGCCAGTATGCGGTGAATTATTCTTATAATTATACTGCAAGTTGGGTCTATTGTATATTGTAAATGCAACAAAAAGCCGATGGATACGCATATCCATCGGCTTTTTTGTCAGTGACAGGCGCAGTAGCTGCGTGTGCCGTTATAGTCGTGGGGCATTTCCACCGTGTTGGGCGGGAAAAACTCGTTGATGGGGAAGCAGACGTTTTTAAACAGTCCGCAGGGGTCCTCCGGGTCGCCGCCGCTGCACTCGGTCTGAGGGATGCAGTAGTCGTAGGCGGGGATCAGGAGCTGGGTGTCCCGCTCCAGCCGAACCAGGGAAAACTGCCCCAGCGTCACAAAGTATCGCCGCGTACCCGTAGGTTCCAGCACCAGCGGACTTGCAAAAGCCGCCTCGATGGCTGCCGGGATCTCCGATACATTGCCCTCGCATACCCCTGCCGCCGTGCAGTCCTCCACAATACGGGTGTCCAGCACAATGGGGTCTACAGCCTCCACCACAGCGGTGGGCAGATTGGTCTGGGGTGTGATGCTCTCAATAGCCGTGTCGGAGGAGAAAGTTTTTGCGCTTCCCTCGCTGCCAAAGAGGATGCAGCGCTTGTCGAACACGCACAAGCCCTCCACCTCAGTGGAGCGGGGCGTGCCCGTGCCTACCTGCAATGTTACGCGGTAGAAAAAGCGCATATCAATGGAGTAAAATCCCCGGTTAAAGGTCACCGGCTCCACGTCCGTATACACGTACAGCAGCTCTGCGCAACCGCCTTTGATGATCTGCGCCCCGCTCAAAACCTCCTGCGCCGCTTGGGTGGGATAGAACCGCAGATCCTCGATGCAGTCTTTGTCTCTGCAGGAATCATAGATCTTCTTCGTGTGAATACATACGGATTCCCTTACGCTGCTCAGATCGCAGACCGGGCCCGGCATTCCGTTTTCAGGCATCCAGATAACCTCCTATTAAGTACTGAAAGAAGCCTCTTTCACTCCAGTGTATGCAGCGGGTCTGGGGGTGTGTGCCCGAGGCGGCCCGTCGTCAAATTTCGCTGTACAAATGCCCCACAATGCCGTATAATACACAGTAGAAAAGGAGGCGAGGGAATGGACGCTTCATTCATCCATGATAAGCTGGAGATCAAATTTCTGATTCTGTATATTGCTGCCCGGGTGTCCCGGCCCATCCCTGCGGAGGGGATGCAGGAGCTGACCATGTGCGACAGTGGGATCGACTATTTTTCCTTTTCCGAATGTCTCAGCGACCTGGTCCAGACGGAGCACCTGACTCTTTCTCCCGACGGCCTTTACGCCATCACCCCCAAGGGCCTGCGCAACAGCGAGATCTGTGAGAGCAGCCTGCCCATGTCCGTTCGATTGCTGACGGATCGCAACGTGGAGGCGTATAACCAGATGCTCCTGCGCAAGGAGCAGGTCCAGGCCAAGGTGACCCCCCGGGAAAACGGTACCTTTACCGTTACCCTGCACTTCAGCGACGATGTGGACGAGCTGATGCACCTGGAGCTGATGGCCGCCACCGAGGAGCTGGCCAGGTCCCTGGCAGACCGCTTCCAAAAGAATCCCGAGCAGGTCTATTCCAGCCTGATGGACACCCTGTTTTCAAAAGAATAACCTGAACCTATCCCCGTGCTTTCCGGCACGGGGATATTTTTTTGCATAAAAGCGGACAGCCCCTCATACAGTGGATTAGCTAAGAAAAGGAGGCGTGATCCCATTGGCGGAGTCCTATTCCATCAGTCAATATGAGCAGGCGGCGCGGCTGCTGCCTGTGCGTTTTCAGCGTATAGCTCTGCATATTCCCGACTGGCAGAAGGAGCAGGCGGAGGAGCTTCGCCTGCGCGCAGGCCATCCCATGACCGTACTCCTGCCCCAGGGGGAGCAGAGCCTTGCTTCGGAGACGGTGGTGACCCAGGGGGATCTGGAGCTGCTGTGCGATACCGTCACGGGATATTCCCGCTATACGGCCTCGGAGACCATGGCCCGGGGATACATAACGGCAAGGGGCGGCTTTCGGGTGGGCCTATGCGGTACGGTGGTGCTGCAGGAGGGGAAGAGCATCAATCTGCGCAATCTCTCCTCCGCCTGTGTCCGTATCGCCCGGGAGATCCCGGGTCTGGCCCAGGACCTGGCTCCCCAGCTGTTCCAAAATGGCCGCTTTTGCAGCACCCTTATCATCGCCCCGCCGGGCCTGGGCAAGACCACCCTGCTGCGGGATCTGGTGCGCTGCCTCTCCGACGGCACGGAGATCCTCCCGGCCCATCGGGTGTCCCTGGTGGACGAGCGGGGAGAGGTGGCCGTGATGCTGGACGGCACCCCTCAGATGGAGGTGGGATGTCACACGGATGTGATGGATGCCTGCCCCAAATCCGTGGCCATTCCCATGCTCCTGCGCTCGGCCAACCCCCAGATCATCGCCGTGGACGAGATCACCCAGCCCCGGGACCTGGCTGCCATGGAGGAGGCCGCCTACTGCGGTGTGCGCTTCTTGGCCACCATCCACGCAGACGGGCCCTCGGACCTGGCCAAAAGGCCTCTGCTGCAAAAAATGCAAAAAATGCGCCTGTTTGAAAAGTCTGTCACCATCCGTATGACGGACAGGCACCGCTGCTACAGCGTGGGGGATTTATGATGGGGAAGCTGCTGGGCGCCCTGCTGATCTGCGGGGCGGGGGCTCTGTTTCTCCTGCTGAAAGGCCGGCAGAGCCGGGCGGAGCTGCGCTTTACCGCGGATATGGCGGCGGCCCTGGAGCAGATGGAGACATCCGTTCGCTTCCGCCGTCTGCCTGTTCCGGAGCTTTTGCGGGAGCAGTCAAGAAGGGGAGACTGCGGCCTATACTTTGACCAAGCGCGTATGATGCTGAAAAGCGGTTTGCCTTTACAGGAATCCTGGGTGCAGGCTGTGGGTAATATCCCCTGGCAGCGGCCCCGGGAGGTACTGCTTACTCTGGAGTGGGGAGGCGATACGCAGCGCCTGTGCGCCAATTTGCAGCGCTGCGGAGAGGAAATGCGTTCACTGGGTAGGGAAATGCTTACCCTCCGGCGGGAAAAGCAGAAGCTGACCCTGGCGCTTACAGCCTCTGCCTGCGGTTTCCTGGTCATTCTCTTACTGTAAGGAGTTTACATGAACGTCGATCTGATTTTCAAGATAGCCGCCGTGGGTATCCTGGTGGCGGTGCTGAATCTGGTGCTGGTCCGCAGCGGGCGGGAGGAGCAGGCCATGATGACCACGTTGGCCGGGCTGGTGGTGGTGCTGATGATGCTGGTCCAGCAGATCAGCGACCTGTTCGACCTGATCAAGTCTTTGTTTTCGCTGTAAATTTTATGGAAACGATAGGAAAGATCGCAGCCCTGTGCCTGGTCGGTGTGGTGCTTACACTGCTGCTGCAAAAAAGGCACCCGGAGCTGGCCCTCCTGCTGGCCCTTGCCACCTGCGCCGTTGTGCTGGCATACAGCCTGACGGGGATGCGGACCATTCTGGCGCTGCTGGAACAGATGGCCCAGGCCGGTGGACTGACCGAGGATCTGCTGGAGCCCCTGGTCAAAACCGTCGGCGGCCGTGGTGGAAACGGCCGGTGCCTTCAGCGCCATAGTGGTTTCCCTGCCGCTTTTTGCCTCCGTGTGGGAGCTTATCAGGGGGATGCTGTGATGGGGAAGAGAGGTCTTATTGTTATCCTTCTGCTTTGGTGCCTTGTCCCGGTCTATGGCAGTCAGATCCCCCGGGAGGTCACCGACGCCATTCCGGACAGCGCTCGTTCTCTGCTTGATGATACTGACAAGGCAGAAGACTTTACAACTCTCAATGACGGCCTATCCACGCTTTGGGAGCGTACCTGCAAGCTCTTGGCGTCCACCGTGCAGGAGAGCCTGGGCGGCGTGATCCTGATTTTGTCGGCGGTGCTGCTGTGCGCCATAGCGGAGGACTGCTTTCACCCCCTGGCCGGGGGAAAGCTGCTGGACCCGGTGCCGTTGGTGGGCACGCTGGTCATTCTCCTGGCCGTAGGCAGCAATATGAAAAATCTGATGGGCCTGGGCACGGAGACCATAGAGGAACTGAATGTTTTCTCCAAGGCGCTGCTGCCCACTCTCTCCGCGGCCACCGCCGCCGGCGGGGGCGCGGTCTCCGCCGGGGTGCGTCAGGTGGCCACGGTGTTTTTCTCCGACCTCCTTATGAGCCTGATCCACAGCCTGCTTTTTCCTCTGGTCTGGGTCTATGTTGCTCTTTCCGCTGCGGACGTCATCCTCCCGGCGGGCCGTCTGGGCGGCATTGCCCAGGGCCTGAAAAAGGCCGTCACCTGGGTCCTCTCCGGCGGACTGATGCTCTTTACGGGGTATCTCTCTCTTTCCGGGGCCTTTGCCTCTTCTGCCGACGGCCTTACCCTCCGCATGGCCCGCTCGGCCATTGGCACCGCCATTCCCGTTGTAGGCGGCATTATATCCGATGCCGCCGATACGATCTTGGCCGGAGCCGGGGTCCTGCGGCAGTCACTGGGCGTTCTGGGCACGCTTACGATCCTGGCGGTGTGTATCCTTCCGTTTTTGAAGCTGGGCGTGCAGTATCTGCTGCTGAAGCTGTCGGCTTTTTTTGCCGCCGCCGTTGCACCGGAGCCGCTGGTCAAGCTGCTTTCCGCGCTGAGCAGCGCCTTCGGCCTGGTGCTGGGCATGACCGGTGCCGCCGCGCTGCTGCTGCTGATCTCCATAGCCTCGTCTGTGATGGTGGTGTATGTATGATAGACGCTTTTCGTATATGGCTCATAGGGCTTATGTCCGCCGCGGCGATCCTTACGGTCCTCTCGGCTCTGACACCCGAGGGCAGCGTGAAAAGGATCGCCGGCATTACCGGGGGTCTGGTGCTGCTGCTCACCCTCCTGCGGGGACTGGTCCGGCTGGACCTTGGCAGTATCCGCCTTTCCTACGACAGCTGCGCCGACCGCATCAACCGTCAGATCGAGTCCTATCAGGATAAAAGCCGCACCCAGCTGGAATCACTCATAGCCCAGCGCACCGCCGCATATATATCGGAACAGGCACGATCCTTCGGACTGAACTGCACGCCCGGCGTGCAAACACGGTGGACGGCGGACAATATCCCTGTTCCGGACAGCGTCACCATGGATATTCCGTTTCACGCAGAGCTTTCAAAGTGTATGGAAAACGACTTAGGAATCGATGCCGCCAAGCAGATCTGGTCGGCCTCAGAAGGGTAAAAAATATGGGAAAGGTAAGATGGAGCGAGCTATGGAAAAAGTACAAATTCATTCTGCTGGTGGTGCTGGTGGGCGTGATACTGATGCTGCTCCCGGTGTCCTCCGCAGCGGAAAAGGCGGCGGAAAGCGACTTGCAGATGCCCCAGGAGACATTCGACCTGGAAGCGGTCCAGAAGCGCATGGAGGATATTCTGGGCAAGATAGATGGCGTTGGGAAGCTCCAGCTGATGCTTACGCTGCAAAGCGGGACTCGCCTGACCCTGGCCGAGGATACCCAGCGGGATCAGGACCGGACAGACCGGGAGACCGTGACGCTGAGCCGGGGCAGCGGCAGCCAGGAGGTGGTCATCACAAACCGTTTTTATCCGGTCTATCAGGGCGCGGTGGTGGTGTGTCAGGGCGCCGACAGCAGCGCCGTTCGCCTGGCCGTAACAGAAACCGTGCAGGCGCTGACCGGACTGACATCGGATCGGATCCGGGTCGTAAAATGGACGTCGTGACAGGAGGGCACAAAATGAAAAAGATCTGGAAAAAGCGCGCGGTGGTGGGGGCGGTGCTCCTGTTTGTCTGCGCTGCGGTGTATATGAATTGGCGCTATGCCGGCTCCCTGGAGGACACCTCCAAGGTCCTGGGCGAATCCACCCTTGTAAACAACGAGACCCAGCCCGGCGGCACCGGAGGAGAGAATACCGCCGCGCCTGCCGGAGAGGACGATTACTTCTCCACCGCCCGCCTCAGCCGCAAGCAGGCCCGGGATAATGCCATCAGCATGCTCAAGGAGGCCTCGGCCGACGAAAACGCCGACCAGTCGGTCCTGAATGAGGCCTCCGAGACCCTCCAGGTGCTGGCGGCCTATACGGTGACCGAGTCGCAGATCGAAAACCTGGTCACCGCCAAGGGCTATGCCGACTGTGTGGCCTTCATGGGTGCCGAGAGCATCAGCGTAGTGGTGGACGATGCCGACGGTCTGGACGCCAAGGACGTGGCCCGCATCATGGACATCGTGGTCAAGGAGACCGGCTATACCCCCGATCAGATCAAGA
>CAKTZK010000015.1 GCA_934635515.1 uncultured Oscillospiraceae bacterium
GGTCAGGGCGTCCTGCACCCGGCGGCGTTTGGCCCACAGCTCCTCGGCGTAGTCCATGTGGCGATAGGCGCAGCCGCCGCACTGGCGGTAGTAGGGGCAGTCCGGCTCCCGGCGGTGGGGAGAAACGGTCTGCCAGGCCACCGCCTTGCCGAAAGCGGCGCTCTTGCCTACCTTCAGAATGAGGATGTCGCAGACCTCGCCGCGAATGGCGTTGTGGACGAACACCACCTGGCCGCCGATGCGGGCAATGCCCAGACCCTCGGTGGAGTAGCCCAGAATTTCAGCGGTGTAAATTTGATTTTTCACCAGAGACGACATGGCGGGTATCCTTTCAGCATGGGAGCCACGGCATCACCGTGGCTCCCATTGATAAAATCAGAACTTGAACTTCTCCAGAATCTTCCGCAGGCTGTCTGCGAAGTCGGCCAGGGTCTTGTTGTCCCGGCCCTGGCTGCGGCGGATAAGGGCAGCCAGCGCGTCGCCCAGCTCCACCAGACGCTTGTAGGCGGAGGAGATGCGGGGCGCGCCCTCGAAGGCCTTCTTCTTGGGCTCGGGCAGGTAGCCCTGCTCCACGATGCGGTCCTCCAGCAGGTCATAGACCTCGGTATACTGGGGCGCGTGGGCGGCAAAGCCCCGGGCAGCCACATCGGCGGCAAAGGCGGGAGCCACCTCCCGGTCGCCGTGGACCACGAACACGTGGGTGGGCTTGGCGGGGGCAAACTGGTCGATCCAGTTCAGCAGGTGATCCCGGTCGGCGTGGGAGCTGAGGCCCTGGAAATTCACGATCTTGGCCCGGACGGCAATCTCCTCGCCGAACATTTTCACCGACTCGGCTCCGTCCAGCAGGTGGCGGCCCAAAGTCCCCGGGGACTGGAAGCCCACAAACACCACGGCGCTCTCCGGCCGCCACAGATTGTGCTTCAGGTGGTGGCGGATGCGGCCCGCATCGCACATACCGGAGGCGGAGATGATAACCTTGGGGGAGGGGTCCAGGTTCAGGTTCTTGGACTCATCCACCGTCTCCGTCAGGTGCAGGCCCGGGAAGTTGAACATATGGGTGCCGTCCTTCACCAGGGCCAGGGCCTCCTCGTCCAGATAGCCCCGCAGGTCGCCGCAGAAAATGGTGGTGGCGGCCTTAGACAGGGGGCTATCCACATACACGTTAAAGTTGGGCACGGACTTCACCAGATTCTGGTCCTTAATTTGCCGAATGAAGTACAGCAGCTCCTGGGTGCGGCCCACAGCGAAGGAGGGGATGACCACATTGCCGCCTTTGCCCAGGGTCTCGTCGATGATCTGGGCCAGCTCGTCGGTGTAGCTCCACACCTCCGTGTGGTTGCGGTTGCCGTAGGTGCTCTCCATGACCACGAAGTCGGCCTGGTGGAAGAACTGGGGGTCCCGGATGATGGGCTGGTCCACGTTGCCGATGTCGCCGGAGAAGACGATGGTGCGCGTCTCGCCATTTTCCGTAATGGTCAGCTTCATGCTGGCGGAGCCCAGCAGATGGCCCGCGTCAATGCACTCCACCTGCACGCCCTCACACAGGTCTACCTTCTCGCCGTACTCGCAGGTGGTGACAAATTCCTTCACCCGCAGCGCGTCCTCCACGGTGTAAAGGGGCTCCACCACCGGCCGGCCGGCCCGGAGATTCTTGCGGTTTTTATACTCCGCGTCGGACTCCTGAATGTGGGCCGAGTCCTGGAGCATGATGTCCAGCAGTTGGGCGGTGAGGCGGGTGGTGAGGATGCGGCCCTGGAAGCCCTGCTTTATAAGCATGGGGATGCGGCCGGAGTGGTCGATGTGGGCGTGGGTCACCAGAACATAGTCGATATCGCCTGCGTGGAAAGGCAGGCTGGCGTTGTCCACCTCGTCCCGGCCCTGCTGCAGGCCGCAGTCGATGAGGATCTTCTTGCCGTTTACTTCCAAACAATGGCAGCTGCCGGTAACGCACTGGTCAGCGCCGAAAAAGCTCAGTTTCATAGTGGATGATCCTTTCTTTCAAATGATGCAAAGGGGTCCTTTCACCAATTATATCATTTTCGTTTCCAAAGGGCAACAATAATTGCAATTTGCTTTCCCGGCGGGTATAATAGAGAAAAAATCCCCGGAGGAAAAAGAAATGGAACTGTGCTACACGGTCATCGACCCCACGAAAAATATCACGCTCCTGGTCACCACCCCTGTGCCCCGGGATGTGCAGCCCCGGATCGCGGCGGAGCTGCTGCAAAGGGAGCAGGACGCCGAGCAGGTGGGCTTTGCCGAGGGGTTGGCCGCGGGAAAACCCCGGCTCCAGATGATGGGCGGCGAGTTCTGCGGCAACGCCACCATGTCCATGGCCGCCTGGCTCAATCAGGACCTGCCGGTGGGGGAGAGCCGGGCCCTGACCCTGCCCGTCTCCGGGGCGCCGGGGCCGGTATCCTGCCAGGTGACGCGCATTGACGGCTGCTTCATCGGCACGGTATCCATGCCCCTGCCGGAGCGCATAGAGACCCTGTCTCTCCCGCTGTGCGGGGTGATGCAGAGCCTGCCGGTGGTGTTTCTGCCGGGGATCTGCCATGTGATCGTCCCGGCGGACATGATAAGCCGGGATCAGGCGGAGGAGACTCTCCGGTCTTGGAGCGAGCTGCTGCCCGGGGAGGCCATGGGTCTATTGCTGCTGGCGGAGGACCAGACGGGCTTTACGCCCCTGGTGTATGTGAAGCCTACGGATTCCTGCGTGTGGGAGCGGGGCTGTGGCAGCGGCTCGGCCTCCATCGGCGCGTGGCTGACAAGCGTGCGGGGGACGGACCAGTGCGTGTCTCTGCGCCAGCCCGGCGGGGTCATCCAGGTGGTCACCCGGACGGACGGCGGCGCGGGCCTCACCGCCCTGACCATCACCGGCACGGTGGCTATCGGCAAGACCAAAAAGGCTAACATAGCCCTATAACACTCTATTGCAGACCGATTTTTCCCATCGGTCTGCTTTTTTGAGCCCTAAGGCCGCCGGGCACAAGATTTTCCTTTACCTTTTCACCCAAATTTGATATAATGATTTTCTATTATAATACCCGCTTTATGCGCATGTGCCTGAAAAAAGGAGGTGAGCCGGGCATGAAATTTGAAAAGTGGAACCTTCCGGCGGCCGTCCCCTCGGCGGCGGAGCTGGAGGGGGCCGGCTACCCGGCTCTGCTGTCGGCGGTGCTGGCAGCCCACGGCATCACGGACGATGCTGCCGCCCGGGCCTTCCTGCAGATCGACGACACCCTGGCCCTCTCGCCCTTCCTGATGAAGGACATGGACCGGGCCGCCGGGCGCATCCGCCGGGCACTGGACGCGGGGGAGCACATCGCCGTTTTCGGCGACTACGATGTGGACGGCATCACCGCCACCGCCATTCTGGTGGACTATCTGCGCCGCTGCGGCGCGCAGGTCAGCCACTACATCCCCCGGCGCATTGAGGACGGCTACGGCCTCTCCGTGGATGCCATGCGCACCCTCCGGGACCGGGGCGTTGACCTGGTGGTCACGGTGGACTGCGGCATCACCGGCGTGGAGGAGGTGGACTTTGCTGCCTCTCTGGGCATGGATGTGGTGGTGACGGACCACCACGAGTGCAAGGAGGAACTGCCCCGCGCCGTGGCGGTGGTGGACCCCCACCGGCCCGACTGCCCCTATCCCTTCAAGCATCTGGCCGGCTGCGGTGTGGCGCTGAAGCTGGTACTGGCCTTGGGCGGGGAGGAAAACAAGGAGACCTTGCTGACCCGGTACTGTCCTCTGGCCGCTGTGGGCACGGTGGCAGACGTGATGCTCATGACCGGGGAAAACCGCACCATCGTAGTCCGGGGCCTTGGCCGCATTGCAGACTGCGACTTCATCGGTCTGCGGGCCCTGCTGCACGAGACGGGCCTGGACCAAAAGGAGGTCACCTCCGTGCAGATCGGCTTTGTCCTGGCGCCCCGCATCAATGCCGCCGGGCGCATGGGCGAGGCGGACCGGGCGGCGGATCTGATGCTGTGCAAGGACCCCATCCAGGCCCAGTCCCTGGCCCGGGAGCTGTGCGAACTGAATCGCCAGCGCCAGGCGGTGGAGCAGGAGATCTATGCCCAGGCCATTGAGATGATCGAGGCCATGCCCGCCGAAGAGCGCAACGCCATCGTTCTGGCGGACCACCAGTGGCACCAGGGCGTGGTGGGCATTGTGGCCTCCCGCATCAGCGAAAAATACGCCTGTCCCAGCTTTATGATCCACATTTCCGGCCACACCGGCAAGGGCTCCTGCCGCAGCTGGGGCGGATTCAACCTTTTTGCCGCCCTGGAGGAGTGCAGCGACCTGCTCCTGGGCTTCGGCGGCCACGAGCTGGCGGCGGGCTTTACCATCGAAGAAGAAAATATCCCCGCCTTCCGGGCCCGGATGAACCGGTGCGTGCTGCGATTCTTAAACGGACGATTGCCGACTTCCGCCCTGGATGTGGACGTGGTGCTGCGGCGGCCGGAGCTGGTGAGCCTGTGGGAGGTGGAGCAGCTGCGCCGGCTGGAGCCTTACGGCAACGGCAACAACCGGCCGCTTTTCTGCCTGCTGGGGGTAACGCTGGACCGGGCCCAGAACGTGGGCCAAAACCGCCACCTGAAAATGCGCCTGTCCAAGGGGACCACGCAGCTGGAGGGCATATTCTTTTCCACCACCGTCCAGCAGTGCCCGGCCCAGCCCGGGGACCGGGTGGACGTGGCCTTTTACCTGCAGGTAAATGAGTTCCGGGGCAGCCGCACGGTGCAGCTGCAGGTGGTGGACCTGCGCCCGTCCCTGCAAAGCTCCGCCCGGGAGGAAGAATCCCTGACGCTTTTGCGGCGGCTGGAGGAGGGAGGACCCCTTTCAGCCCGGGAGGCCCAGCGGCTTTTGCCCTCCCGCCAGCAGTGCGTGGCCGTCTGGCGGACGCTGCAGCAGGAGGTGGCGCCTGCGGGGGCGCGGGTATATTATCTGCCCTTTGTGCGCAGACTTTCCGCAGCCGTTCCGGGCACGGACCCGTTTTTGCACACCTGCTTCTGCCTGGAGCTGTTTTGCGAGCGGGGCCTGCTGCAAAGAGAGATACAGGAAGACACGGTCCGATTGCAGCTGCCGGCCCGGCAGGGCAAGGTGGACCTGGAGCAGTCGCCCTACTGGGCAGCGCTGCTGGAATACAGTAAGGGAAAGTGAGGTCAGCGGATATGAACGTACAGGAAAAATACAAGCGCCTGGAGGAGACGGTCCGAAGCTATAACCCCGGGGCCAATTTTGAGCTGATCCACACGGCCTTTGTCTATGCCGAGGAGCACCATCGCGGCCAAAACCGCAAGGACGGCTCGCCCTTTGTCACCCATCCTCTGGCGGTGGCCCAGATCGTGGCGGAGGAGCTGCACCTGGACTCCGAGTCCATTGCCGCCGCCCTGCTCCACGATACCATTGAGGATACCGACGCCACCCACGAGGACATAGCCCGCACCTTCTCTCCCACCATTGCCGACATTGTGGAGGGCGTCAGCAAGCTGACACGGGTGCAGGCCGCCTCCAAGGCGGAGGAGCAGATGGAGAATCTGCGCAAGATGCTCCTGGCTATGAGCAAGGACATCCGGGTCATCCTCATCAAAATGGCCGACCGCCTGCACAACATGCGCACCATGGAGTACCAGACCCCGGAAAAGCAGCGGCAGAAGTCTCTGGAGACCATGGAGATCTACGCCCCCATTGCCCACCGTCTGGGCATGCAGAAGATGAAGTGGGAGCTGGAGGACCTGAGCCTGAAATACCTGGATCCTGTGGGCTACCAGGAGATCATCGAGGCCCTGGACGAAAAGGCGTCGGAGTATGACGGCTTTATGGCCACCATCCACGACCAGATCACAAAGCGCCTGGAGCAGGCCGGGATCCAAGGCACGGTCTCCGGCCGCATGAAGCACCCCTACAGCATTTACCGGAAAATGTATACCCAGAACAAGTCTCTGAACGATGTGTTTGACCTGTTTGCCTTCCGGGTCATTGTGAGCACCGTGGCGGAGTGCTACAACGTGCTGGGCATCATTCATGACCTGTATAAGCCGGTCCTGGGCCGGTTTAAGGACTATATCGGCACCCCCAAGCCCAACATGTACCAGTCCCTCCACACCACCGTGGTGGGGGACAATGGCATCCCCTTCGAGGTGCAGATCCGCACCCAGCAGATGCACGAGATCGCAGAATACGGTATCGCCGCCCACTGGAAGTACAAGCAGAACGGCCAGGGCGCCGGGGACGAGCACGACTACGAGTGGGTGCGCCGGCTGCTGGAAAACCAGGAGGGGGCCGACGCCGAGGACTTTATCCACTCCCTGAAGGTGGATATGTTCGCCGACGAGGTGTTTGTGTTTACCCCCCAGGGGGACGTGATCAATCTGCCCGCCGGGGCCACGCCCATCGACTTTGCCTACAGTATCCACTCCGCCGTGGGCAACCACATGGTGGCCGCCAAGGTCAACGGCCACATCGCCCAGTTTGACTCCAAGCTGAAAAACGGCGACATTGTGGAGATCGTTACCTCCAAATCCGCCCACGGCCCCAGCCGGGACTGGATGAAGATCGCCCGGTCCAGCGAGGCCCGCAGCAAGATCCGCCAGTGGTTCAAGCGGGAGTGCCGGGATGAGAACATCGTCCGGGGCCGCGCCTCCTTTGAGTCGGAGATCAAGCGCACCGGCGTCAGCCTGAAAGAGCTGACGGCGGAGGAAAACCTCCCCGGCATTCTCAAGCGCCTGGCCTATAAGAGCCTGGACGACATGTATGCCGCCATCGGCTACGGCGGCGTCAGCTCCCTGAAGCTGGTGGGGCGCCTGCGGGAGGACATTCAGCGCATCCTGAAAATGCACCAGGAGGAGCGGGCCGCCGAGGTGCCCCTGAAGGACGAGCCGGAGAAGACCCGTCCCGCCGTGCCCAAGCGCACCAAGAGCGAGCAGGGCATCGTGGTGGAGGGGCTGAGCAACTGCCTGGTGAAGTTTGCCAAGTGCTGCACCCCTGTGCCCGGAGACGATATTGTGGGCTTTATCACTCGGGGCTACGGCGTGTCCGTCCACCGGGCCGACTGTCCCAACGCGGACCCCGCCCGCCGAAAGCCCGAGGAGGAGGGCCGCTGGATCAAGGTCTCCTGGGGCGACAATACCCGGGAGGATTACAGCACCACCCTGGAGGTGGTGGCCAAGGACCGGCTGAATCTCATCATGGATATTTCTACCGTTCTGTCCTCCACCAAGACTCGGGTCACCAATATGTCGGCCCGCAGCACCAGCGACGGCTTCGCCCTTATCACCATTGAGGTGAGCGTGGCGGACAGCACGCAGCTTTCCACCGTGCGCCGCCGCCTGGAGCAGGTGTCCGGTGTTATGCGCGTGACAAGACCCGCCGGAAAATAACTGGCGAAAAAACTTCGTTTTTCTGCCAAAAGGATTGCAGCCTGCTGCGCGCATAATTTTGCCGCAGAGCGGCAAAATTCCACACTTGCAGACTGAGAGGTATTTTTCCCCACGCACATGTCGCGGTGAAAAATGATTTGAATTATTTGCCGCCTGCGGGAGGCAAACTCTGCGAGGCTTTTTGAGCGAGAAAATTTCCTGCAAAACATCTGTCATTGCGAGACCGGTGCGCACACTGGTTGTGGGGAGCGAACTGAGCACTGCCGGTGGCAGAGGAAGCGAAGTGAGCGAGTGGCCGCGGTCAAAATTTTAAGCGACAGCCGTAAGGCAGCGCAAAAATTTTGGGCACCGCAACAGGGACATCCGCATCCCCCGTCCCCTTGGCCCCCTTGCCTAAAGGGGGCTGGCACGGCGAAGCCGTGACTGGGGGATTCTTCATCCCACCGCACATCTTGTAACAGACGCGGGGCGTCGAGGACGCCGCCCCCTACGAAATCCTATCGGTAAACACTCCGTAGGGGACGATGCCCACATCGTCCCGCCCCCTGTACTACTTTGTAACCCTCCGTAGGGGCGACCCTTGCGGTCGCCCGCCCCCCGCATCTCTTGCACCCTATCCGTAGGGGCGGACGCCTCTGTCCGCCCGCCGGTTTTGTGCCGCACCTCCGGCAGGGCACACGGGCCCTGCCCTACAAAAATTCTTGTAGGGTGGCACCCGCGTGTGCCACCGCACCCATACAAACCTCTGTCATTGCGAGGGCGCAAAGCGCCCGTGGCAATCCGTCCTCCCCAACGAGGACATTTTCTAATTTTTCTATAAAAAAGGAGAAATTCACTATGCGTGCTGTATTGACCCGCGTGAAAAGTGCCTCCGTCACCGTGGACGGAGCTGTGATCGGAAAGATCGGCCCGGGCTTTCTCATCCTTCTGGGCGTGACCCATGAAGATACCGAGGCCCAGGCCGTAAAGCTGGCGGACAAGCTCATGGGTCTGCGCATTTTCGAGGATGAAAACGAGAAAATGAACCGCAGCCTGGAGGATGTGGGGGGCCAGGTGCTGGTGGTGTCCCAGTTTACCCTGTACGGCAACTGCAAAAAAGGCCGCCGCCCGGAGTTTCTGGCCGCTGCCCGGCCGGAGGTCGCCATTCCGCTCTATGAAAAGTTCATTTCCCTCTGCCGGGACAAGGGCTTTCATGTGGAGACCGGCGAGTTTGGCGCGTCCATGGAGGTGGAGTCCGTCAATGACGGGCCTGTGACGCTCATCGTGGACACCGACCAGCTGTAAGGAGGAGCACTATGAAGATCGATTCGCTGACCGTGGGCCCCATTGGGACCAACTGCTATATTCTTCAGGACGAGATGGCGAAGCTCTGTGCCGTCATCGACCCCGGCGACGAGGCGGAGCGGGTGGCCCGGGCGGTGGAGCAGACCGGCTGTGCCCCCGCCATGATCCTGCTGACCCACGGCCATTTTGACCACTATACCGGCGTGGGCGGACTGCTGGAGAAGTGGCCGGACCTGCCGGTCTATATCCACGAAAGCGATGTCACCAACCGTGCCGCCGGCGGCTTTGACCTGCTGTGCCCCCGGCTGCCGGAGAAAAATCAGCGGTATTACAAGGAGGGCGACTGCCTGAAGCTGGGCGGCCTGACCATCCGGGTGCTGGAGACGCCGGGCCATTCCCGAGGATCTGTGTGCCTGGTGGTGGGCGATGTGATCTTCTCCGGCGACACCCTGTTTTACGGCAGCTGCGGCCGCACGGACTTTGCCGGCGGCAGCTATGAGGACATTCTGCGGTCGCTTAAAAGGCTGGCGGAGCTGCCCGGGCAGTACAGGGTCTATCCCGGCCATGACCGCCCTACCGACCTGGACTTTGAGCGGCGGATGAATCCGTATATGAAGCAGGGGCTGAGAGAATGAAGCTGATTTTCAAGGGCCACGACGCCCGGTACGCCGTAGAGCAGAGCCTGCTGGCCTTCTTCCCCCAGGAGCGGCCGGTGTATGACGACCCGGAGGACCGGGAGGGAAACTGGGCCAGCGTGAGCCTTTCCCAAGGGGGAAAATACGCCACCGCGGTGACCACTATCAGCTACTGGGGCTGCATGAAACAGGGCATTTCCCGGGTAGCGCTGGACGCGGCGGCGGATGAATACGAGCGGGAGCGCCTGCGTCAGCGGGCGGTGAAGCTGAGCTTTTTCAAGGCGGCCCGGCAAGTAACGGGCGTGACCCCCACCTGGGGCGCCCTTACGGGCATCCGCCCGGCCAAGCTGGCGGCGGGCTACCTGGAAAAGGGGATGACGCCCCGGCAGGTGGACCGCCTGCTGCGGGACACCTACGCCGTCTCCCAGACCCGCCGGGAGCTGTGCATTGAGGCGGCTCAGGCGGGGATAAAGGCCCAGGCGGATCTGAAGCCCGAGGACATCTCCCTCTATATCGGCATCCCCTTCTGCCCCACCCGCTGCGCCTATTGCAGCTTTGTGTCCCAGGCGGTGGAAAAGAGCTTCGGGCTCATGGAGCCGTACCTGGAGGTGCTGCTGGGGGAGATCACCCAGGCGGCGCAGATGGTCAAGGACCTGGGGCTGAATGTAAAGAGCTTTTACATGGGCGGCGGTACGCCCACCACTCTCTCCGCTGGGCAGATGGACAGGCTCCTGACCCATCTCAATAAAAATTTCGACCTCTCCCGCTGCGCGGAGTACTGCGTGGAGGCCGGGCGGCCCGACACCATCGACCGGGAGAAGCTCCAGGTGCTGCTGGACCACGGCTGCGACCGCATCAGCGTGAATCCCCAGTCCCTGGAGGATAGCGTGCTCCAGGCCATCGGACGGCGGCACACGGCGGCGGACATTGAGCAGACTATGCACCTGGCCACGTCTATGGGCTTTCGGCATGTGAACATGGACCTCATCGCGGGCCTGCCCGCCGACACGTCCGAGGGCTTCCGGCGGACACTGGACAAGTGCCTGTCCTTCGGGGCGGACAATATCACGGTCCATACCCTGGCCCTGAAAAAGGGCAGCCGCATCCTCCTGGAGGGGCAGAAGATCCCCACGGCGGAGGAGGTAGGGCAGATGCTGGACTATTCCATCTCCGCCCTGCGCGAGGCGGACTTCCGCCCCTACTATCTCTACCGGCAGAAGTACATGTCCGGCAGCTTTGAAAACATCGGCTGGTGCATAAGCGGCGCGGAGGGACTGTATAATATCTACATCATGGAGGAGCTGCACAGCATCCTCTCCCTGGGGGCCGGGGGCTCCACCAAAATGGTGGACCCGGCGGCGGGGCGCATTGAGCGGGTGTTCCACGCCAAGTACCCCAATGAATACATCACCCGACCGGAGAAGATCCAAAAAAATCTGGAGGACTTCTCCGCCTTTTACCGCAGCATGAAAAAATAAACCGAAAGGGCCGGGAGGAGGGATGGCTTTGCCCCAGCGCAAGCAAAACTTCATGGAGGGCGCCGCCGTTCTGACCCTGGCCGTGGCCGTGACCAAAATTCTGGGCGCGGTGTATAAGATCCCCCTGGGAAATCTGCTGGATAAGGACGGAATGGCCCACTTCTATGTGGCCTACAACATATACAGCCTCCTGCTCATCGTGTCCACGGCGGGGCTGCCTCTGGCCCTGTCGCGCCTGGTGTCCCGGGCGGAGGCGCTGGGGCAGGTGAATCAGAGAAAGCGCATTTTCCGGGTGACGCTGGGCCTTTTCTTCCTGCTGGGCGTGGTGTGCAGCGGCGTGATGCTGGTTTTCGCCCGGCCGATGGCCCAGGCGCTGAACGATTCCCGGGCCGCACCGGCCATACGGACCCTGGCCCCGGCGGTGCTGTGCGTGTGTATGCTCTCGGCCATCCGGGGCTACACCCAGGGCCGGGGGAATATGCTGCCCACGGCGGTGAGCCAGATCATCGAGTCCGCCTGCAAGCTGCTGGTGGGCCTGACGGCGGCCTGGCTGCTGGTGGGCCGGGGCGCGCCTCCGGAGCAGTGCGCGGCGGGGGCTATCTCCGGCGTGACGGTGGGGGCGGCCATAGGCCTGACCGTGCTGACGGTGTGGCTGCTGCGCAGCCGCGGCGGCCAGAAAGGGACGGATGTGCCCCAGGGCCGGCGGGAGATACTGCGCCAGGTGCTGAAGATCGGCGTGCCGGTGACCCTGGGCTCTGTGGGCATGAGTCTCATAACCCTTCTGGACCAGGCCCTGGTGCTGGGAACGCTGCAACGCTCCCTGGGCCTTTCGGAGATGGATGCCACGGCTCTGTACGGGGAATATACCTTCGGCATGACCCTCTTTGCCCTGCCCGCGTCCTTTATGTACCCGCTGACCATCAGCCTGGTGCCGTCCATCAGTGCCGCTACCGCCGCCGGGCGGGGAGAGGCCGCCGCTCAAAACGCGGCCTCGGCTTTGAAGCTGGCCATGGTGGTGGCTTTGCCGGTGGGGGTGGGCCTTTCGGTGCTGGCGGGGCCGATATTGCACCTGCTGTATCCGGCGGTGCCCCAGACGGCGGAGGCGGCGGCCTATCACCTGCGCATTTTGGGCATCGCCTCGGTGTTTGTGTGCCTGATGATCGCCACGGCGGGCATCCTGCAGGCCTACGGCAAGGAGCGCATCCCCGTCATCACCCTGCTTATCGGCGGGGCCGTGAAGATCGCCGCCAACTACCTGCTGGTGACGGACCCGGCCATCTCCATCCGCGGCGCGCCCATAGGCACGCTGCTGTGCTACGCCGTTATCGGGGCTCTGAACCTGCTGGCCATCGCCCTGGTGGTGCCAAACCGGCTGCACCTGGGCGGCGCGGCGGGGAAGCTCCTGCTCTCTACGGCGGCCATGGCGGCGGCGGCCCGGTGCGGCTATGGGCTCCTGTCCCGGCATATAAGGGCAGGGGCGGCCACGCTGCTGGCGATCCTGGCGGCGGCGGCGGTATACGCCGTGCTGGTGCTGTGTCTGGAGGTGCTGCGCAGGGAGGAGATCCTGCAGCTGCCAAAGGGCGAAAAAATAGCAAAATTTCTATTTAAGTCATGAAAAATACGAATTCCTATTGCAATAAAGGGGAAACTATGGTAAATTTTACGAGTAAGCCACGCTATGGCTATGAGGATCTTTTGGAGATCATCCGGCTGCTGCGCTCCCCGGAGGGCTGCCCCTGGGACCGGGTGCAGACCCACGCCTCCATTCGCCGGGGGCTGCTGGAGGAGAGCTATGAGGCCGCCGAGGCCATCGACCTGGACGACGCGGCACTGCTGCAGGAGGAGCTGGGCGATGTGCTGATGCAGGTGGTCTTTCACGCCGACATCGAAAAGGATCGGGGCCGGTTTACCATGGAGGACGTGGTAGACGGCGTGGTGAAAAAGCTCCTGTACCGCCATCCCCATGTGTTTGGGACGGCCCACGAGGATAGCCCCGAGTCCGTGCTGGTGAGCTGGGAGCAGCTGAAGCGGGCGGAAAAGGGCCAAAAGAGCACGGGCGACGCCATGGACTCCGTGGCCCGGAGCCTGCCGGGCCTTTGGCGGGCGGAAAAGCTGCAGAAAAAGGCGGCAGACGCCGGCTTTGACTGGCCCGATATCTCCGGAGCGCTGCTGAAGCTGGAGGAAGAGGTCCGGGAGCTGCGCCAGGCTGTGGAAAGCGGCCAGGGCGTGCAGGAGGAGCTGGGCGATGTGCTGTTTGCCGCCGTGAAGGTGGGCCGCTTTGCCGGGGTAGACCCGGAGGAGGCCATGGCCGGCACCTGCGAGAAGTTTATTCACCGGTTCCGGGCCGTGGAAGACGGTGCCAAGGCCCAGGGACGGGCCGTGGAGGATCTGTCGCTGGAGGAAATGACCGGGCTGTGGGATCGGGCAAAATGATTCTGAAACGAGAATTCGTTTGGAATATAGCAAGAACTAAGGATAAATATGGGAGGAAATTAACATGAACAAAACCGAACTGATCGCTGCTGTTGCAGAGAAGAGCGGCCTGTCCAAGAAGGACAGCGAGGCTGCTGTTGTTGCTACCATTGCTGCTATCACCGAGGCTCTGAAGGCTGAGGATAAGGTGCAGATCGTGGGCTTTGGCTCCTTCGAGGTAAAGAAGAAGGCCGCTCACATGGGCCGCAACCCCCGCACCGGCGAGACCATGGAGATCGCTGCCAGCAAGAACCCCACCTTCAAGGCCGGCAAGGCTCTGAAGGACGCCGTGGCTGAGTAAGTATCCGTTATATCCGGGTGCCGGTGCGTACTGCACCGGCACCGATTTTTTTGCAAGGAGAAAACCATGCGACTGGACAAATATTTAAAGGTTTCCCGGCTGATAAAGCGCCGCACCGTAGCCAACGAGGCCTGCGACAATGAGCGGGTGTCGGTGAACGGACGGGTGCAACGGGCCAGCTACGATGTGAAGGCGGGCGACCGAATCTGCATCCGCTTCGGGCAGAAGGAGCTGCAGGTGGAGGTGCTCAGCGTGCAGGACAACGTGGGCAAGGCTGACGCGGCTGCCATGTACCGGGAGATCTCACCGGACAAACCGTCATAATGGAGAGGGATCTCCCATACACTGAAACAAACCGTGTATGGGAGGTCTGTTTTTATGGCATACGAACTGAAGCAGGCGGCGGAGCTGAGCCAGCGCCTGGAGCTGACGGGCCGGGAAAAGCTGACGGTGACCGGCGTGGAGGATGTGGAGCGGTTTGACGAGCTGAGCGTGGTGATGCGCACGGCGGCCGGGGTGCTGGTGATCAGCGGGGAGGACCTGCACATCGGCAAGCTGTCTCTGGACGGCGGGGAGCTGCTGGTGGAGGGGCATATCGACGGGATGAACTTTGAGGACGTGCCGGTGCGGAAGGGGTCCTTCTTCTCGCGGCTGCTGGGATAAGGGATGGAGCTGTATATCCGGCTCCAGGCCCAGACCATCGCCGCGGCCTTTGCCCTGGGGGCGGCGGCCGGAGTGATATATGACCTGCTGCGCACCGTGCGCATAAACCGGCGCAGACGGCTGCTGACACATGTGACGGACCTTCTGTATGTGCTGGCGGTAGGGTGGGCGCTGCTGCGATTTGCCCTGTCTCTGGGCCAGGGGGAGCTAAGGCTGTACGTGCTGCCCTGCGCCGGGCTGGGAGGCCTGTTTTACTGGCGGCTATTGGCGCCGGTATTCCGGGGTATATGGCAGTTCTGGTGGGGCACGGCGGCGCAGCTTTGGCACTGGATGGGCCGGCCGATACGAATTTTTCTGGGTTTTTGCAAAAAAGTATGGATTTCGGCGAAAAAAGTCATTGCCTTTTTAAAAAAATACAGTAAAATAAAATTATACAAAAGGAAAGATGCCGCGGGGCAAGAGGAGGCGAAGGACGCTTGAAGCAGGTGAAAAGGAAGAAGCGCAGCGCGCCGATCACGCTGGTGGTGCTGCTGGTGCTGCTGGCCGTAGTGGTGGTGCAGCTGATCCGGGTCTATGGCCAGCTGGGCGAGGCTAAGGCCCAGCGGGAGACTGTGAGCCAGCAGCTGCAGGAGCAGAAAAAGGAAAACAGCGACCTGGAGTCCGACCTCAGCAAGGCCGACGATAAGGAATTTATCAAGGGCCTGGCCAAGGACCAGCTGGGCCTGGCCGAGGATGGCGAGCGGATCTTTTATGACGTGAACCACTGAGACTGAATAATTCGCAAAAAGGAGAAAAAACACAAATTTATGGAGTTGGCGGTTGGGAATATCGTCACCGGTAAGGTGACCACCATCACAAAGTTCGGCGCGTTCATCGCTCTGCCGGAGGGAAAAAGCGGCTTGGTACACATTTCGGAGGTGGCCCCCACCTTTGTAAGCGATGTGCATGATTTTCTTTCGGAGGGGCAGGAGGTCACCGTGAAGATACTGGCCATCACGCCGGAGGGGAAAATTAACCTCTCCATCAAGCAGGCCATGCCCCGCCCCCAGCGCCCAGCGCGCCGGGAGGCACCCGCCCGCCGGGTACCGCAGCAGCCGGCCGCTGCACCCGCAGAGCCGGCGGAGCAGACCTTTGAGGACAAGCTCAAGCAGTTTATGTCCCTGTCAGACAGTAAGCAGTCGGAGCTCAACCGCTATATGGCCGGAAAGCGCGGCGGAAGCCGCCGCCGGAAATAAAAAAGAAATCTCTCCCGCCCACAGGGCGGGAGAGATTTTTGCATGTATGGAGAAAAAGGAGGAGCCGCCCGGAACAGGGCGGCTCCAAAAGGAGAGGGAAGACAGCTGCGGCGGTCAGAGCTCTTCACCAGGCTTGGGAGAGGAAGCGCGGCTGGGATGGAAGAGCGCGCACAGCAGGGCAGCTGCCAGCGCGAAGATCAGGGAGGGAAGGATCCAGCTGAGCCCCAGCTCATACAGGGGCAGGGCCTCCAGGAAGGGGAGCTTGCCGGTATAGGTGTGCACCGTGCACAGCACGCTGGTGAGCAGCGCGCCCAGAGCGGTGCCCCGGCTGACAAAGTCGGATACATTGGGCATCAGCAGGGAGATGAAGATCAGCATCAGCGCGGGGGGATATACCACATCCAGCACCGGGGCCGCGATGGACACGATACGGTCCAGACCCAGGTTGGACACCACGGCGCTGAACACGCAGATGACGATCACGAACACCTTGTAGCTCACCTTGCCCCGGCACAGCTCGGAGAAATAGGCGGCGGCGGAGCTGGTGAGGGCAATGGCGGTGGTGACGCAGGCCAGGCCTACGACCACGCCGAAGATGATCATGCCGCCCTTGCCCATAAGGGCCTGGATAATGGCCATGATCAGCTCAGCACGGCCGGTGGAGCTGGTGTGCTGGCCGGAAACGGTGGCGCCCAGATAGGCAAGGCCCATATATACCAGCAGCAGCAGAACGCCTGCCAGCACAGCGCCGCCGCCCACAATGCGCAGCTTGGACTTGCTGCCGGAATAGCCCTTGTCCGCTGCGGTCTGCAGCACGATGATGCCAAAGGGCAGGGCGGCCAGAGCGTCCATGGTCTGGTAGCCGGACTTGATGCCGGTGACAACGATATTAGCCACCTGCGGGGCGGAGGCAATGGTGCCCAAAGGGGTGAAAATGCCCTTAATAATGATGGCAAACAGGCCCACCAGCAGCAGCGGGGTGAGGACCTTGCCCACGATGTCCACCACCGCGGACTCCTTCAGGCACAGGGCCAGGATCAGGGCAAAAAACAGAATGGAGAAGAGGATGGGGGATACGCCGGGCAGGTTGGGGGTGATGGCCATTTCAAAGGTGGTGGCGGAGGTGCGGGGGATGGCCACCATGGGGCCGATGCACAGGATGATGGCGCACATAAGGATCTCTGCGGGCACGCGGCCTGCCCGGTGCAGCACCGCCTCGCTGCTGCCTACCCGCAGCAGGGCGAACACGGTCAGCAGGGCCAGACCGATGTCGGCGGCATAATACGTGAAGAAGCCGGCCAGCCACTGGGGGCCGGACTCCATGCCCAGATAGGGCGGGAAGATGACGTTGCCTGCGCCGAAGAACATGGAAAACAGCGCGAAACCCACAACGATAACGTCACGGGTAAACTTTCCTTTACTACTACTCATGGCAAAAGTGCCTCCGTTTCTTTTGAATCTCTCTTTTTTCTCTCTTATACCAGACTTTGCAGGTCATGCAAAGTTTATAATAAGGGTATCATTTTTTTCATGACAATGGAAATGAATATTTTCTATGGAGCCATGAACAAAATAAATCGCCTATAAAACACTTTGCGGGAGAATTGGGAAAGTTGGCAAAATATTAACAAACATGGGATTGAAAACAGCCCGGAGTTGTGATACATTGAGAAATAGTTTGAGGTTTTTTGTGAAAAATATACAGGCATGTCCACGGATGGGAAAGTGAGGAAATTATGGATGATAAAAAGCTGCGGGCACTGCTGACGGCCGTACAGTGCGGCAGCTTTGGCAAGGCCACGGCCCAGCTGGGCTATACCCAGTCGGCCATGACGCACATGGTAAACCGCCTGGAGGCGGAGCTGGGCTGCACCCTGCTGGTGCGGGGCAGCCACGGCGTGCGTCTGTCGGAGGAGGGGGAGCAGCTGCTGCCCTATATGCAGGCGGTGATCGACGCGGGAGACGCTCTGCGGCGGGAGGCGGCGATCCAGGGAAAGCTGCATGAAAACACCCTGCGCATAGGCTGCTTTGCCAGCATTGCCCGGGCCCAGCTGCCGGAGCTGCTGCGCAAATTCCGCAAGATCCATCCGGAGATCCGGGTGGATGTGCTGGTGCGGGGGTATGAGCTGGCCTCGGAGCTGGAGGAGGGAAATATCCATTTGGCCCTGGTGGATGAGGCCTGCGGCAAGGGATTTTACTGGACACCGCTGTTTGACGCGCCCCTGGTGGCGGTGGTGCCGCCGGAATTCGACTGGAAAAAAGACTCTATCCCCCTGGAGCGGCTGCAGCAGGAGCCGTTTCTCTCGGCGCCGGAGCAGTATGTGGAGCGCATGCTGCCCCAGGAGATGAGCCGGGTGGAGGTGGCGGCCTCGGACGACGCGGCCATCCTGTCCATGGTGGCGGGAGGACTGGGCGTATCGGTGCTGTCGGCCTTTTCGCTGGTGGGATATGAGGGCCAGGCCCGGGTGATCCCCCTGGCGGAGCCGGTGCACCGCCAGATGGGCGCGGCTGTGAAGGCTCCCCCGGCGGCCAACACGGCTACGCGGTACTTTCTGCAGTTTTTAAAGCGGCAGTATGCCGGCGCGTGAAAAAATCTCCCATCCATCGAGAGATGGATGGGAGATTTTTTATTGGCTCCCCTGCGCAAGGGGAAATCGCCGAAGCGCTGCCAGTGGCAGATGCAGCGAGGCGATTTCGAGGAAGTGCCCCGATTGGCGGGCACGATAGTGGCCGGGAATCGGCTGGCATGACGGTGGGCAGGCTGTCACGGCTCCGCCGTGACTGAGGGGTCGGCTCCCGCGCACCCCTTGTCCCGCCCCCAACTTTCCACTTTCCTCTTTCCCCCATCCCCCGCAAAAAAGCACCCCCTACCGGGGGTGCTTTTCCTCTTGTCCTTAACTCAGCTTTTCACTGGAATCTTTATCCAGATGGATGGCGCCGTAGAGATTCTTGGCGCTGCATCCGGCGCGGCCGCCGCCGGCACAGGCACAAGCGCAGGCGCAGGCGCAGCTGCTGGCGCAGGCACAGTGGCTGCCGCCGCTGAAGCCGCCGCCGCCAAATCCGCCGCCCCGGCTGCCGCCGCCGAAGCCGCCCTTCCTGCTGCTGCTCTGGGGCGGGCGAGGCCGGGTCTTGGTACCTACGCTGCCGGGACGGGGTTTGCCGCCGGGGCCGCGGGGATACCACAGACCGTTGACGAACACATACCGGGTGCCGAAGCCGCCGGCATAGCGCCCTATGGAGCCGATCACGGCCACAAAGACGGAGATGACCACGATGACCACAAAGATCGCTATAATGGAGGCGAAAATATCGCTGACGGAAGAGTGGTCGTCATAGTCGTAGTCGTTATAGTAATCGTTGGGGAGATTGTCCTTGCTGTACTGGCTGTCCAGGGCGGTGGGCCAACTGTCGTAGGTAACGGCCATAGACAGCTTCTCTTTGTACCCCATGTCCGTGGCGGTGAGAACATGGTCGCCGCCGTAGGTGTCGCCGTCGGAAGCCACACCGGTGACGCCTGCCGGGTCGTGCCAGGTGAGGGTCATGGAGCCCACCCGGATGCCGTCGAACCAGCCGGGGGTATACTCATAGCGGACGGTGCTGCCGTCCAGCGTGTACATATATTCCTGGACCCAGGAGAAGGCGAAATCGATCACCTCTCCGGCCTGGAAATCCCGGGTGAAGTCGATGTAAACATAGCTGTTGTCGTGCTGAATGTCGGCAATGTTGTCGGTGAGGGCCGTC
Organism: uncultured Oscillospiraceae bacterium; assembly: GCA_934635515.1. The sequence continues at coordinate 19,198 of CAKTZK010000015.1, forward strand.
AGCTCCCGGAGAGAGCCGTTGGGGATGCCGATCTTCACGCCGCCCTGCTGGCTGTTGGAAGCGGGCAGGTCCTCCAGGGCCTCCCACTGGAAGGTGGCGCGGATAGAGAGGCTGCCGTCGTTGGTATTGGGGGTGACATCCACCTGGTAGCTATGGATATAGTCATAGTCGCTGGCCCAGGCCGTCTGCACGGCGGCGGGGAGCAGAGCTGCCACCAGGAGCAGGCCCATCAGGAGGGATAAAATTTTCTTTTTCATTGGGCTGCCTCCTTTTGGTTGCCGGTCTGCAGCTGGCAGAGATGTTCCATTTTGGCGCTTTCAGCGCGGATGGCGGTGCACTGGGGGTTGGTCCAGATTTTTTCCCAGGGGTCTGTGAGGATGTTGCCCAGGCTCACGCCCTCCAGCCAGCTCTGGCAGGGGACCACGGTGCCGTCGGGGGTGACGGCCATGTTGCTCAGGCAGGCCCCGCAGGAGGGGATCAGCTGAAGGCCCAGGGCCCGGAGCTTCTCCTCCGGGAGCCAGCCGGGGCTGGTGAAGTCCAGCTCCATGTTCAGCTCGTGGGCCGTCTCCACGGCGGCGCGAAGAATGTCCTCCAACTCCGTTTCAGACAGGCGGGTGGAGAGGCTGCCGTCGGTGGTGGCGGCGCCGGAGGGGATAAGGCCCGAGCAGGTGGCGTACCTTACACCCAGGGAGGCGGCAAAGCGGAGGGTATCGGCAAAGTCACGATTCATACTGCACAGGGGGGTATTGATGGACACGATGAGCCCCGCGTCCACGGCATTTTTAATGCCCGCAACGGTGTCGCCGAAGCCCTGGGCCCCCACCAGGGTGTTATGCACGGCGGCCTTGTCGCTGTAAAGGGTCACCTGGACGCTGTCGAGACTGGCCTCGTACAGGGCCTTGCACAGCTCCGGGGTCAGGCGGCGGCCATTGGTGTTCAGCCGGGTGACGAACCACTGGGCGGCATCCACCAGCCCCACCAGGTCCTCCCGCAGCGTAGGCTCTCCGCCGGTGAAGGTCACCTGGGGAATATTGGCGGCCTGAAGGCGCTTCAAAATTTCCTCCCACCGGGCGGTGTCCAGCTCCTTCACTTCGCCCATGGGCTGCCCGGCGGCGTAGCAGTGCAGGCACTTTTGGTTGCAGTGCCACAGGCCGTCCCGGGTCATGGCGCTGACCATCAGGTCCATGCGATGCGGGGCGGACATCTTATCCGCGTACTCGCCCAGAGACAGCGGGGCCACCTCCACCTCCGGCTCCTCACCCCGGGCGATGGCCACCAGGGAGCGCAGGAGCGTGCCCATGTCCTCCCGGAGAAGGTCGGCCTTTACGAAGGGGTAGACCTTCTTTTTTGCGCCGCGGACGGCCTGCTCCAGCATGGACTCCCAATCATCGGCGCTGATCTCCAGGCCGGCATAGGGCTCCATGCAGTACATGAACTCGGACAGCAGCACTGCCCAGGAGAAGTTCAGCGGTACAAGCTGCGCGCCGTTGAGCAGCAGCAAAAACGGGTCCTCCGGGGACTGGGAGTGGGGCGGGATCATATGGATGCGCACCACGCCGGGGCCCGTGGGGTCCAGGGTAATATGACGCACGCAGGATAGATTCTTGCGGCGATAGCTGTTTTCCAAAAGGGATAAATGGCTCATAGAAAACCTCCTCTCTTACTTGCTCTCAGTATAGCAAGTTTGCACCCCGATGGCAAGAAAAAAAGGAGCCGCCCCATCAAAGACAGAGCGGCCCAAGCGGGTGGGATATTGGAAAGCTTCCGAGACTTATGATAGCCCCCGGGGCGGGATTTGTAAATAGGAGGTTTTGTCGAGGATGGGCGGGTTTGGTCACATACAGACGAATCATTACAATTTTGTTAAATTTTCACAAAAACAAAGAAATCTCTTTTCAGATTCATAGTGATGTGGTATAATGCAAAAAAGGATGAAGGGAAACTCCTCCCCGACCCTTTTGGTATAGACACAAGCGAAAGGAGCCAAAACTATGAAGTTCACATTTACCTGCAAGAAAGTGCCCCTGAATGATTCCGTGAAAGAGTACGCCGAGAAGAAGATCAGCAAGCTGGATCGGTACTTCCCGGAGGAAGCCGAGGCATTTGTGACCTTCGCCGTGGAGAAGAAAAACCGCTGCGTGGTGGAGCTGACCATTCGCAGCCAGAACGGCACGCTGTTCCGTGCCCAGGAGGAGGATCGCGACGGCGATATGCGCAGCGCTATTGATGAGGCCGTGAATTTCATCGACCGCCGTATCCGCAAAAATAAGACACGCCTTGCCAAGAATCTGCGGGCCGAGGCTCTGGTGCCGGAGGTACCGGCGGAGTTCGATGTGGCGGAGGAGCCTGCCTACGACCTGGTGCGCACCAAGCGCTTCACCGTGAAGCCCATGAGCACCGAGGAGGCCATTTTGCAGATGAACCTGCTGGACCACAGCTTCTATGTGTTCCGGGATGTGGAGACGGAGACGGTGAGCGTGGTATACCGCCGCAACAACGGCGGATATGGGCTTATCGAGACCAACTGACAGGACAAAAAATTCAAAACCGGGACGAAAGCCCCGGTTTTTTTTCGCGCCCCCGCACCCCATGCCAAAAAACTGTCATTGCGAGGGCGCAAAGCGCCCGTGGCAATCCGTAATATCCAAAGGCTCCCCTTGATAAGGGGAGCTGTCAGCCGTTAGGCTGACTGAGGGGTCTCCGCCCCCGCACCCCTTGTAACGCGTCCGTAGGGGACGATGCCCACATCGTCCCGCCCCTGCAATATCCGTCTCCCCATTCTCCATCTTGCAATCCCGCCTAAAATGCGGCATAATAGCCCATGGAAAGGATGTGCGCATTATGCTGCTTAAAAAAATATACTGTCGGGTGTTTCAGGCCTGCTTCGGCCTGGGGGCCCGGGTACTGCCCTGGCGCAGGCCGGAATGCATCACCGGTGCCGGGAGCCTGCAAAGGCTGCCGGAGCTGCTGGCGGACGCCGGGTGCAAAGAACCCATGATCGTGGCAAGCCACCGCCGATGCGCTGCGCCGGAATTTATTACCATGGCGGAGAGGCTCCCGGCCCGGAGCAGCTTCCACGGCGTCACGGCGGAGACCGGCCCGGACGCCCTGACCCATGCGGTGGAGGCCTACATCGGCCGCTTTTATAACACCCGGGAGACCCGAAGCCTTGCCCGGCAGGCGGTAGAGGCCATTTACCGCATAAACCGGGCGCTGGGTATTCCGGAGTGCTTTCCCTGTATTCGGTCGGAGGACCTGCCTCAAATGGCCGCCTGGGCGGAGGCGGAGGCCAACCCCGCATACCCGGTGCCGGTGATTTTTGGCAAGGAGGACTTTATCTGCGTGGCCCGCCGGGTGATGCCGTGAGCCTTGGCAATTAAAAACGAAAAAAGGGAGGCGGCTTACGAGACGGTTCTGTTTCATAAGCTGCCTCCCTTTTTAATTCCGGGCGTGAAGAGCATCCTTTAATTTTTACGGTTTCGGTGCGCTTTATTCGGTGGTGGTTGGCACCGTATAAATATTGATGTGATTTCCCGCCGGATCAGCCATGCGGAACATATGCCAGCCGTAGGGGCGGAAGAAAGGCTCCTGGGTGACGGCACCGGCTGCCTGCGCCCGGGGATAGATATCCTCCAGAGTCGGCAC
>CAKTZK010000016.1 GCA_934635515.1 uncultured Oscillospiraceae bacterium
GGTCGGACGCGGTCTGCTGGAGCGTATCCAGGGTCCGCTGGATCTCCTGCAGGGCGGTATAGATCATGCGGTCGAGCTGGGCGGCGGTCTGCTGCCACTGGCTGGTGTCGGGCAGGTTTGCGTTGATGCCGCTGATGGCCTGGGCCAGTTTTTCGGCATCATAGTCCACGCCGGTCCCTGCCGAAGAAAAGGCGTCCATAGTGGACCGGCAGCCGCCCAGCAGATCCTGGACCTGGTAGAACAGGCCCTTCACCGCCGCCTCGGGATCGTTGGCCGTCAGATCGGCGGCCAGCAGGTTGGCCTGGGTCATTACACCGCCGATGACCACCTCCAGGTAGTTTTCGTTGATGGTGCGCTTCAGGCTCTCCACAGCCGTGTCGGTGATCTTTGTGGCCACGGCGTTTTTCTTAGCGTTTTCGTAATAGGTGATGGAGGGCTTGCCCGTCCACTCCGTCAGCATATTGAACATGTTATACGTAAAGTCTTTGCCGATGACCACGGCGGCGTAGTAGTCTCCGGCGTACACGCCCTCCCGGGCGGCCTCGTCGCTCTCTACCGGGACCCAGTGAATACTGGTGGCCTCCCGCAGATCCGCTACCACATCGGCGCCCTTGTTGGTGTATACACCGTCCTCGTCCGTATAGCCCTGGTCCAGGGATGCCACGGCGATGGAGATCCTGCCGGTATTGCCGTAGGGATCCCAGTTGGAATAGATATTCAGCCATGCGTACAGGCTGGGCAGGATGGCGATGGCCACCGCCACCGCGCAGGCAAAGAAGCATTTGCTCAGCGACTTGATATCGGTTTTGAAGACCGTCCAGATATTCCGCATAGTTCCTCCTGTCAGACTTTTTTCCATTTTACCATTCTTATCTCATCTTAGCAGAATCTGAGCGGAAAATCCATAGGGAAAACGTTTGATTTCTTCAAAATACAAAGCGATAGACGTATTTTGCGCAGGATATCACATTCCCGGCCCGGTGAACACATGGATAAGGGGGAAGGGGGCGGGAGGCCGGAAATTGTGCAATTCGCCGTGGGAAAACGGATTGCATAGCGGGGCGGCTTATGCTATAATAGGGCACCGGCATACAGGCACGCGCTCAGGGAGCTGCGCAGGAAAACCGCTGTGTGACCGCTTTTATTATGACAAGAAGTTAGTTGCATCTAACTTAAACGGACGCTGTAATAGGGAGGGTGAAAAAATGGAAGATGATGTGAAAATTTTCAGGCTCAGAGTCCTGCTCTGCTTTTTGCGGTCTGACCCGGCGGACTGCACCGTTACCGGCATTTCCCGGACATTGGGGGAGGAGAAATACGCTGTCAGCCGGGCCATGGCGGCTCTGGAAAAGGACGGATACATTGACCGGGAGGACATCCGCAGCCCTATCGTTACGGAAAAGGGCTACCGGGCGGCGGCCCGCTACGCCCAGCGGCTGGAGATCGCTCTGAACCACCTGCTCTACGAGGGGGTGGATATGGAGAGCGCCAAAAAGGACGCCTTCGTCTGGGCTCTCTACTGCACCGACAGCACCATGGACGCCGTGCGGGCCACCGAGGAGCGCTACCGGGTGAAGTATGAGCTGCGGGAGCAGAAGCAGTTCACCGGCGCCGCCCTGTGCAAAAGGCTCAAGGACGGCAGCTACGAGTTTCCCTTCCTGATCTTTAGGGAGCACATCAAAAACGGCAGCAACCTCTCCATGGCCAACGAAGGATTTTATCATCCCTGCACACTGTCGGTGAAAAACGGCGTGGGAACGGTGCAGCTGCGGGCGGTGTCTATCTCCGCGAAGTCCCAGTTCAGCGGGGCGCTTATGAGCGGCAAGGTGAAAAGTGTCCGCTACTTTGACGCCGGGCGTTATATCCGGGCCGAGTCCAACGGGCAGATATTCTCCTTTCCCGCGGACGTGCTCCGGTTTGTCAATGTGGGCTCCGGCACCGGGCAGATCCTCCACGGCAGCGTCTGCCTGCAGATGGAGTGCTCCGTGGGGCCCATCCACATGCCCGAATCCAGCGCGATATTTACCATGCTCATATAATTTTGTTGCGCATTTGCAACAGGGAAAAACGGCGGAATTTCAAGGGGAACGGTCTCCGGGGCCTGGAAAAATACGCCATTTTGTAGCAGATGCGCAACAAACTGACCTCTTCACAAGCGGCCGAAGTGTGCTAAAATAGGCTCCGTTAAGCAAGAGCCCACTGAGGCGGCTGTTTTTTTAACACATGCGGTTAGATGGTGCTAACTGCGAAAAAACTTCCCACCGGGAAAGAACAGGAGGAAACTATGAAAAAAGGAACCAAATCGCTTCATCGGCTTCTGTCGCTTTTGCTGGCCGCTGTGATGCTGCTATCCTGCAGCGCGGTAACGGCATTTGCGGCGGGGAGCGATGGTAACACAAGGGAAGCGGTCTACCTGGGCGTGCCCACGGACGTCGCGGACGGTGTTTACTATGCCGATGTTAACATGAAACAGGCAAACAAACCGGAACAGAACTCCATGGGAAATGCGGCTCTGCGCGGCAGCGAGAGCTACAAGAAAAACCAGCCGGGAGATAAGGAATACCGGCCCATCGTCATTGTGAAGGACGGCAAGGTCACGGCACTGCTGGAATTCATGCCCATGGGCTTTTTGGGGATGTACGGCTTTATGATGGAGCTGGAGGGGATCTATCCCGGCAGCTTCACCCAGTTCGGCATGCCGAATACCAGCGATCCCGAGACCGTATTCACACTGACGCAGTCGCTGACCTATCAAAAGACCACCGACGGCAAGATCGTGTACGACGGATACAACGACCCGGACTCCAAGTACAAGTTTGACGGCCACAAGCTCCGCCCGGCGGGCTTTGGCAAGGAGGCGGAATACCTCAACATCGTCGACAAGTATTACAGCCATCTGCTGGCGCTGGACGTTACGCCGGTGATGGCAAAGGACGACGGGGAAGCGGTTCCCACCACGGCTGCGGAGTATACCGGAGACCACGCGGCTTTCTGCCATGTGTTTGTGCCGGTGATGTTTGATATCTCCGCCTCCTCCGGCGACCAGTACGCCCGCATGGAGGTGAACTGGAAGACGCTGGAGAAGATCGAAAACCCGGAAGAAAACGCGCAGTACATGCTGTATGTGGCGTCCCAGACCAAGACCGACGGCTGCAGCCAGGCCAGCGTTTCCGCCTTTGAGAGCGCCTACACTCAGGTGCGGACGGCGCTGGAAAATGTATGGAGCAAGCAGCATCTTGACCTAAGCAGCAGCGACTACAGCGCCCAGCCTGTGCTGGACCTCAAGCAGTATACGGACGCTGAAAACAAGGCCATGGCCCAGAAGCTGAAGGCTGCCATCGACGGCCTGACCAGCGCCGACAAGCAGGCGCTGCAGAAGGCTCTGGACGAGGCGAAGACTGTGGATGAGACGGCGTACACCGCCGACAGCTATCAGGCCCTTGCTAAGGCCATGGAAGCGGCGCAGAGCGTATATGACGATGCTGCCGCCACCCAGGAGCAGATCGACGCCCAGGTCACTGCGCTGAGCAAGGCTATGGACGGCCTGGTGCCGGCATCCGATGCCAAGGGCTGGGACGGCGTGACGGTAAAGCAGCCCCAGGTAAGCGGCGACAGCGTGAACATCACCTCCCCGGAGGAGCTGGCCTGGCTGGCGAAGGAGGTAAACGGCGGCCGGAGCTTTGCCTGCGTATTCCTGGAAAACGACATTGACCTGAACGCCAAGGCCTGGACGCCCATCGGCACCAAGGATCATCCCTTTACCGGGGAATTCTATGGAAACGGCCACACCGTTACGGGCCTGGCGATAAAGGGCAACGACAACTATCAGGGCCTGTTCGGCTATGTGAAGGGCAAGGAAAAGGAAAATGCCGCCATCAAGGACCTAAGCGTAGAGGGCGTGATCAAGACCACCGCCACCAATGTGGGCGGCGTTGTGGGAAGCGCACTCTATACCAGACTGAATGACCTCAGCAGCAACGTGAAGATCACCGTTGACCGGCTGAATAACAACGACTATGTGGCCGTGGCCGGCGGCATTGCGGGCGAGGCGCTGTACTGCGACATCGTGCACTGCTTTAATACGGCCGACATTACCGCCACGCTGCAGGAAAAGGTGGGCGGCATCGTGGGCTACGCCTCCGGCTGCTACATCCGCAACAGCGGCAACAGCGGCACCATCACGGCCGGCGGCTCCACCGGCGGCATTGTGGGCAACTACTTTGTGCGCAGCGGCTCCAAGGGCGTTATCAGCTGCTACAACAAGGGCACTGTGAACGGCAACGGCGCATCTGTAGGCGGCGTTATCGGCACGGCGACCTCTACGGGCAGCGATGCCCAGGGCGTATACGGAAACCTGTATAACCGGGGCGATGTTACGGCCCAGCACACCGTGGGCGGCATCATCGGCGCCTACTCCGGCGGAGACCTCTCCACCATGTCGGCCTGCTACTCCACCGGCAAGATCACGGCCACTGTGGCATCCAGCGACAGCGCCTGCGCCCTGGTGGGCCGGCTCTACAGCGGCATGATCTTCTACAGCTACGCCCAGGAGGGCAGCGCTGACAAGCTCTATACCAAGGGCCTCAGCAAGGCAACGCAGCTGGTGAGCAACTGCGAGTTTAAGAGCGCCGACTGGCTCAAGGGCGATACATTCTTTAAGGCAATAGGCTCGGCGGCTTCCTCCTATGACAAGGACACCTATGGCCTCAACGACGGCTATCCGGTCCTGGCCTTTGAGGCAGCCGACCGGCTGAGCCAGATCAAGGCGGATGCCGTGGCGGAGCTGGTGGCTTATAAAAACCCGGCTGACTACAAGGGCCTTTCCAAGGACGCCGTGAAAAAAATCAAGGCCGACGCCCTGACCGCTATCAATGGCGCTGAGGATGAAGAGGGCGTAAAGAAGGCCCTGGCGGATGCCAAGGCGGCTCTGGACACCGTGCCCAACGACGCCAACTACGGCCTGGACCTGACCGTGCTGCGCCAGAAGCTGGCGGAGGCAAAGGCTCTGGAGGCCAAGGGCGGCGACCTGTATACCCAGGAGAGCTGGAACAGCTTTACCGCCACCATCACCGGCATTGACTATCTGCTGGACAGCGGCTTCGGCACGCAGGATAAGGTGGAGCAGTACATCGGCTATCTGGAGAAGAACACCGCCGGTCTGACCTATCGGGATGCGGACTATTCCGCCGTGGAGAAGGCCATTGCCTCCATCCCGGAGGATCTGTCCCAGTACACGGAGGAGACCGTCGCTGCCGTAGAGAAAGCCAAGGCAGCCGTTGTCCGGGGCAAGAAGATCACCCAGCAGAGCGAAGTGGACGCCATGGCCGCCGCCATTAACGACGCGGTGGCCAAGCTGGAGAAAAAGTCTGACGGCAGCCTTGACTTTAAAAACCTGTCGGACGGCGTGTATTCCATCCAGTTTACCATGGTGAAGCTGAACCGCAGCGACCTGTCCATGTCCAACGACGCGGTGAACCACACCGCCAAGGTCACCGTGAAGAACGGCAGCTATACCATTACCATGAACTTTAAGGGCCTGCACTATCTGAATCGCTTCGGATATCTGGCCAAGCTCTCCTACTATGATAGCGGCTATACCTACGGAAACTACGGCGCGGTGAGCGGCACCCTGAAGGCCGCCACGGTGCTGAGCCTCCAGAAGAACGCCGACGGCAGCGATGTTATGGACGAGTTCAACGTGCCTGGCGGGTGCGCCGAGGGCATGAAGTATCCCCAGACCATCTCCTTCCCGCTGGTGGATACGGCCAAGGCTGACAGCGAGGGCTATATCCCCCTGCATGTGTTCGTGCCCGTGATGGAAGACATTTCCGCAGGCAACGGCGACCAGGATGTGCTGATGAAGCTGGACTTTGCCTCCCTGAAGCAGACCACCGAGGACGACCCGGCCTTCCAGCCGGAGAAGCCCCAGGAGCTGTCTCCCGCGGTGGACTTTACCGACAAGACCACCGGCGTGCGGGTGAAGGCCGACAAGGGCGTGCTGCCCGAGGGCGTGCAGATCGCTATAAAGGAGATCACCTCCGGCAGCGACTACGACAACGCCGCCTCCGCCTTGGGCCAGGTGGGCAAGAAGTTCAAGCTCTATGATGTGCGCTTCCTGGATAAGGATGGCAGCGAGATCAGCCCCAACGGCACCGTTACCGTGATCGTGCCGGTGCGTGCCGGCTATAACGGCGCGGACGCCGCCGTTTACCGGATCGGCGAAAACGGCGCAAAGACCCTCATCAAGGGCACTCTGGACGGCAGCGGCTACGCTGTTATCACCAAGAGCGCCGGGCAGTATGCGCTGGTGGAAAAGGGCAGCACCGTTACCGACGCGGAGAACACCAACAGCGGCGTAAACACCGGCGATGCCGGCATCGCCCTGTGGCTGGTGCCCATGACGGTATCCGCCGTGCTGCTGGCCGGTGTGGCCCTAAAAAAGCGCAAAATCGAAAGAGGAGAATAAACCATGAAGCATACCGCAAAGGCTTTGCGGATGCTGTGCAGTGTGGTCGTAATGCTCGTCCTGGCGGCGAGCATTACGGCTATCCCTGCCTATGCGGCATCCAACGGCATTTATCTGGCAACCGCTACCCCCCATTACCGCCACCCCACCACCGGCGTTATTGAGGACGTCGGCGGCGACGGCTCTGCCGTTTTGGGGCAGTCTATGACCGAGAGCGCCCTTTACCGGCAGGCGCTGGTGGAGGTGGATCCCCATGGAACTACTTATGTGACCGTGCGGCTGAAGCTGATGGATAATATCCAGAACCCCCAGTTTCAGGTGGACGGCTCGGCTGTCAGCGCGTCGCTGATGCAGGAGGACTACACGGAAAATACCGCCGACTACCGCATGCGCGTGGGCAGCGAAAACAGCGTTATCCGCTGCAATATGTATGTGGTGCCCATGGGGCGTGAGGTGATCTTCTACATCACCGTTTCCGCGCTCCAGAGCGGGTCCGGCGATTTCATCACCAGCGTGACGGTGGAAAAACCCAGCACGCCGGCGTCTGAGCCTGCGGATGAGACACCCGCCAAGACGCCTGCGGAGACCACTCCGGATACGCAGACGCCTGCGGCTTCGGACATCAAACCGGCTCAGGACAGCACCAAGACAGGCGAGAGCGGCCAGGAGGAGACCCCCACGGGGCTCCAGGAATTTGACGCAAACGGCAATCCCACCCAGGGGCAGAGCACTGCGAAAACCGAAAAGAGCGGCGGGTCCGCTGTCTGGTGGGTGCTGGGCGGGCTTGTCCTCGTTCTGGCCGCAGGCGGCTGCGTGTGGTATTTCGGCTTTTTCAAGAAAAAGAAGTAAGAGGCAAAGACTATGAGACTGAAACGAATACTGGCGGCGCTGCTGGCGGGTGCGATGCTGCTGATGCTGGCCGGGTGCGTGAATCAGCATCCGGGGGAGAGCGGCAAGGGGACGAATACCGAGGAAAACGCCCGGCTCATCGCCACGTCCCCGGCTGTGGCGCAGATCTGCAGCCGGCTGGACCTGGAACTGGTGGGGGTCTGCCAGACAAACAGCACCCTGCCGGAAAAGTACCAGAGCCTGCCCACGGTGGGCATGGCCATGAATCCGGACCTGGAGATACTGAAATCCCTGAACCCGGACTATGTGCTCTCGCCCAATTCCCTGCAGTCCGACCTCCAGCCCAAATACGCCTCCATCGGGGTGAAGTCCATCTTTCTGAACCTGAAGAGCGTGGAGGGGATGTACGCCTCCATCCAGGGCCTGGGAGAGAAGTTCGGCCGGGAGGAGCAGGCCAAGGAGATGCTGGCGGAGTTTGACGAGTTCATGACGGAGTATAAAAGCGTCAACCAGGGGAAGGAAAGCCCCCGGGTGCTGGTGCTCATGGGTCTGCCGGGGTCCTACATCGTGGCTACCGAGAGCAGCTATGTGGGCAGCCTTGTGAAGCTGGCCGGCGGCACCAATATCTACGGAGACGGGGACGGGGAGGAGTTTCTCACCGCCAACACCGAGGACATGCAGCAGAAGGACCCGGACATCATTCTCCGGGCGGCCCATGCTCTGCCGGACCAGGTGAAGGAGATGTTCGCGGAGGAATTCTCCACCAACGATATATGGAAGCATTTCCGCGCGGTGGAGGACGGACGGGTCTATGACCTGGACCCGGCGCTGTTTAACATGAGCGCGAATTTCAGCTACAGCGAGGCTCTGAAGGCCTTGCAGCCCCTGCTCTACGGTGAATAAGAGCCCGGAAAGGCCCGCGTGCCGGCGGGCCTTTTCCGGCGGGGCTTGTTAGGTCAGGCTAAATCCCCAATCATCATTCAGGAGGTATCCACTGTTGATAAAGACAAGAAAAAAGGTACTGTCCCTGGTCATTACCGCCGCGGGACTGCTGGCGCTGTTCCTGTTTGCCGTCAATACCGGCAGCTTAAAGGTATCGCCCGGCGCACTGCTGCGGGGGCTGTTTGTGGAGTACGACGCCAATGTGGCGACCATTTACGACCTGCGCTTTCCGCGCATTTTCATCGCCATGCTGGGCGGCGCCGCCACCGCCGTATCGGGCGTGCTGTTTCAGGCGGTGCTGAAAAATCCCCTGGCGGACCCCGGCATCATCGGCGTCAGCTCCGGGGCCAGCCTGGCGGCGGTGCTGATCACCGCCTTTGCGCCGGCGCTGTATTTCTTTACGCCGCTGTTTGCCTTTCTGGGAGGCATGCTGGCCTTTGTGCTGGTATACAGCCTGTCCTATAAAAACGGGCTGTCGCCCCTGCGGATCATCCTGGTGGGCGTGGCGGTGAACGCCATGTTCACGGGGCTGATGAGCGCCTTCAACTCCGGCACGGGGTCTAACTACTCGGGCGTGGCCAGCATTGTAAACGCCAACATCACCATGAAGACCTGGGATGATTTCCGCACCCTGGCACCCTATGTAGCCGTGGGGGTGGTGCTGGCGCTTCTGGCTGCCGGGCAGTGCAATCTCCTGGCGCTGGAGGACAAGACCGCCCGGTCCCTGGGGGTAAACGTCAACCGCAGCCGGATCGTTGTTTCCGTGATCGCGGTGCTGCTGGCGGGCATTTCCACGGCGGTGGTCGGGCCTATCAGCTTTCTGGGGCTGATCGTGCCCCACATCGCCCGGCTGCTGGTGGGCAGCGACCACAAATGGCTGATCCCCTATTCCGTGGTGCTGGGAGCGTTTACGCTGCTGCTGGCCGACACGGTGGGACGCACCATCGCCGCGCCCTATGAGATCAGCGCGTCGATCATTATGTCGGTGGTGGGCGGACCGTTCTTTATTCTGCTGCTGAGGAGGTCGAAGCATGGCTATGGACAATAAGGCGGTTTACCAGGTGCAGGGGGTACACTTTGCCTATGGGAAAAACCAGGTGCTCAGGGGCCTGACCTTTGACCTACGGGAGGGAAAGATCACCACCCTCATCGGCGCCAACGGCTGCGGAAAATCCACGCTGTTTAACCTGATGACCAAGAACCTGATACCGGACGAGGGAGAGATCCGCTTCCGGGGCAGGGCCATCGGAGAGATACGGTTGAAGGAATTTGCCAGACAGGCGGCCATCGTACACCAATATAACACCGCCCCGGACGATATTACCGTGGAGAAGCTGGTCTCCTACGGGCGGACACCGTATCACACCTTTGGCCTTTCGCCGGATGCGGCGGAGGACGAGGAAAAGATCCGCCGGGCCCTGGAGATCACCGACACCCTGAAGCATAAGGACAAGCCCGTGTCCCAGCTCTCCGGCGGGCAGAAGCAGCGGGTGTGGATCGCCATGGCTCTGGCCCAGGACACTAAGGTGCTGTTTCTGGACGAGCCTACCACCTATCTGGACATCCGCTATCAGCTGCAGATTCTGAAGTTGGTGCAAAGGCTCAACCGGGAATTCGGCATCACCATCGTCATGGTCCTGCACGACATCAACCAGTCGCTGTACTACAGCGACGAGATCATTGCCATGAAGGACGGAAAGATCCTGGCCCAGGGGGCACCGGAGCAGGTCATCAGCGAAGAGCTGGTGCAGGAGGTCTATGGGGTGCAGCTGCAGATGTCCAGGGTGGACGGCAAACCGTTTATCATCCCGGTTTAAATGGTGAAGCGTATGAAACGGCAGAAAACAACGGAGAACTACCTGAAGGCGATCTATCTTCTCTCGAAGGTGGGACAGGTGCGGGGAACGGATATTGCCGCGTATCTGAGCGTTTCGCGGCCGACGGTGTCGGTATCGCTGCGATCGCTGGAGCAGGAGGGATACCTGCATCTGGACGCGCTGCACGAGGTGCACCTGACAGACAAAGGAAAGAGGCTTGCAAAGAGTATTTACGAAAAAAACCAGACATTCAAGGACCTGCTGATCCGGCTTGGGGTGGACGAGGCCACCGCCGAAAAGGACGCCTGCGAAATGGAGCACGCCGTCAGCGCCGAGAGCTTCTCCGCGCTGAAGCGGATGATCCATGAGGCGAATACGGAGGATGTCTGAAACGGAGAAAAAGTATGATGATGAACAAACGGCTGATCGGCACGGTCAGCGAAAGTAAACCCTATATTGCCGGGAATGTGGCCTTTCAGTGGCTGTCGCTGGCGGCGAACATCGTGATGATGGCCAGCATCACACGGCTGCTGGCGGAGCTGTATGCGGGAGAGGTCTCCGGCAGCAGCATGGCCGCGGCCCTGATCCTGGCGGCGGCTGCCGCCGCCGTGCGGTATATCTGCACCCGGGTGGCTGCCAAAATGAGCTTTCTTTCCTCCAAGGCCGTGAAGAAGACCCTGCGGAACCTGATCTACCGGAAGCTGCTGCGCCTGGGTGCATCTTACAGCGAGGCGGTGAAGACCTCCGAGGTGGTGCAGGTGGCCGTGGAGGGGGTGGACCAGCTGGAGACCTATTTCGGCGCGTATCTGCCGCAGTTTTTCTACGCCATGCTGGCGCCGCTGACCCTTTTTGGGGTGCTGAGCTTTGTGAACTTTCCCAGCGCGGTGGTGCTGCTGGTGTGCGTGCCGCTGATCCCGGCGGCCATCGTGGCGGTGCAGCGGTGGGCCAAGAAGCTGCTCTCCAAATACTGGGGGCAGTATACGGCCCTGGGGGACACCTTCCTGGAAAATCTGCAGGGGCTGACCACGCTGAAGATTTACCAGGCGGATGAATACAAGCAGCGGGAGATGAACCGGCAGGCGGAGAAATTCCGGAAGATCACCATGAAGGTGCTGACCATGCAGCTGAATTCCGTTACCATCATGGATCTCATCGCTTACGGCGGCGCGGCCCTGGGCGTGATCATGGCCTCTACCCAGTATGCCGCAGGGCGCGTGAGCCTGCAGGGGTGCCTGCTGATCATTCTGCTGTCGGCGGATTTCTTCATTCCCATGCGCCTGCTGGGGTCTTATTTCCACATCGCCATGAACGGCATGGCGGCCAGCGATAAGATCTTTCACCTGCTGGATCTGCCGGAGCCGGAGCGAAAGACGGAGCCGGTCCCCGGGGAGTGCACGGTCCGCTGCGCCGGGCTGCGCTTTTCCTATCAGCCGGAGCGGGAGATCCTCCACGGGGTGGACCTGACGTTCCCTGTGGGGAGCCTGACGGCCATCGTGGGCGAGTCCGGCTGTGGCAAGTCCACCCTGTCCTCCATTTTGATGGGGCGCAGCCGCGGGTACGGCGGCTCGGTCACGGTGGGCGGCACGGAGCTGCGGGAGATCAGCGAGGAGAGCCTGCTGGGGAGCTTTACCTACGTCAGCAACCACAGCTATCTCTTTAAGGGGACAGTGCGGGATAACCTGCTAATGGGCAGTCCGGAGGCCACGGATGCGCGGCTCTGGGACGTGCTGGAGCAGGTGAAGCTGGCGGAGTTTTTGAAAGGGGAGAAGGGGCTGGACACGCCCCTGGCCGAAAAGGGGGCCAATCTCTCCGGCGGCCAATGCCAGCGCCTTGCCCTGGCCCGGGCGCTGCTGCATGACAGCCCGCTCTACCTCTTCGACGAGGCCACCTCCAACATCGACGTGGAGAGCGAGAACGACATCATGGCCCAGATCCACCGGCTGGCGAGGACCAAGACGGTGATCCTCATCTCCCACCGGCTGGCCAACGTGACGGACTGCGACGGCATCTATGTGCTGGAGGGCGGGTACGTTGCCGAGAGCGGCACACACAGGGAGCTGCTGGACAGGGGCGGCGTTTACGCCCGCCTGTGGAACGCCCAGCAGGCGCTGGAAAACTACGGAAAGGACGGTGAGAACGTATGAAAAAACGCAGCGGATCTCAGGTGATGGCGCGGCTGGTGGGCCTTGTGAAGCCCTTGGCCGGCTACATGGTCCTGGCGGTGCTCATGGGCCTTACGGGCCACTTGGCGGCGACGTTCATCACCGTATTCGGCGGTTACGCCGTGGCGGAGCTGCTGGGCATTTCCACACCGTTTACGCTGAAATTTCTCTTTATTTCCGTGGTGGTGTTTGCCGCCGTCCGGGGCGGACTGCGCTATGCCGAGCAGTCCTGCAACCATTATATCGCCTTTAAGCTGCTGGCGCTGCTGCGGGACCGGGTGTTCCGGGCCCTGCGGCGGCTGTGCCCGGCGAAGCTGGAGGGACGGGACAAGGGAGACCTGATCTCCGTCATTACCTCGGATATTGAGCTTTTGGAGGTGTTCTATGCCCACACCATCTCGCCGGTGCTTATCGCGGCCCTGTTTACGGCGCTGCTGTGTTTGTTTATCGGCAGCTTTCACCCAGTGCTGGGGCTTCTTGCCCTGGGGGCGTACCTGACCGTAGGCGTGGCGATCCCGCTGCTTACCTCCAAGGCCAGCGGCGACGACGGGCTGAGATTCCGCACGAAGTCGGGAGAGCTTTCCGGCTTTGTGCTGGATAGCCTGCGGGGCCTGCCGGAAATCCTGCAATACGGACAGGGGGAAAGGCGCCTGGAGGAGATGAACGGGCGGATCGATGCCCTGTCCGCCGATGAAAAGCGCATGAAGCTGACGGCGGGGAAAAACCAGGCGGCCACCAACACGGCCATTCTGTTTTTTGACCTTGGGATGCTGCTGGCTTCCACGCTTTTGTATAGAGGCGGCAAGGTGGAATTTATCGGGGTGCTGATCCCCACCATCGCGCTGATGAGCTCCTTTGGACCCACGGTGGCCCTGGCCAGTCTGGGCAGCACCCTGCAAAACACCTTTGCCGCCGGAAACCGCGTGCTGGACATCCTGGACGAGACACCGGTGGTGGAGGAGCAGACGGACGGGACGGACGTTTCCTTTTTCGGCGCGGCGGCGGAGGAGGTCACCTTTGCCTACGGCGGAGAGACCATTCTGCACCGGGTGTCGGCGGACATTCCCAAGGGCGCCGTGGTGGGCATCGTTGGAAAGAGCGGCAGCGGAAAATCCACGCTGCTGAAGCTTTTCATGCGCTTTTGGGACACGCAGCAGGGCAGGATCACCCTGTCCGGCACGGATGTGCGAAGGATCAACACCGCCAGCTTGCGGGACGCGGAGAGTTTTGTCACCCAGGAGACCCACCTTTTCCACGACAGTATCCGCAATAACCTGCGCATCGCAAAGCTGGATGCCACGGACGAGGAGATCGAAGATGCCTGCAGGAAAGCGTCGGTGCATGACTTTATCATGACCCTGCCACAGGGCTACGACACCCCTGTGGGGGAGCTGGGAGACACCCTTTCCGGCGGCGAGCGTCAGCGGCTGGGCATTGCCCGGGCCTTCCTGCACGAGGCACCCTTTATCCTCCTGGACGAGCCTACCAGCAACTTGGACAGCCTCAATGAGGCCATTATCCTGAAGTCCCTGGGAGAGGAGCGGCAGGACAAGACGGTGGTGCTGGTGTCCCACAGACCCTCCACCATGCGCCTGGCCGACAAGGTGTATTCGGTGGAGCACGGAAGAATGAGCTGAATAGGGAGAAAATACCATGAAAGTAAAAAGATTGATTTTTTTGATCATCGGCTGCGTGTGCCTGGTGCTGGGCTGCATCGGAATCGTGCTTCCGGTGCTGCCTACGGTGCCGTTTTTCCTGGCGACGGTGTTCTGCTTTTCCCAGTCCTCGCAAAAGCTGCACGAATGGTTCGTGGGCACAAAGCTATACAAAAATAACCTGGAAAACTATGTGAAGGGGCAGGGAATGACCGCAAAGACCAAGGCGAAGATACTCTCCACGGTTACGGCGCTGATGGCCTTTGGGTTTTACATGATGGTCCGGAAGGCCCTCTACGTTCCCTGCGTGATCCTGGCCTGCGTCTGGGCGGCGCACATCGTGTATTTCGTGTTTTTTGTAAAGACCATCGGCAAAGCACAGAAACCTGTCCCGGCGCAGGATCCGGCGCAGCCGCAGCCGTAGGGAAGGGATCGGTGAAAAAAGAGAGAATAGGCAGGCTCCGGGGAGCCTGCCTATTCCTTTTTTGGAGGCCAGCCTGCCGGGTTTACGAATGAGGCGGGGTGTGCTATACTAGGGCCGTGAACAGGCAACGGTATTCGTTGTTTATATAGTGTTATATTATTTAAATGGTATAAAGACGAAATAAAGAGGGCGAAAAGAATGAAAAAGATCGTGATCATTTCCAACGAAGAAACGGCGCAGGATCCGGGATATGTCCGCCATCCGGAGCAATACGGGCTGGCGGAGGGGATATGCAATATCCCCAATCTGGCCGGGGTCATAGAGGGGCTGGGGGGCTATGAGGTGTCGGTGCTGCACCATACCCGGGTCCGTCAGGCGGAGGAGAGCGGGGCGGACTGCGTGGTGCTGTCCGGACGATTTTCCGACAAGGCCCTTCCGTATGAGGATATGCTGGAGGAATACCGGGAGGAGATCCACTGGCTGCGGGAGACCCGCATGCCGGTCCTGGGGATATGCATGGGCCTGCAGCTGCTTTGCGCGGCCCATGGCGTGGGCATAAAGCGGCTGGAGAGGGAAGAGGGAGAATTCGGGTTTATGCCCATCCGCCTCCGGGACGGCTGGCCTATGCCGGAGGGGAGCGGGGAGTACATGCGCTGCCTGGCAATGCACCGGTGCCAGGTGGAGCGGGTGCCGGAAGAATTTGTGGGATTGGCCGGCTCGGAGCTTTGCGATGTGCAGATGATCGCGCACAAAAGCAGGCCGATGGTGGGGGTGCAGTTTCACCCGGAGTTCTACACGGCTGCGTATCCTGACGGGAAGATCCTGCTGTGGCAGCTGCTGGCCCGGTTGACGGACGGCGGGAACAGGAAAGGATTTTCGCCTTGGCAAAAGGCTTAAAAAGTGAACGATATATAGGAAATCAGCCCTCTTTTAGGGGGTAGATTGTGCCGAAGGAAAATATGTTCAGAAACGGCTAAAAATTTTTAGTTATTTCATATTATTTTTTAGAATCAATTTTGGATACTATGCCCCTTGTATTAGAAGATGAGTTTTGTTATACTGCTAACAGGCTTGTAAATAGTATTTTTTTACAGAAATATGTTTGCAGCCATGGGCATTAATGCCAAAAAGAAAAGGAGGATTCCCCAATGAAAAAGTTCTTAGCACTGATCCTTGCACTGGTCATGGCCCTGAGCCTGGTGGCCTGCGGCAGCAAGGGCGATGACGGGAAGAAGGGCGAAGATATGGCTGGCAGCGTGGCCATGGTCCTTCCCGGTCTGGTAACCGACAAGGCTTTCAACCAGTACACCTATGAGGGCATGCTGAAGGCCGCCGCTGAAAAGGGCATCAAGACCACCTACAAAGAGAACGTTGCTCAGGATGAGCAGGTCGAGGTCCTGCGTCAGTTCGCACAGGCCGGTTATGAGATCGTTATCGGCCAGGGCGGTCAGTTCGGCGATGCCGTGGCTACCGTCGCAAAAGAGTTCCCCAACACCAAGTTCGTGTTCTCCGTGGGTACGGACACCTATGGCCTGCCCAACATGACCGCCGCTACCATCGACTACGGTCATGCCGGTTTCGTGGCTGGCGTTCTGGCTGCCATGTATACCAAGACCAACAAGGTCGCTTTCATCCTGGGCGAGTACTATGAGACGCACCGCGCCATGTACAGAGGCATCGTTGCCGGCCTGAAGCAGATCAACCCCGACATCGAGGTCACGGAAGTTCTGACCGGCGACTGGGCTGATACCGTTAAGGCTCGTGAGTGCGCTCTGTCCGCCATCTCCTCCGGCTGCGATGTTCTGATCCCCTGCCTGGATGCTGCCGGCGCCGGTGTGGCTGCCGCTGCGCAGGACTCCAAGGATAAGGGCGTTGTGGTTGTCGGTACTGTGGCTGACTACGCTGTTGACTACAGTGCTCCCGACGTCACCGCTGCTTCCGCCGTGTTCGCATGGGATGCTCTGGGCTATGCCGAGACCATGGGCGACATCTGCGATGGCCAGGCTCACGTGATCGGCGTGAACGAGGGCGGCGTTAAGGCTGCCATCAACCAGGAGCTGACTGCTGACCAGCAGGCTGCTTACGATGCGGCTATCAAGGGCCTGTCCGACGGCACCATCACTTTCTGATCATAAGTCAGATAAGTAAAAAAACATAGTATACATGGGATTGTCCGTAAGGATCATAGGATTCTATGGATTCTTACGGGCAATCCCTCATTATCGCTGAGGGAGGTATTCCTTTGGAGAATTCCAATTACGCCCTGCAAATGCAGGACATCACCGTGGAGTTTCCCGGTGTTCTTGCTAACAATCATGTGAGCATTGACTGCAAAAAAGGTGAAGTCCTGGGCCTTCTCGGAGAGAACGGCGCAGGCAAGACCACGTTGATGAACGTCCTTTACGGACTGTATGAGCCTACCACGGGTAAGGTTCTGCTGGATGGCAAGGAAGTACATATCACTTCTCCCCTTGAAGCCATCAAAAACGGTATCGGAATGGTGCACCAGCACTTTAAACTGGTGGATACGCTATCTGTTATCGAGAACGTGATTCTCGGTATTAAAGATAATAAGCAGCGGTTGGACCTGGATTCCGCAAAAAAGCGCCTGTTGGAGCTTTGCGAAGAGTATGAGCTGTATGTGGACCCGGATGAAGTGGTTTGGAGACTGCCCGTTGGTAAGCAGCAGTGGGTGGAGATCCTGAAGGCTCTGTACAGAGACTGCAAGCTTCTGATCCTGGACGAGCCCACGGCCGTTCTGACTCCGGCTGAGAGCGACCAGCTCTGCCGAGCGATCCACAAGATCACCGAATCCGGCCGCGCCGTTATTTTCATCAGCCACAAGCTGCGCGAGGTGATCGAGATCACCGACCGCGTTACGGTCCTGCGCGATGGCAACTACATCGGCACGGTGGACACCAAGGACGCAACCCAGGTGACCCTGGCGGAGATGATGGTCGGCCGCCCGGTGAGCATTGAGCGTCGGGAGAGACCGGTGTTTGAAAACAAGGAGCCGGTCCTGGTGATGAAGGGCGTGAATGCCAACGACGACCGCGGCGTTCAGGCGCTGAAGGACTTCAATCTTACGGTACACGCCGGTGAGATCGTGGGCATTGCCGGCGTTGACGGCAACGGCCAGCGTGAGCTTGCCGAGTGCATCGTGGGTCTGCGCAAGCCTACCTCCGGTACCGTTACCATTAAGGACAAGCTGGTGACAAAGGTCATCGCCGACCCCTCCTTCGTGGGCTTTATCCCGGAGGACCGGCAGAAGACCGGCCTGGTCATGGATTTCAGCATTGCCGATAACATGATCATCAAGGATTACACCAACGAGCCCTTTGCCAAGAAGGGTATCCTGAACTATAAGAACATCAAGTCCAGCGCCCGCAAGCTCATTAAGAAGTATCACGTGAAGACGCCCAATGAGGACGTCCGGGTGAGAAACCTTTCCGGCGGTAACCAGCAGAAGGTGGTTATTGCCCGTGAGCTGGATCCGGAGCCCGTGCTGGATATTGCGGCGCATCCCACCCGCGGCCTGGACCTGGGCGCTGTGGTCAACGTCCATGACATCCTGCTCAAGGAGAGAAACCGCGGCGCGGCCGTGCTGTTCATCAGCGCAGAGCTGCAGGAGGTCATGGCGCTCAGTGACCGCATTATCGTTCTTTACAGCGGCCAGGTCATGGGTGATCTGGACGGTGAGACCGCAGACCAGAACGTCATCGGCCAGATGATGCTCGGTCAGCATGTGGAGGTGAAAGAATGAACAAGAAGAAACAGAAGACGATTCGCCTTCCACTGCTGGGTGATATGGTGGTTTCCCTCTACCGGACGCTTATTGGCATTGTCCTGGGCCTGGTAGCCAGCGGAATTTTGATCGCCATTTCCGGCACGAATCCCTTTGTGGCATACGGCTCCCTGATCAAGGGCGCTTTCGGCAGCAAATATGCCATCAGTAACGTTTTGGTCCGTTCGTCCCCACTGCTGCTGGGCGGTATCGGTGTGGCCATCGGCATTAAGGCCGGCGTCTGGAACACCGGTATTGAGGGCTATATGTACCTGGGCGCCATCGGCGCGGCTATGGTGGGCGTTATGGACCTGGGTCTGCCCCCCATCGTGCATGTGCTGCTGTGCATGCTGGTGGCAATGATCTTTGCGGGTCTGTGGGGTGCTATCCCCGGATTCCTGAGAGCGTACATGAACGTCAATGAAGTCACCAGTACCATCATGATGAACTACATTGCCATCTATCTGACCAACTGGGTGGTTTCCAGCTTTGCCCATGTGGCGGATACCAGCGCTTTCTATCCCATGTCCAAGCCCTTTGCGGAGGCAACTTCGCTGCCGATCCTGCTGCAGGGCTCCAGCTTGCATCCCGGTCCCTTCATCGGCATTATTCTGTGCCTGATCTTCTATTTCCTGCTGAACTACACGTCTTTCGGCTTCCGCACGAAGATGCTGGGCTCCAACCCCTTTGCCGCGCAGTACGCCGGCGTGAACGCAAAGCGCCAGATCATGACGGTCATCATCATCGGTGCCGTTATCGGCGGCCTGTCCGGCTCTATCGAGATCCTGGGCCTGAAGCACCGCGTTTACATGGAGTTCGTTACCGGCGTTGGCTATGAGAGCGTGGCTGTGGCCCTGCTTGCCGGCGGTAATCCTCTGGGCGTTATTATCTCCGCTCTGTTCTTTGCCGTGCTGAAGGCCGGCGGCGCCACCATGTCTATCGAGACCGGCGTTTCCTCCTCTATGAATTCTATCATTATCGCACTGTGCATGCTGTTCGTCATCGGCGTTGGCGTGGTAGATGCCCGCAGACTGAAGAAGGTCGTCGATACGGATAAGGACGACGAAGAGGAGACCAGTGCAGAGATTGAAACCGAAACAAAGGAGGAGAAATAATGGGTACGATTCTTGTTGATTGGCTTCAAGCTGCATTGCGTTACGCAGCGCCGCTGCTGCTGGTTGCTGTAGGCGAAGTGTTCGCTGAGCGCAGCGGTGTGATCAATATGGGCGTTGAGGGCATTATGCTCGTGGGCGCTCTGGCGGGCGTTGTGGGGTCGTATTACCTCAAGAGCCTTTGGCTGGCTGTTTTGATCACCATTCTCGTGGGCGCGGTGATGGGCGTGATCGTGTCTTATCTGACGGTCTCCCGCCGCACCAACCAGGTGGTTACAGGTCTGATGATCAATATGCTGTGCCTGGGTGCCACGGATATGCTGTTTTCCATGATGTCGGAAACGCGGACCAACCGCTGCGACACCTTCCCCATCATTTTCCCGGATTTCCTGCAGAATATCCCGGTGATCGGAAAGATCTTCTTCTGCCAGCCCATCAGCACCTGGGTGGCGTTTATCCTCCCGATCATTGCGGCTTACCTGATGTATAAGACCCGGTGGGGCCTGAATGTCCGCGCGGTGGGCGATAACCCCAAGGCTGCGGCAACGGCCGGCCTGGATGTTATTAAGATCAAGTATCAGACGGTCATCCTCAGCGGTATCTTCGCGGCCCTGGGCGGCTGCGCCCTGACCCTGGCCGAGGTGGGCTACTTCTCCGCCGGCGGCATGGCCAACGGCCGTGGCTTCATCGTTATGGCGGCCTGCGTTGTAGGCGGCTGGGATCCTATCCGTACGGCTCTTGTCTGCCTGGCCTTCGGCGCTGCCGATGCTGCGCAGATCCGTATTCAGACCCTTTCCAGCTTCCCCTATCAGTTCCTGCAGATGTTCCCCTATGTGGTCACCGTGGTCGCACTGGCTGTTATGGTCAAGCGCTCCCGTGTGCCTAAGACCTGGGGCGCTGCCTATGATCCCAAGGATGTCTGACGGGATTTAATTTGGAGGCAGACCATGAAAAAGATCCTGATTATCAATCCCAATAGTTCTCAGCAGATGACGGAGGACATTCGCCACACGGTGGCCTATGCGCAGAGCGCGGATGTTTCCGTTGAAGTCGTTCGCATGGAGGGAAGCCCCCTGGTCCTGGAGAGCTTCAGCGATTACACCCTGGCAGGGGCTCAGGTCATCGGCTATCTCAATGACCTGAAGGCCAAGGGCCCGTTCCCCTATGACGGGGTGCTGCTGGCCTGCATGGGCGACCCGTGCCTGTACGGCGTGAAGGAGGCATGTCCCGTTCCGCTGGTGGGCATCGCGGAGGCCGGTATCGCAGTGGCAAACCTCTGCGGCGGCAAGTTCTCCATTCTTGCGTCTTCTGCAAAGGCGAAGCCCATGATGGAGTCCATGGTGCAGCAATACGGCATGAACGACCGCATGGCTTCGGTGGAGACCTTTGCTCTGCCCATTGAGGACTTTATGAAGGACCGGGAGCTTTTGTGCCGCAAGGTAAAGGAAACGGCGGACTCCGCAGCGAACAAGGGCGCGGAGGTGCTGCTTCTGGGCTGCGCGGGCATGACCATGATCAGCGATGTTCTGGATGACCTTACGGACATCCCGGCCATTGATCCTATCAAGGCTGGCGTGGAAATGCTGCTGGCAATGCTGCGGGGTGGATTTAAAATCTCCCGCGCGGGCCTGTACGCATAAGTGTTCCGCTGATGGGGTTATCTTGCGAAAGGAGTATGGATCTTGGATAAGCATGTATTTGAGATACTGAAGCAGCTGGCCGCCGGCATCTGTCTGAGCAGCGGCGGGGCCTGCGAGGTAGCGATACATGATATGTCCAGACCGTCGCTTTCGGATTCCGTTATCTTCATTGAAAATGGAGAGCTGACGGGAAGAAAGGTGGGCGATGGGATGCTCCGGCCGGTCATGGAAGCCCTGAAAAACAAAAAGGGACCCATTGATGATGTGCTGCAGTATGAATTTGCTGCGGAGGACGGGAAAGAATTATCCTGCACCTTGGTGTGCGTACATGACGCAAAAGGATATCTGCAGGCCGTCCTGTCTATCAATCGATTGGTTTGATTCTGCCGGTATACGGCTGGCTGTCCCTGGATGTCATATCACATTCCGGTTTATAAAATCGGCAAATGTCGCAGAGATGCCGATCCGGTGCATTTCTGCGACATTTAATTTTATAGTTAAGGAGATCGTTGTATAATGAGTTGTACTATTCTCAAAAACGGTACTGTGGTTTCTCCTGAATGTGTCAAGGAACAGGATATTCTGATCCGTGACGGGAAAATCGCAGCGGTAGGTGACAGTGCCTCCTTCGCTGATTGCAGCGATGCGGAGGTTGTAGATGTAAAAGGCTATCATGTTTTCCCTGGACTGATCGAGCCCCACATGCATATCAAAGCGCCTCTGGGCGGCATTACGGACATTCTGGACTTTGACAGCGCAGCGAAGTGCGCTGCCTTTGGCGGCGTGACCACGTTCATGGACTTCTCCTCCACGCTTCCCGGCATGGCTCTGACGGACGCCGTGCAGCAGCGTCTGGATGAGATGAAGGACAACGTGCTGGACTACTCCATCCACTGCAAGGTGGTGAATCTGGTCAGCCAGGAGTCCACGACGGCGCTGATGGATGCCGAGCAGGCTCTGCGGGAGGCTTCCGCCTCCGGTGCGGACAAGGATACCATCGCTAAGGCCCAGAAGAAGGTAGACGAGGCTCAGGCAGAGGTGGACAAGGAGGTCCAGGCGCGGATCGATGAGATCCCCCAGATCATCAAGAGCGGTATTCCTACCTTTAAGCTGTTCATGACCTACCGGAAGGCGAACGTCATGATCGACGACACCTATATGCTGCAGGTCCTGGCGGCAGCCAGAGACGCCGGTGGCCGCTGCGGCTTCCACGCCGAGTGCAACGCCATCGCTGAGTACAATGAGGCCCTGTTCCGCAAGGAGGGCATGCTGAAGTGGGAGGACTTCCCCCGCTGCAAGAACGATGTGTGCGAGGAAGAGGCTGTGCGCCGGGTGCTGTATTATGCGGAAATGCTCCACGCGCCGGTGTACTTCTTCCATATTTCCACCAAGGGCGCCGTGGAGGAGATCCGCAAGGCAAAGGCCCGGGGCGTGGATGTCATTGCGGAGACCTGCACCCACTATCTGACGCTGACGGACGAGAAAAACAAGGGCGAGGACGGTATCCTCTATCTGATGAGCCCTCCGCTGCGCAGCAAGGAGGATCAGGATGCCCTGTGGGAGGGCTTTGTGGACGGCACGCTGAGCCTGGTTACCTCTGATAACTGCACCTTCCCCCGGTGGATGAAGGAGCAGAGCCTTGACAGAGATGAGCAGGGCAATGTTATCCAGGACTTTACAAAGGTCATCAGCGGCGTTTCCGGCATTGAGGAGCGCTTTGGCCTGATGCTGGACCAGGTTGGCAAGAAGCCCGGCATCACCCTGTCCAAGGTGGCCCAGCTGCTGTGCGAGAATCCCGCCAAGGTCTTTGGCTGCTATCCCCGCAAGGGCTGCCTGGCGGTGGGAAGCGACGCGGATGTCACGGTGGTCGACCTGAAGGATAACAACTATAAGCTGACGCTGGATAACCTGCACTATCCTGTCTATGAGCAGAACGGCGTGGGCAAGGATGGCCTGGAGTATGC
>CAKTZK010000017.1 GCA_934635515.1 uncultured Oscillospiraceae bacterium
GCATCGGCCCCTACGGAGGACGATCAGCGAGGCGTGGTTACTTTATTTATATAAGCCCAAAGCCGACTTGATCTCTCAAGTCGGCTTTGGACTATTGGGGGGTGAAAGATGAAAAATCTGAATTAGAACTTATACTCCACGTACAGCTCCCGTACAGCGTTGGGATCAGCGGGCGCGGCAGTGGGTGCGGCCGGGGCGGCGGGCTTATCGCGGTTGGCGATGAACTTGGGCGCCACCTGGGGGAAGAGGGCCAGGGACAGGACATCCTCCTCGCTCTTGGCAATGTCCTTGTACTCCTCTTTGTACTTCTCCAGCTCCGGCTCCAGCAGGTCCGCCGGACGGCAGGTGATGACATCCTCGGGGGCAATGCCCGCCTTAGCCCGGACCTCTTCATTGACCTGGCCGGGTAGCTTGCCATATTCGCCCCGAAGCATGGCCTTGGATTCCTTGGGGAAAACCTTATAGCGCTCGCCCATGATGATATTCATAACGGCCTGGGTGCCCACGATTTGGGAGGAGGGGGTCACCAGAGGCGGGTAGCCGAAGTCCTTACGGACCCGGGGAATTTCCGCCAGCACATCGTAATATTTATCCTCCTTACCCGCCTGCTTCAGCTGGGAGATCAGGTTGGAAAGCATACCGCCGGGCACCTGATACAGCAGCGTATTGGTGTCCACCCGCAGGACCTTGGGGTCCAGGATGCCCGCGTCCTGAAGACGCTGGGCTACCTTGCGGAAGTGGACGGCGGCTTCGCTCATCTTGCCCAGGTCCAGGCCCGTATCACGGACGGTGCCCTTCAGCGTGGCCACCAGAGACTCGGTGGCGGGCTGGCTGGTGCCGTTGGCCAGGGGAGAGAGGGCGGTATCCACAATGTCCACGCCTGCGTAGGCCGCCATCAGCAGCGTCATGTCGCCGGTGCCTGAGGTGTTGTGGGTGTGCAGGTGGATGGGGACGGAGACCGTCTCCTTCAGCGCCTTGACCAGGGAATAGGCATCCATGGGCAGGAGGAGGTTTGCCATGTCCTTGATGCAGATAGCGTCGGCGCCCATCTGCTCCAGCTCCTTAGCCAGCTTCACGAAGTAAGCCTCGTTGTGGATGGGGGACATGGTGTAGCTGAGGGTAGCCTCCACCTGGCCGCCGTATTTCTTGGTGGACTTGATGGCCTGCTCCAGGTTGCGCACGTCGTTCAGCGCGTCGAAGATGCGGATGATGTCGATGCCGTTTTCAATGGACTTGCGGCAGAAGGCATCTACCACATCGTCGGCATAGTGCTTGTAGCCCAGGATATTCTGACCACGGAAGAGCATTTGCAGCTTGGTGTTGGGCAGGCCCTTTTTCAGGGTGCGCAGGCGCTGCCAGGGGTCTTCGTTGAGAAAGCGCATACATGCGTCGAAGGTGGCACCGCCCCAACACTCCAGGGAGTAGTAGCCGATGGAATCCAGCACCTCCAGGGCGGGCAGCATATCCTCAATGGTCATGCGGGTGGCCGCCTGGGACTGGTGGGCATCCCGGAGGATGGTGTCGGTGATCAGCAGGGGTTTATTGGACAAAAATTCCATAGTAATTTACCTCCATTAACCGAAAAGGGAGATCAGCACGCCGGCGGCGATAGCCGAGCCGATGACACCGGCCACGTTGGGGCCCATGGCGTGCATCAAGAGGAAGTTGCCGGGGTTGTACTGCTGGCCGACCTTCTGAGAGACCCGGGCGGCCATGGGTACGGCGGAGACACCGGCGGAGCCGATGAGGGGATTGATCTTTTCCTTCAGGAACAGATTCATGAACTTGGCCAGCAGCACGCCGCCTGCGGTGCCGAAGCCGAAGGCCACAACGCCCATGCACATGATGACCAGGGTGCGCACGCTGAGGAAGGTGGCGGCGGTGGCGGTGGCACCCACGGAGATGCCCAGGAAGATGGTGACGATGTTCATCAGCTCGTTCTGCATGGTCTTGCTGAGACGGTCCAGCACGCCGCACTCCTTGGCCAGATTACCCAGCATCAGGCAGGCGATCAGGGGCGCCGCAGAGGGAACCAGCAGGGCAACGAACACGGTGACCACCACGGGGAAGAAGATCTTCTCCTTCTTGCTCACCTCGCGCAGGGGCTTCATAACGATCTGCCGCTCTTTTTCGGTGGTTAGCGCCTTCATGATGGGGGGCTGGATCACCGGGACCAGGGCCATGTAGGAGTAGGCCGACACGGCGATGGGGCCCAGCAGAGCCGGGGCCAGCATGGCGGTGACGAAGATGGCCGTGGGGCCGTCGGCACCGCCGATGATGCCGATAGACGCGGACTCGGCAGAGGTGTAAAGGCCGGAGAGCTTACAGCCAATGAAGGTGATAAAGATACCCAGCTGTGCGGCTGCGCCCAGCAGCAGGCTCTTGGGATTGGCGATCAGGGGTCCAAAGTCAGTCATAGCACCCACGCCCATGAAGATGAGGCAGGGATAGATGCCCAGCTTGATGCCCAGGTACAGCACGTCGATAAGGCCCACGGAAACGGTGACGCTGCTCATGGTCACGCCGCTGGCGGCCGCAAACTGCTCCGCCGTGACCAGGGTCTGGATCTGAACGGAGAGGGAATTCACCGCGTCTCCGGTGGCGGCGGCGATCTGGGCGGCGGCCTGGTTCAGCGAGTCGACATTGAAAAGACTCTGGGCGGCGGACCAAAGGGAATCCACATAGGGCTGCAGCACATCGGCGGAGACGCCGCTATTCAGCATCTCGGACAAAAAGCTGGCCGTAATAGGCTCGCCCTGGAAAATATCCCAGTGGATATGGCCGCCGGCAAAAAGGATCTCGTGGAACATGCCGGCGCTGGGCAGGTTGGTCACCAGCATGCCGATGGCAATGGGCACCAACAGCAGCGGCTCAAATTTCTTCTTAATGCCCAGGAACAGGAGAACGCAGGAAATGAAGATCATGACCAGGCATTTCCAGTTGCTCCCTTGGGTGAATTGGAAAAAGCCGGTGCTGGTAAGGAAATTGGCAATAGCTTCCATACAGCGGACCTCCGCTTAACCGATGACGCACAGCAGCGCGCCGGACTCCACGGCTGCGCCCTTGGAAACACTGACGGAGACAACCTTGCCGTCGCAGGGACACATGATCTCGTTTTCCATCTTCATGGCCTCCAGTACCATCAGCACCTGGCCCTTTTTCACGGTATCGCCGGCGGCAACATTCACGCTAAGAATATTGCCGGGCATGGGAGAGGTGATCTGCTCACCACCGGCGGGGGCGGCGGCTACGGGTGCGGCCGGGGCAGAAGCTGCGGCGGGGGCAGCTGCAGGCGCTGCCGCAGGGGCGGCGCCGGTGATCTCTTCCAGCTCAACTTCGTAGGCGGTGCCGTTCACATTCACTCTGTACTTTTTCATTTATAATTCCCTCCAAATCAGATTTGTTTCATAGAAATAATGCGGATAGCGGAAACATCGGTCCCCATGTCCTCGGCAATGGCGGCGGAGACAGCGGCGATCAGCTCCGGCTGGATGCCGGGCTTGGGCGCGCTGACGGGAACGGCCGTGGGGGCAGGGGCGGCAGATCTTGCGTCCGATTTACGGCAGACATAGCTCATCAGCGTTACCAGCAGAATAATGCAGACCAGGCCGACGAACACCGTGCCGACGCCCATTAAGCATACGAACAGATTGGAATATTCCATGGGCTTTTCCTCCTACATCGAAATTTGGGTCCATTGTAGCAAACAAATTGTGCAAATTCAATAGCTGGGAGATAAAAAACTAAAAATTCAACAGAATAGCTAAAAAAAATTTAGATATTGATGGATTTCTAACAATGACTTTTCTTTTAAAGAATCTTATGTTATAGTGTCACTATTAGATAGAAATAATTCGGAGGTTTTTTTCGTAATGCGATACGGAGAGGTTGTACCGGGAGTGTTTTTGTCCCGGCCAAATCGGTTTATTGCCCGTGTGCTTTTGCAGGGGCAGGATGTGGTGTGCCATGTGAAAAATACCGGACGCTGCCGGGAGCTGCTGCAGCCGGGGGTGCAGGTATGGCTGGAGAAGGGAACGAATCCAAATCGGAAAACGGCCTGGGATCTCATCACTGTGCAGAAAGGGGACCGGCTGGTCAATATGGACGCCCAGGCGCCCAACCGAGCCTTTGGCGAGTGGGCCAAAAATCTGGAGCCGGGGGTCGTTTCCGTTCGTCCGGAGGTGTTTTTCGAGGATAGCCGCCTGGATTTTCTCCTGGAGACGGAGACGGGGCGGCACTATGTGGAGGTAAAGGGCGTGACCCTGGAGAGCGGCGGCCACGTGTATTTCCCCGATGCGCCCACGGAGCGGGGCGTGCGGCACCTGCATACACTGATGCAGGCCGTGGAGCAGGGGCACCGGGCCACGGCGTTCTTTGTGGTACAGATGGAAAATGTGCTGGACTTCGCTCCCAACGACGGGACGCACCCGGCCTTTGGTCAGGCGCTGCGGCAGGCGGCGGAGGCCGGGGTGCAGGTGCTGGCCTACAGCTGCCATGTTACGCCGGAAGAGATGGAGATAGACCGGGAGATCCCGGTGGTTTTATAAGGGAACGGCGACCCCTCAGGCGCTTCGCACCAGCTCCCCTTACGCATGGGAGCCTTTGTTTGGGGACGGGGGTTACGGATTGCGAAGCCAGTGACATCGGTCACTGGCTTCACAATGACACCGTTACAAGAGTTGCGGCGGTTATCGGGCGGCGGGCTGTGGTCAGCCCGCCCTACGGATTTATATGAGGGAATCGTGCGGAATAGGTCGGGCGGGGTAGAACTCCGCCCCTACGGACGCATTTTTGATGGTGCGGTGGGGGCGGGCCGATGTGGGCATCGGCCCCTACGAAAAAAATATGTGGGACGATGCAAACATCGTCCCACATACTTTTTAACATAGTATGGCAGTTATCCGATTATTACAGCAGCAGAACTCCGGCCTTCTGGCAGGCATCTACGGTTTCCTTATCCCACTGGCTGGCCTGGACCTCGCCGATGTGGCAGGTGCCGATCATCAGCATGCACAGGCGGCTCTGGCCGATACCGCCGCCGATGGTCAGGGGCAGCTGGCCGCTAAGGAGCATCTTGTGGAAGGGCAGCTGGCTGCGCTCCTCGCAACCACGCTTTTTCAGCTGGTAGCGCATGGAGTCCTCGTCCACACGGATGCCCATGGAGGAGATCTCAAAGCCGCGCTGGAGCACATCGTTCCACATGAGGATGTCGCCGTTGAGGGCCCAGTCGTCGTAGTCCGGGGCGCGGCCATCATGGGGCTTGCCGGAGCCCTTCAGGTTGTCGCCGATCTGCATGAGGAAAACGGTATGATGCTCCTGGCAGATGGCATCCTCTCGCTCCTTGGGGGTCTTATCGGGCCAGCGGTCCTCCAGCTCCTGGGTGGTGACGAAGTAGACCTCCCGGTCCAGCTTGGTGTGCAGGCTGGGGAAGGCGATCTGCAGAGCATCGTTGGTCTCGCACACGGCGCCTACAATGGCGCGCACGGTCTGGCGCAGATAGTCCTCGTTGCGGTCCTCCCGGGAGATGACCTTTTCCCAGTCCCACTGGTCCACGTAGATGGAGTGGGTGTTGTCCACTTCTTCGTCGCGGCGGATGGCGTTCATATCCGTGAACAGGCCCTTGCCCACGTTGAACTCATATTTCTTCAGCGCCAGGCGCTTCCACTTGGCCAGGGAGTGGACCACCTGTGCGTTGGAACCAACATCGGGAATGTCGAAGGAAACGGGGCGCTCGACACCGTTGAGGTTATCGTTCAGACCCGAATTCTCATCAACGAACAGGGGGGCGGACACACGGCGCAGATTCAGTGCCTGCCCGAGGTTGACCTGGAAGTTGCTCTTGATGAACTCGATGGCGCGCTGCATTTCATACACAGACAGCGGCGTTTTGTACCCTTCGGGAATAACGATTTTGCTCATGTTGGTTATCACCTTTCTTTAAAAATAATGGATTTATTATAATATGTATGGGGCGAAAAAGCAAGAAAAAACTGCCTGAAGATGCGTCAAAATTCCATGCTTCAGGCAGTGATTTCCTATTAAATTTAACGGAAAACCTCCATCATGGCCCGGAAAGCGGGGAGGGAGCGGAGGATCATGTCCTTTGCCACGCAGTAGCTCAGGCGGAAATAGCCCGGGCAGCCGAAGCCGTCGGCGGGCACCACCAGGAGGTTGTGCTCCCGCTTGGCCTTTTCGGAGAAGGCGTTTGCGTCGCCGCCCGGGGCTTTGACGAACAGGTAAAAGGCCCCGTCGGGCTTGGCACACTCGTAGCCCATCTCCCGGAGACTGTCATAGAGCAGGTTGCGGTTTTCCTCGTATGCCTGCAGGTCCGGCCGCTCCTGGGCGCACAGGCCCACCACCTTCTGAAACAACGTAGGCGGGCACACATGGCCCATGACCCGGGCCGCGCCGGAAACGGCGGCATAGACGGCGGCGCTGTCGTCAGCGAAGGAGGGCACATACACATAGCCGATGCGCTCGCCGGGCAGGGACAGGGACTTGGAATAGGAATAGCACACGATGGTGTTTTTATATAGATTGGGGATAAAGGGAACCTTTACGCCGCCGTACACCAGCTCCCGGTAGGGCTCGTCGGCGATGATGTAGATGGGGTGGCCGTACTGGGCGCTCTTGCGCTCTAAGAGAGCGGCCAGGCCCCGGAGCGTCTCTTCCGTGTATACCACGCCCGAGGGATTGTTGGGGGAGTTGACGATGATGGCCTGGGTGTGGGAGGTGATGCGCTTTTCCACCTCTTCCAGATGGATCTGGAAGGCCTGGGTATCCGCGGGGACCAGGACCATCTTTCCGCCGTTGGCGGTGATGAAGGGGGCATACTCCGGAAAAAACGGCGCAATGACCATGATCTCGCTGTCGCCGTCTGCCACCAGAGCCTTAATAACGGAGATGAGAGCCGGGGCCGCGCCGCAGGTCAGAAAGAGGTCATCCGCCTGTATCTCCAGACCAAAGCGACGGGAGAGATCGGCGGCGATGGCCCGGCGGGGCTCCTCAAAGCCCTGGGCCATGGAGTAGCCGTGAAGCTGGATGGAGTCGGTCTCGTCCACAATTTTATGAATGGATTCGTTGACCCGTTTGGGGGCGGGAATACTAGGATTGCCCAGGGAATAATCGAATACGTTCTCGGGGCCCACCACCTTCGCCTGCTCTAGGCCATAGGCAAAGAGCTGGCGGATCACAGAGGGGGCCGTGCCCAAGTCGTAAAAGGTTTGATTGACCATGTCGTTCTCCTTTTCTGAATCTGAAGCCAATGGTGTATATCTTTTGCCCGGCACCGCCGGGAGGGAAATACCGGAAAGCATCAGGATTATACAGCGATTTGTCCCGTGCGTCAATAGATCGAGCAGTAGGGAAGCTTGACGAAAGAAAAATGCTTTGTTATAGTATATTTATTCTGTTTAAGGAGCTTATGTATGAAAGAGATCAAGATCATCCCGCTGGCGACGGCTTTCGCGGGGTGCTTCCTGGGAGCCGGATTTGTCTCCGGACAGGAGCTGTGGCAGTTTTTTGGTGAGTTCGGGATCAAGGGTTACATAGGTCTGATCCTGGCCTGCGCCCTGCTGGTGGGTTTTGGAACGGTGATGATGCGGCTGCTGCAGGAGACGGGTATTGAAAATGTGGAGGAGATCATGATCCCGTGGAATGTCCCGTTCCTGCGGAGGCTCTCCGGGGTGATCTTGAATGTGTTCCTGCTGGGCGTGGTGATTATCATGACGGCCGGTGTGGGCGCAACGATGGAGCAGCTGCTGTCAGTCCCCTCGGCCCTGGCGTCGGCGATTTTTGTGCTGCTGCTGGGGGTCGTAGCGCTGCTGGGCGTGTCGGGCATGATGAAGGTGTTTTCCGCGCTGGTCCCCATCATTGTGTTCGCCACGCTGATCTTTGCCGTGATGAGCTGGATCGAATTCGGCACGGCGGGCATACTGCACCTGCCGGAGCAGGCGCATAATAATCCCCTGATGCCAAACTGGATCATCGCGGCGCTGACCTATGTGGCCTATAATCTTCTGGGCTCTGTGGGCATTATGGCGCCTTTGGGAAAATACCTGAATCGCAAGAAGACCATCTATATGGGCATCGCCCTTGGCGGGCTGCTGCTGGCGGTGGTGGCCGGCAGCGTGCTGACCTCCCTCTCCGTGTATATGGATGCCACCACGGCGCAGATGCCCATGGTGGCCCTGGCCACCCGGCTGAATCCTACGCTGGGCATTGTGTACGGCGTACTCCTGCTGCTGGGCATGTACAGCAACGGCCTGGCCTCCCTGGTGGCCTTTATGGAGTATATAAACGCCAATGTTCGGGCGCTGAACGCGCATAGAAAGATCACCATGGCGGTGCTTATGGTCCTGGTGTGGGCGGCAAGCCTGGCGGGCTTCGGCAACCTGGTGGGAACGGTGTTCCCAGTGTTCGGATACCTTGGCATTGGCATCATCGTGTGCATCTGCATCCACTACGTGCAGTGCCTGCGGCAGAAAAAATCTGTAAAGGCAAATAACGTTACAGATACTGATATACCTCAATAAATTTCTTAGTTATCCGGGCCGTCAGTCCCCAGAGGGGATACGGCAGTCCCCGGTAGACGGGGACCTCCATGCTGCCCGGAGCCCAGGTATATTTTTCCGGAGTGCGCACCGCGTCGTAGGGAAAATCCTCGCCTACCTCTGGGCGAAGCGGATAGCGGTATACCTCCGGCGGGTTTTCCGCCAGCCATTTTACGGGCACGGAAAAGACAGAGCTGACCTCCTGGGGGTTCAGGGTCAGGTCCTCCCGGGTCAGGGGCGGCAGCAGACCTGCCACCGGGCGCATCAGGGCCTCGGAGCGCAGATAGAGAAAGTCGGCCTCGCCCAGAAGCCGCACAGACTGCGGCTGGATGCCCAGTTCTTCCCAGGTCTCCCGCAGAGCGCACTGAGAGGGGGTTTCTCCCGGCTCCATGCGTCCGCCGGGAAAGCAGACCTCGCTGCGATGGTGGTGCAGGGAGGAGGAACGGACCTCATAGAGCAGCTGAAGCCCGTCCTCAGTCTGCATCAGCGGGATCAGAACGGCATATTCATGGGTGGCGTCCTGCAGGGTGGGGGTATGGTGGCTGTAATAGGCTTTGAGTGCATGTATATCCATGAACGGCACCTCCGTTTTTAACTCCATAAGAGTATAGCACATTTTGCATTGGGATAACAGTATAAATTCCCCCCATCCGGGATGGATGGGGGGAATGATTTTTACTGCCGGTCAGCAGCCGCAGCCGCAGCCATTCTGGTTGTTGTTGCAGCCGCAGCCGCAACCGCAGCCATTACCGCAGAACAGGAACAGGATGATGACGGCGATGATGATCCAGCAACTATTCCCCTGATTGCACATATTGTGACCTCCCTATGAAATTTGTGGCCGTTTCGCAGGCCTCACTTCATAGTATGCCGGGAGGCGGGAAAGGTGCATCAGGGGCGGCTGATGCGGTAGCTGAGGGTCAGGAGCGTGTCCACAAAATGGACATCCTCGAAGAAAACATCGGGCTGGTCCGTGCTCAGTTCCACGTTGGTGAAGTTCCAAAAGCCCTTGATGCCCAGCTCGATGAGGCGGGTAGCCATAGGCTGGGCTACATGCTGGGGAACGGTCAGAACTGCCACATTGGGCCGGTTTTGAGCGATATACTGCTCCAGTTCATCCATGGAGCGGATGGTGACGTCGTGGATCTGGGTACCGATGAGGTCCGGGGAAATATCGAAGGCGGTGTCCACATGGAAGCCGACCTTTTCAAAGTCGAAGTTCTGCAGCAGCGCGTGACCCAGGTGGCCTACGCCGATGATGATAAGGCGGTGGCCCTTGTCGATGCCCAGGATGTGCCCGATCTCCGAGCGGAGCTCGGCAACGTTATAGCCATATCCCTGCTGTCCGAACTCACCGAAGCAGCTGAGGTCCTGGCGGATCTGAGAGGCGGTAATGTCCATTTTGCTGCCCAGAGAGTTGGAGGAGATGCGCACAACACCCTTGTTATACAGGTCGTCTAAATAGCGGTAGTAGCGGGGAAGACGATGGATGACAGCGTCGGAAACTTTTTGCTTTTTCATATATGGGATCGGTCCTTTTCATTGGAGTATTTTTCACAATTTATTTTACCGCAGGAAAGAGAAGTTGTCAACTTTTTTAACAATGTTTTTTGAAAAAAATAAAAGAATTTCTTGACAAGCGGGAAAGGATATGGTATGCGGTATTGATAGGTGGTAGTAAAAATACTTAAAAATCAATATGTAAAAGTGAATTAGCTTTACAGGTGAATCCGCAAAAAAAGAGAGCCCGGATGGATTATCCGGGCTCTTTGCAGCGTAAGCGGAGGGCTCAGTGCATGGGACATCCGTGGGCCTGGCCGCCGTTTTCCTCCCGGAGCAAAGCCCGCTCATAGATCATTTCTCCGGCAATAGATACAGCGATCTCCTCCGGAGTGACGGCCTTAATGGCCACGCCCACCGGAGTGTGGATGGTGGAAATTGCGGCGTCGCCGATCCCGGCGGCCCGGAGTCGGGCGTTGACCGAGGCCGTTTTGGCCCGGGAACCGATGACGCCCACATAGGCGTAGGGCTGGCGCAGTACCTGCTCCTGCACGGTGAAGTCGTGGACATGTCCGCTGGTCATGACCACAATATAGTCGTCGTCAGTCTGGTTGATATAGCTGCTTATGCGGGCAAAATCGCCGCAGATCAGCCGCTCTGCCGCAGGAAACCGCTCGGGTGTGACCAGCTCGGGCCGGTCGTCAAAAACGGTTACGCGGAAACCCACAGACCGAAGCACCGGAGCCAGGGCCAGGGAGCAGTGCCCGGCGCCGAAGAGAATGGCCCGCTGGCCCACGGCCAGGGGCATGGTGAAGGCTCCTTCGTTTTCCGGATGGTCTGAGAGATAGCCGGGGGCGCCGTCCAGCGGCAGAGCCAGATAGCCGGGCTGGCAGTCGGAAATGCGCCGCAAAACGGCAGCGCAGAGGGCGGGCCATACGGCGTTTGTGCCGGGGATGAAGGTGAACAGCACCGTCACGTCTCCGCCGCAGACCATGCCGATGTCCTCGGTGTCGCTGGGGTGCAATTTGTATTCGCGTATATCGCTGCGCTGCTGCGCAAGCAGATCCTTAGCCCGGAGAATGGACAGGTTTTCCACATTGCCGCCGCCGATGGTGCCGGCCTGAGGCCCTTGAGAATTCACCAGCATCTGCGCGCCCACCCCCTGGGGGGTAGAGCCGGCCTCCTGCGTGATCGTTACCAGCACGGTATCGTGCTGCTTCTCCAATTCATACAGCAGCTTGGAAAAAATGGACTGCATGGAGCATCCCTCCTTTTTGATCAGTATACCACGAAATTAGACATAGCGTGCAAAGTTATTGCGGCGCTTTTACAAAAGCGGGTAGCACATACACCGCTGGGGCGAAAGAGAGAAAGGGAGCGTTTGCCCGCACACGGCGTCGGCTCCGGACGGCAGCACGGCCCGCAGCAGGGGAGCCCGGTCGTTTTCAGGGTGCTGCAGCAGCACCACCGTTTCCTCCAAATTGCGGATGACCCGGCGGACCTTGGCGGTATACGGTCCCGTTCCAACGGCGACGGCACCATCCGGAATGGCGATGGTGAGCGCGCCCTCCTCGGTAGAAAGGGGGAGGGTTATGTCCCAGCCGTCTATGCATACGCCGCCGTCGCAGCGGTACCCGGTCAGGAAGTTGCGGCAGCCAACCAGCCGGGCCGCGCCGGCGGAACCGGGACGGCGGACCAGGGACTCCATATCGGTCACCGCGCCGGAGGTGCCGTTTTCCATGACGCATACGCTCTGGCAGTTGCGGTAACATTCCCCCAGGTCATGGCTGACCCAGAGGATCGGGCCGCCGAACTCAGCCAGAAAATCGGACAGCTCCAGCTCCAGATTCCATTTCAGAAAGCTGTCCAGAGCGGAAAAAGGCTCATCCAGCAGGATCGCCCGGGGCTCTGAGGCCAGAATACGGGCCAGAGCCACCCGTTGCTGCTGCCCGCCGGAGAGCTGGGCGGGGTACTTTTTCTCCAGTCCCTCCAGACGAAACCGGCGGACCTGCCGGGCAATGGCCTGCTGCTTTTCGCCCCGGGCACCGGAGCGGATACCGCACTGGATGTTCTGGGCCACGGTCATGTTGGGAAACAGGGCGTACGGCTGAAACAGATATCCCACCCGCCGCTGCTGGGGCTTCAGGTCGATATGCCGGTCGCTGTCAAAAAGGGCCTCTCCGTCCAGGATGATCCGGCCCTTGTCCGGGGTCATGATGCCGGCGATGCACTTGAGGGTAACGCTCTTGCCGCAGCCGGAGGCACCCAGCAGCGCCATGGTGCCGCCGCCGGTTTCAAAACGGGAGCGCAGGGTGAAGCTGCCCAGCTTTTTTTCGATATCCACAATAAGACTCATGCGCCCTGCCTCCTTCCCCGGCCGGAAGCGGCCAGCAGATTCTTTTTCTCCAGCATGTTCACCACCAGCAGGATCACGGCGGAAATGGCTACGTTGACCAGCACCCATTTCAGCGCCAGCGCGTCATCGCCGATCTGCCAGAGCTGGTAGACGGTGGTGGAAACGGTGGCGGTCTTGCCGGGGGTGTAGCCGGCGATCATGGAGGTGGCGCCGTATTCACCCAGAGCCCGGGCGAAGGCCAGCACTGCCCCGGCCAGCACGCCCTGACGGCAGTAGGGCATGCGGATATGCCAGAATATGTAGGTGTTGGACAGTCCCAAAGTTTGTCCGGCGTAGGCCAGCGTCTCGTCAAAAGCTTCAAATGCGCCTCGGACGGTGCGGTACATCAGCGGGAAAACCACCACCACCGTGGCGAAAATAGCCGACCACCAGGTCATGACCATCCGGATGCCGAAGGTTTCCAGCACCCAGGCGCCGATGAGCCGCTTGGGGCCCAGCACACGCAGCAGCAGATAGCCTACCACCGTGGGCGGCAGCACCAGCGGCAGCGTCAGTATCACATCCAGAATACCTTTGACCAAACGCGGGAGCTTGGCGATATAATACGCGGCGGCGATACCGGCGAAAAACACCACCACCGCCGAGATCGCGGCAATGCGCAGAGAGTTTAATAGGGGATACCAATCCATAGAGGACCTCCTGAATAAACGGGATGTGGGCAGGGCGCGTTCCGCGCCCTGCTCGATAAGGGAAATTCAGTATGCGATCACTTGCTCAGCGGGGTGAACAGGACTTTCTCAAACTCGGCAGAGGCCTCGGCACCCTGG
Source organism: uncultured Oscillospiraceae bacterium (assembly GCA_934635515.1). The sequence continues at coordinate 13,236 of CAKTZK010000017.1, forward strand.
AGATACTTCAGGAATGCGGCGGCGGCATCCTGCTGCTTGGAGGTGTTCAGCACGGCAGCGGGATAGATGACCTGGCCGCACATCTCGGCGGTGGCCTCAGCGGCAACAGTCAGCTTGGCGGAGTAAGCGTCGGAGGCATAGATGATGCCGCAGTCCACGGTGCCCTCAGACACGGCGGTGGTCACTTCCTTCACATTGGAGCCGTAGGTCAGCTTGTCGGAAATGGCGTTTTCATCAATGCCGTAGAACTTGAAGATCTTCTGGGTGTACTGGCCCACGGGCACGTCGCTGTTGCCGATGGCCAGCTTCACATCGCCGCTTTTCAGCAGCTCGGCCAGCTTGTCAAAGCTGTCGATGCCCTTGGGATTGCCCTCGGCCACAGCCAGAGCCACCTTGTTCTCCAGCAGGTCGATGCGGCTGCCGGCCACCAGCAGATCCTGCCCCTTGGGGTTCTTCTCGGCATCGTCCTTCAGGGTGCCGTCCAGAGCGTTCATCTGCTTGGGAGCGGCGGAAATGAACAGGTCACAGGGAGCGCCCTCCTGGATCTGAGTAAGCAGCTTGCCGGAGGAATCGAAGTTGAAGCTGATCTTCACGTTCTCGTTCTCGGACATGTACTTATCACCGATAGCGGTAAGGGACTCGGTGAGGGAGGCGGCGGCAAACACCGTCAGCTCCACGGGATCGCCGCTCTTGCTGTCGTCTTTCTTGCTGCCGCAGGCCACCAGGCTCAGGGCCATGACCAGCGCCAAAAGCAGGGAAATAAACTTCTTCATCTTTGGATTTCCTTTCTGAATTTTGGTTTATATCGTCGCGGCTCTTCCACGAGGATAACGGTGTTCAAAAGCTATGCGCCCGAGGGCGCGCAGCTTGCTTTACTTTCCGAAGGGGCATATAGGATAATGGCACTCCTTGCAGCCCAGGCACAGTCCGCCCTCGCCCAGAGCGGCGATATCGCTGCGCGTTACGGGCATATCCGCGGCCACCTTGGGCAGCACCAGGTCGAAGATGGTCGCCCCCGCGTACATGACGCACCCGGGCAGGCCCATGACGGGTATGCCGTCAGCGAAATAGCCCAGCAGGAACATGGCGCCGGGAAGCACCGGAGCGCCATAGCACACGATGTCCGCGCCCGCCGCCTTGATGCCGCCGGGGGTGTTATCATCCGGGTCCACACTCATGCCGCCGGTGCAGAGGATCATGTCGGGCTTTTTCCCGCGCATGGTCAGCACCGCGTCCCGGACATTTTCTACGCCGTCGCCGGAGTAGACCACCTCCAGCGTCTCAATGCCGTAGGCTTTCAGCTTGTCGATAACCACGGGGGTGAAAGTGTCTTTAATAAGGCCTTTTTTCACCTCGCCGCCGGTGGCTACGATGCAGGCGGTCTTGCGCACGAAGGGCTTCAGCGCCAGCAGGGGGGCAGGACCTGCGGCCTGCTCCGCCTTCTGCAGCTTTTCTTCTGGGATGATCAGGGGAATTACCCGCATGCCGGCCAGCTTGTCGCCCTTGCGGACGGCGGTGCCGCCCTTGCGGGTGGCGATCATCACTTCGTCCTGGCTGTTCACCGATAGGAGACGCCGGCTGTCCACCAGAAACAGGCCGTCGCAGGCGGCCTTCAGCTCGATCTTGCCCTCTTTGACCTCGCTGCGGGTCATGTTCTCCTGGCCGCAAAGGGCCAGCAGCCGCTCCGCCGCGTCGTTTTCGTGGACCATGCCCGGGGTCATCTCCCAGACATACAGGTGCTCCTTGCCCATGGAGAGCAGCACCGGAATATCCTCTTCCGTGACCACGTGGCCCTTGCGGAACCGGGCATCCTTATACTGATCCTTGATGATCTGGGTCATGTCGTGGCAGAGCACGTGGCCCACCGCGTCCTGGGTTTTAATGAGCTTCATTTCAGCACCTCGATCTCGTCTCCGGCCTGCACGCGGCCCTCTTTTACCACAATGGCGAAGATGCCCTCCGTGGGCATGACGCACTTGCCGGCCGTGCGCTTGATCTCGCAGTCGTTGTGGCACTGCTTGCCGATCTGCGTGACCTCCAGCTCCGTTTCCCCCACCCGCAGATGAGTGCCCACGGGCAGATGCTTCAGGTCGATGCCCCGGGTATTGATGTTCTCGGCAAACACCCCGGCATCCAGGGGGATGGGGCAAAGGGAACGCATGGTGTCCACGCTCTCCTCCGCCAGAAGGCTGATCTGCCGGTGCCAGTCCCCGGCGTGGGCATCGCCTACGATGCCATGACGCAGGCGCAGGTCGATATAGGGGACCGCATGCTTGCGGACACCCTTTTTTTCACTGATATTTACGGCTGTAACGGTTGCCATCTTTACACCTCAGCTTCATATACACCGCTCTTGCCGCCCTCTTTATAGAGAAGCTTTATGTCGGTGATGGTCATGTCTCTCTGCACGGCTTTGCACATGTCATATACCGTGAGGGCGGCCACGGAAACCGCCGTCAGTGCCTCCATTTCCACGCCGGTCTCTCCGGTGCAGCGCACCTCGCTCTGGATATGGAGGGCAGTCTCTTCCGTATGGAAGGTGATGTTTACCTTGGTCAGCAGCAGCGGGTGGCACATGGGGATCAGGTCGCTGTTTTTTTTGGCGGCCATAATGCCCGCCACCTGGGCCACCGCCAGAACATCTCCCTTGCTAATGCGGCCGGCTTTGATCTTTTGCATGGTTTCCGGAGCCATGCGGACCGTTGCGGCAGCCCGGGCGACCCGGTGGGTCTGGGCCTTTGCGCTTACGTCCACCATGTGGGCGCGGCCCTGGTCATTAAAATGTGTCAGGTCCATGGATTCATCCTCCGATCTGGTTCATGGCGCGGTGGGTCTGGGTGATACCATCGGTGTTCAGGTGGTGCTGCGGGGGCTTGGCCAGAATTCCGCTGCCAATGGCCCGGGCCAGGTCGGGGCCGGTGAGTCCCCGGAGGGGTATCTCCGATTCCGAGTGTAGGCAGGGCTTCAGCCGCCCGTCCGCCGTGATGCGGATGCGGCTGCACCGGGCGCAGAAGTCGTGGCTCATGGGGGTGATGAGCCCCACGGTGCCGGGGGCGCCGGGCAGGTGATAGAGGGCGGCGACCCCTTCGTTGGGGATCTTTTCCAGCTGGGGACAGCAGTCCAGGACCGCCTGGGCCGGGAGATAATCGCCAAAATCGCAGCCGTCCCCCATGGGCATCCGCTCAATAAAGCGGATCTGCCAGGGCTTGGTGCGGGTCAGGTCTATAAAATCCCGGATCTCATCGTCATTGATGCCGCCCAGGAGCACACAGTTGATCTTCAGATGGGTAAATCCCGCTGCCTCCGCGGCCTGTATGCCCTGGAGAACATCCTCCAGGCTGCCCAGACGGGTGATCCGGCGGAATCGGTCAGGCCGGAGGGTGTCCAGGCTGATGTTCAGCCGGTCTACCCCCGCATCCCGCAGGGGACAGGCCAGGTCCGGCAGGAGGCTGCCGTTGGTGGTCAGGCACAGCTCCTCTACGCCGTCTATCTCCTTGAGCATGCGGCAGAAATCCACGATGCCCCGGCGCACCAGCGGCTCACCTCCGGTGACGCGGATCTTCCGCACACCGCAGTTTACCGCTGCCTGGGCCATCTCCCGCAGCTCCTCAAAGGAACAAACGGCGCTGTGGGACTGCTTTTCCACACCGGATTCCGGCATGCAGTAGCGGCAGCGGTAATTGCACAGGTCCGTTACGCTGATGCGCAAATATGTGATTGTTCTCCCGCAAGCATCCCGCATGACGAAACTCCATCAATATATTTTACATTTATTTTAGCAAAGGATAGTCTAAATGGCAAGATAGTTGTTCGACAATATCGAACTAATGGGCGATTTTATCGGATTATATTGACAGAAATTGCGAAATTGGCTATGATGAAAACGAGAGGGAGGTGACAGCAGAGAATGGATGGCAATACGATACGCTCGGTGGCCAAGGCCATGGAGCTGCTGCAGGTCCTGAGCCAGGCCGCAAGGCCCCTGTCGCTGACGGAGCTGGCCCAGCGGGGCGGCTACCCTAAGAGTACGGTGTTCGGCCTGGTGACCACCATGCGGGAATACGGCGTTATCATGCAGACACCGGAGGGGAAGTATACGCTGGGACTACGGCTGTTTGAGTATGGGCGGCAGGTGGAGCGGTCCTGGGATGTTTCCCAGGTGGCACGGCCCTATATGGAGCTGCTTTCTCAGCGGACCGGCGCCTCGGCGATGCTCTCCGTCCGGGAGGGCAGCAGCGTAATTACCCTGGACCAGGTGGAGGCCCGGGATAAGCTGCGCATCGTTTCGGAGGTGGGCGCCCGGCTGCCCATTTACTGTACCTCTCAGGGCAAGGTGTTTCTGGCGCACATGTCCGACTCCGGTGCGGAGGCGCTGCTGAGCGCCGGGCCCATGACCCATTTTACGCCCCATACCATTACGGACCCGGCGGCCCTGCTGCAGGAGGTGGAGCTCTGCCGGGCCAACGGCTACGCCGTTGAAAACGGAGAATACAAGATCGGCCTGCGGTCCATTTCTGCGCCGGTCTATACGGTGGAGGGGGAGGTGCGGTACACCGTGGGTGTGATCGGGATGTTCCGCAGCATCCACAGCGATGAATTTTACTCCGCCATAAAGCAGGTGTGTGCCACGGCGGACATGATATCAAGATCTCTGGGCTATCAGAAACAGGAGGAAAAGCTATGAAATACACAGCGGCGGTGATCACGGTGAGCGATATGGGCAGCCGGGGGCTGCGGCAGGACACCAGCGGCCCGGCGGTATGCGCCATGCTGGAGGAGGCGGGCTATACCGTGTCGTATACGGCCATCGTGCCCGACGAGCAGGAGAGGATCCGCGGGGAGCTATGCGACTGTGCCGACAACAGGCACACGGACCTCATCATTACCACCGGAGGAACGGGTCTTTCGCCCCGGGATGTTACACCGGAGGCGACCCTGGCTGTGCTGGACCGGGAGATCCGGGCCATTCCGGTGGCCATGTGGGTAGAGGGCCTGAAGATCACCCCTCGGGCCATGCTGTCCCGGGCTGTGGCCGGGACCCGGGGACGGAGCCTGATCGTCAATCTGCCGGGCTCTGAAAAGGCGGCGGGGGAGAATCTGGCGGCCGTTCTCGGCACTCTGGAGCACGCCCTGCACATGATGGCCGCCGAGGGTCATGGATAACGGCGTGTATGGCCTGCAGATTTTCTGAATAATTATGCAAATTTTACTTGACAATTTGAATTTCCATGCTATAATGCAAACATAATAAATATTGCATGCTTCCCTTGGCACCGGCTGAGGGGTCAAAAGGCATCCGCGACCGAATCGTAGGTATTCCGGCATTTGCCGGATAAGATTTGGTCACGGATGCCTTTGCTTTTTAAGGAGGAAAAAACATGAACATCAAACCCTTTGCCGTGGAAGAATGGATGAATGAATATGAGGTGGGGGCGAAGTTCAACATCGCCGAGACCTGCGTGGATTCCGTGTCCCTGGACCAGCTCTTTGCCCTTACCGGGGAGGACAAGGAGAAGTTCCTCACAGACTTCGCCGCCAAGCGGCTCACCTACGGCGACATCGTGGGAAGCGACGCCCTGCGCAGCGGCATCTGCCAGCTCTACAAGACCGTGCAGCCCTATCAGGTGGTGCCCACCCACGGGGCGGCGGGGGCAAACCACCATGTGTTCTGTTCCCTTGTCTCCGCCGGGGACCGGGTGGTGAGCATCATGCCTACCTACCAGCAGCTCTACTCCATCCCCGAGGCCATGGGCGCGGAGGTGGCTATCATGCATCTGAAGCAGGAAAACGACTATCTGCCGGACCTGGACGAGCTGAAGGCCCTGGTGACCCCCGGCACCAAGATGATCTGCCTGAACAACCCCAATAACCCCACTGGGGCGCTGATGAGCCCGGCGCTGCTGGAGCAGATCGTGGACATCGCCCGGAGCGTGGGGGCCTATATCCTCTGCGACGAGGTGTACCGCCACCTGACCCAGACGGACGAGTGGTGCCCGTCCATCGCGGACCTCTACGAGAAGGGCATCTCCGTCAGTAGTATGTCCAAGGTGTTCTCCCTGGCGGGGCTGCGGCTGGGCTGGATCGCCACCCGGGACGAGGCGGCGCTGAAGGCGTTCCTGTCCCACCGGGACTACAACCTCATCAGCTGCGGCATGTTCGACGACGCTGTGGCCGCCCTGGCCCTGGCCCACGGGGACGTGATGCTGAAGCGCAACCAGGCCATGGTCCGGGAGAATCTGGCGATTTTGGACGCCTGGGTGGCGGCGCATCCGCACTTCTACTATACCAAGCCCAAGGCCGGGACCACGGCCCTGGTGTATTACGATTATGACATTCCGTCCTACGATTTCTGCAAGGAAATGTACCATAAGACCGGGGCCTTTGTCACCCCCGGCGACTGCTTCGAGCAGCCCCACAGTATGCGCATTGGCTACGCCTGCGACCAGCAGACGCTCAAAGACGGCCTGGCGGCCCTGGCGGAATTTGCGGACAGTATAATATAAGGAGGGTAAGATCATGGCTGAAATCACTGTATTGAGCGGCGAAACCATTGAAAAGCTGCTGACCGTCCCCATGGCCGTGGAGGCCGTGGAGCAGGCGTATTTGGAAAAAAGCAAGGGACAGGCGGCCCTGTGGCCCATGGTGTTTCACGAGTTCGACCCGGGTCACGCGGACCTGGACATCAAGTCCGGCAACCTGGACGGCCTGGGCTTTTACGGGCTGAAGGTGGTGTCCTGGTTCGGGGCCAACCCGGAAAAGGGGCTCCCGGCCCTGTACGGCACCTCACTGCTGTTTGACCTCTCCACCGGTGCGCCCAAGGCTCTGCTGAACGCGGGACCCATCACCGACTTCCGCACCGGAGCGGCGGGGGCCATCGGCGCCAAGGCTCTGGCCAGTCCCGACGCCACCACCCTCCTCATGGCGGGCACCGGCGCCCTGGCTCCGTACCTCATCGCCGCCACGCTGTACCTGCTGCCGAATCTGAAAACCGTCTATGTGGCTAACCCCCACCATCCGGAGCAGTCCGCCGCGGCCTGCGGGCCCATTGCGGAAAAGGTGGTGGAATTGCTGGCTCCCTGCGGCGGCTGCCACGCGGAAATTTTGCCCGCGCCCGACCTGGAGACGGCCACGAAGCACAGCCAGGTCATCCTCACCGCCACCCCGGCACGCCAGCCGTTTTTGCAGGCGGACTGGGTGCAGCCCGGCACCCATATCAGCTGTGTGGGGGCGGATATGTCCGGCAAGCAGGAGGTGGAGAGCGCCCTCTTCGCCAAGGCTAAGGTGTTCGGGGACGACACGGAACAGTGCCTCTCCGTAGGCGAGTGCGAGGTGCCCTATAAGGCGGGGCTCTTCAGCGGCGAAGTGTGCGAGATCGGTGAGGTCCTGGCCGGGACGAAGCCGGGCCGCACGGCCCCGGAGGATATAACCATCTTCGACTCCACCGGCATTGCCCTGCAGGACATTGCCTCGGCTGCAGCACTGCTGTCCGCCGCTCAGGAAAAGGGCCAGGGGCAGGTTATTGCGCTGTAACCGTTTGTAAAAACCGAATACGGGCCCCGGCGTTTTCACCGGGGCCCGTTTTTCCGCGGCTGCGGAAAGAACTGATTGTATTAGAGTAAGATTTCTGCTATATTGGTGAGAAAAAGGGGGACGGTATGGAGTATCTTGCCATTGGAATATTCTGCGCGCTGCTGCTTATCTGCATCGCGTGCAATGTCTCCATTTTATATGCCATGCTGGCGGGCCTGCTGATTTTTTTCCTGTGCGGGATGCGAAAGGGGTATTCGCTTCGAGAGGTTTTTCACTTTGCGCTGGCAGGGGTGAAGACGGCCCGGAACATACTGATCACCTTTGTGCTGATCGGCATGATGACGGCACTGTGGCGGTGGGCGGGCACGATCCCGGTGATCGTTTGCTTTGCGGCGGAGATCATCCATCCGTCGGTATTTTTGCTGATGGTGTTTCTGATGAACAGCTTGCTCTCCTTTCTCACCGGGACCTCCTTCGGCACAGCGGCTACCATGGGGGTGGTGTGCAGCGCTATGGGCGCGTCGCTGGGCATCCCGCCGGCCCTGCTGGGCGGCGCGGTGCTTTCGGGTATCTATTTTGGGGACCGGTGCTCTCCGGTTTCTACCAGCGCCCTTCTGATCGCGGACCTGACCGGTACCGATATTTTTTTCAATATCAGGCGGATGCTGCGCTCGGCGCTGGTCCCGTTTCTGCTTACATGTGCGCTCTATGGGGCGGCCGGGGCGCTGCTCCGGTACGGGGGAGAGGTCCCGGACCTGTCCGCGCTTTTTGCCCGGGAATTTGTCCTCTCACCCTATGCGGCGCTGCCCGCTGCGGTGCTGCTGGTCTTATCTCTCTGCAAGGTCAACGTGAAGCTGTCTATGGCGGCCAGTATCCTTG
>CAKTZK010000018.1 GCA_934635515.1 uncultured Oscillospiraceae bacterium
TGCGGAACATTTGTTATTATACTGCGTTATGTTAGCTATGTCAAGCACTAATTTCAACTTTTTTCAAGTTTTTTCAGCGCTCTCTGCCGCCTTCCGCAGCCCCGTCTCTCGACGACTTCGTTACTTTACCACACCCCCAGCCCGTTGTCAACCCTTATTTTTACTTTTTTTAATTCCTGTCTTCACTTACGCTAATGTCACTCCCCCGGTCTTCCCTTTTCCCGGAAAGTATGCTATGATATATACCTATTTAATACGTGCACTTAAAATATACGTATGCGAGGTTTCTATGTCTGCATTTTTATCAAATCTGAACGCCTCTCTGCCAACGGCGCTGTGGATCGGCCGGGTGCTGCTCCTGCTGGCGGCCGTATGGGTCCTGCTGCGCTGCGGCCTGTCCCTGTTTGGCCGAAAGGAAGAGCCGGAGGTCTGGGGCTTTCTCAGCCTGTCCAACGGCGCCCGGTACGACCTGACCCACTGGGAAAACATGATCGGGCGGATGCGCAGCGCCGACGTGCGGGTGAACTTCCCCTCAGTGTCCCGGTGCCATGCGGCCCTGTGCCGCAATGACCGGGGGCAATGGACGGTATATCCGGTGAACCGCAGCAGCGGCGTGCTGCTCAATGGCGAGCGCAAACTGGAAAGCGCCCCGGTGAAGGCCGGGGACTGCATCGCCGTAGGCGGAGTGGAGCTGTACTTTTTCCCCTCCACGGAGACGGATGAGGCCAAGGTGGCCCGCCGCCGGGCCCAGGAGCAAAAACGCCGGCGCATCTCCCCGGCGGGGACGCTGCTGACGCTGAATCTCTTCCAGGTCCTGCTGTTTTTACAGGTGTATCTCACCGCCCAGCCGGAGAGCCGCCTGGCAGTGGCGCTGACCTTCGGTTCCCTGGCCGTCCTGGCCTGGGGCCTGTACGGCGTCTACCGGGCAGCCCAACGCACAGCCTATGAGCTGGAGACGCTGGTGTTTCTGCTCGTCAGCATAGGCGCGGCGGTAACGGCAGCCTACGACCCGGGCTCCCTTTTAAAGCTGGTGTGCACCGTGATCATAGGCATGGTACTGTTCCTGCTCATGAGCGGGGTGCTGCGGAGCCTGGAAACATCCATCCGGGCCCGGTGGCCGGTGGCCATAGCCGCCGGGGCACTGCTGGCATTTAATGTGGTGCTGGGGGAACGGATCTTCGGCGCGAAGAACTGGATCTCCATCGGTCCCCTCTCCTTTCAGCCCTCGGAGCTGGTGAAGATCGCCTTTGTGCTGGTGGGGGCGGCCACGCTGGACCGTCTGTTTGCCAAGCGGAATTTAATTTTTACCATCCTGTTTTCCGCCTACTGCGTGGGGTGCCTGGCACTGATGAGCGACTTCGGCACGGCGCTGATCTTCTTTGTGGCCTTTTTGTGCATCGCCTTCCTGCGCACCGGCGACCTGCCCTCTATCGCCATGATGGTGGCGGCGGCAGCCTTCGGCTGCGGCATCATCCTGCGCTTTAAGCCCTATATCGCGGACCGCTTTGCCGCCTGGGGCCACGTGTGGGACTACGCCCAGGACATGGGCTACCAGCAGACCCGCACCATGAGCGCTATGGCCTCGGGCGGCCTGTTCGGCGTGGGGCCGGAGGCGGGCTGGCTCAAATATGTGGGCGCGGCCAACACGGACCTGGTGTTCGGCGTGGTGGGCGAGGAGTTCGGCTTCCTGCTGGCTCTTTGCTGCGTGGCCGCTCTGGTGCTGCCTATCGTGTTCACCCTACGGTGCGCCGCCGTGGCCCGCTCCTCCTTTTACACCATTCTCTCCTGTGCCACCGCCGCCATGCTGGTGTGCCAGATGACGCTGAACGTGCTGGGGGCTGTGGATCTGCTGCCGCTGACCGGCGTTACCTTCCCCTTTGTGTCCATGGGTGGATCCAGCATGATCTCCTGCTGGGGACTTATGGCCTATCTCAAGGCCGCCGACACCCGGCAAAACGCCAGTTTTGCCCTGAAGATCCTGAAAAGTAAGCCGGAGAAAAAGCCGAAGCCTGCGCCAGCGGTCAAAAAGCAGGAGGGCTTTTTTGCAGACATGCCCGATATCCCCGTGGATGACATTTTCGGAAAGGAGGACCACAAATGAAACAGGTCAAGCAGCGCACACTCCTTATTTATATATTGCTTTTGCTGTTTTTAGCGGGGCTGGTGCTGTACAGCGTGCGCTATGCGGCTCTGTCCGGCCGCTGGGCCTCCTTCTCCGGAAACGCCGGGGCCTTTGACGGCGGCGTGCCCACCCTGGGGCAGATCGTGGACCGAAACGGCGAGATCCTTTTTGATGCCGCCACCGGCTCCTACAGCGAAGACGGCGAGCTCCGCCGGGCCACCCTCCACGCCGTGGGCGACACCGCCGGGAACATCTCCACCTCCGCCCTGCAGAATTTTGAAAAGCAGCTGCTGAACTATGATCTGCTCACCGGTATCAACGGCGGCGGAGGCCGGGTGTACCTGACTTTGGACAGCCGCCTGCAGACAGCGGCCTATGAGGCCTTGGGGGACTCCAAGGGCACCATCGGCGTATACAATTATCAGACCGGGGAAATCCTGTGCATGGTCTCCTCCCCCAGCTTCGACCCCGCCGATCCTCCGGAGATCGAGGACGGGGACAGCCGTTACGACGGCGTGTACCTAAACCGTCTCCTCTCCTCCACCTTCACCCCCGGCTCCGTGTTTAAGGTGGTCACGGCGGCCGCCGCCCTGGAAAACCTGGAGGACGTGTCGGACCGCACCTTCCGCTGCACCGGCAGCGTGGATATTGACGGCGACACCATCACCTGCCCCTACGTCCACGGGACCATGGACTTTTACGGAGCCATGGCCAACTCCTGCAACTGTGTTTTTGCGCAGCTGGCCGTGGAGCTGGGCGGCGAGACCCTGGAGCAGTACGCCCGGGCTGCGGGCCTGCTGGAGAGCCATACCGTCAGCGGCATCGAGACGGCCGCCGGAGCCTATCAGGTGTCCGACGCCCACAGCAATGTGGGCTGGTCCGGCGTGGGGCAATATGAGGATCTGGTGAACCCCTGCTCCCTGATGGCCATGATGGGGGCCATTGGCGGCCGGGGCAGCGCCCGGGAGCCGTATCTGCTGGAGAAGGTCTCCTCTCTGGGCAGCGGCCTCACCCGCTCCGCCGGGTCCTCCGGCACACTGGAGATCTGGAGCCAGGATACCTGCGACACTCTGGCCAGGATGCTGCGCAACAATGTGACGGAGACCTACGGCCAGAGCCGATTTGACGACCTGCCGGTGTGCGCCAAGTCCGGCACCGCCGAGGTGGGCCAGGGCAAAGCGCCCCACAGCTGGTTTGCGGGCTTTGTGGACAGCGACACCCTGCCTCTGGCCTTTGTTGTCCTGGTGGAAAACGGCGGCGGCGGCAGCGCCGTAGCCGGAAGCGCCGCCGCTCAGGTGCTGCGCACGGCGGCAGAGATCCTGTAAAGGTCACGACAAAAATCCCCGCAGGAATCTAAAAAAACGGCCCAATGGGCCGTTTTTTTATTGCATTTTCTCCACAGCAAAGCCATACACCGCGCCGTCCTGCACGTCGGTCAGGTCCACAGCCGTAGCGGCGTACTGGCCGTCGATATAAAAGGCCCAGTAGCTGCCGTCCGCCTCGTAGTCCGCGGTGATGCCGGTGACTTCCTTGACATACAGGCCATAATCGCCCTTCTCGCCGCTGATGAGATCCAGCGCCTGCAGGGCCGCGCCCACCGTCTTTTCATCGGTCTTGACGGTAAAGGTGATCTTGGCGCCCTCGGCATCCGTCACTTCTACGGAAAAAGTAGCATTGCCCGTGCCCAGAGTCTCACCGTTCTTCACGCCCACGGTGTTCTTTCCCGCGGCAATGGGCATGGGCTTTGCGCAGGCGCACAGAGCCAGCACCAGCGCCAGGGCCAGCAAAAGGGCCATGGCTTTTTTCAGATTTTTCATGGTAATTTCCCTCCTTTTTGCCAGTATAACACAGCACCGCCCCTTTCGCAACCAAACCCAGACGGCTCTCACCGGCAAAATTATCCGTTTGGCGAAAAAAACTGTTGACAAACGCCGCAAAACCTGTATAATAGTTTTTGTTCTTCGGAACATAGCGGGATTGTGTAAAGGTAGCACAGCGGACTCTGACTCCGTATGTGAGGGTTCGAATCCTTCTCCCGCTGCCATGAAAGCTCTCGGCAATAGCCGGGGGCTTTTTCTTTTTTCGCAATTTTCAAAAACAGGGGATTCGGACCCTCACATTTTTTTAATCATAGCGCAGCCCTCGGCGCTTGCGCCGAGGGCTCGAATCCTTCTCCCGCTGCCAAAAAAGCTCTCGGCAATAGCCGGGGGCTTTTTCTTGTTTAAAAAGGAAAAGCCCCGGCATAAAGCCGGGGCCGCGTTCTCCCTCACGCCGCCTGCGCAGCGGAGAATTTTTGATACTGCTTCTGATTCCCGCAGAAAAATCCCCGGATCGTCAGGCCCACAAAGGCCACCAGGGCCAAGTAGTAGACCGGCAGCGCCGCGCTCCACGCGCCTTGGGGCAGCACCTGCTTCACGGCGGCTCCGTCCAGCAGAATGTAGATGAGCAGACCCTCGCTGCCCGTCACCCAGGGCCGCAGCAGGGCGGCCCGCACCGCCACCAGCGCCACACCCAGGGCCAGCTTCGGCGCGTCCTTGGCACTGCACACCTCCGTGCCGATGGTCACAAAGCCGCAGAGGTAGATGGTCGCGTGGCAGAACAGGGAGATGAACACATTCAGCGGCGGGTTTTCCCCGTAGATCAGCCCGCCAGCCGCGGATCATAGCCAGGTAGTAGGAAAATCCCGCCATGAGCCCGGAGTAGGCCGCCCAGCTATGCAGCTTTTTCCGCCCGGTCAGCAAAATCGCAGGCACGGCGAAGTAGGCCACGGTGGAAAACTCCACCGGCAGCATTACCACGCCCCGGATGAACGGATACACAACGCCGTAGCGCAGCAGATTGCCCAGCAGCAGCGCCGCGCACAGCGCCCGCATCACCCCTCTGCGCCTACCCGCCGGGGCCTTGCACAGCCGATACGCCAGCACATTGATGCAGCCGAAAAACACCAGCGCCACCGCATTCAAACCATACATGATGTTCTCACCTCACTTCACAAACCAGCCCCACACATGCCAGAACTGGAAGCTGCCCGCCGACAGGGCGCACACCACATAGGAAAGCACGAAGCATGCGGCGAACAGCGCCAGGGCCACCAGGGCCGCCGTGCGCAGACGGCGCTTGGTCTTGCCGGAAAACTGCGGGTTGATGGCCAGGGCCGGTAGTACCGCCCCGCCGGAGGCCACTGCCAGCGTATTGTGACAAAATCGCCCATAGGACCGCACCAACTGGCGCAAAAACGCCCCGTAATACACGCAGCCCACCGCCGCCAGCACTGCCAGGGCCGCAAAAGTCAGGGCCAGCATGGCCCCGTACCAGTAGGGCATGGCAGGGATGAGTCCGCCCAATGCTGCTCGTATTCCTCCACTATATCCGCCGGGTCGGCCACATTCCGCTTTTCCAGCTCCTGGCCCAGCCGCTCTAAAAACTCAGTTTTCTTCATCGTCTTCATCCTCCTTCAAAAGCGCCCGGACAGCCTCGGCAAAGCGCAGATAGTCTGCCCGGTCCATATTGTAAACATCCTCGCCCAACTGCGTGAGCTTGTAGTATTTCCGGGGCGGCCCGCCGCTCTCCTCCTGGAGATAGGTGGTCACCAGGCCGTCCGCCTTCATCTTGCGCAGCAACGGGTACACCGTGCCGTCGGCGATGTCGATGTGCTTCGACAAATAATCGGAGATCTCATATCCATAGCGGTCCTGCCCGCGCAGCAGCGACAGCACGCACAGCTCCAGCACGCCTTTTTTATATTGCGGATTCATAGGCAGCTCCTTTCGTATCTCGTTCTTACACTACTGTGTATATTCAGTAGTTTTAAAATGTCAATACCAATTTTAAAAATTTTTATAGAATTATTTTTTCTTTGCCCGGACGCTGTTTTGTGGTATACTGTCCCCATAAATCGACCTTTTAGGAGGGCATATATATGAAAAAGATCGCTGTTGTCACCGGGGCCTCCTCGGGCATGGGCCGGGACTTTGTGCTGGCCGTGGATAAAGAGTTCCACCCCCAGGAAATTTGGGTCATCGCCCGGCGGGAGGACCGCCTCCTGGCCCTGCAGGAGCAGGTGCAGGCCGCCGTGGTACCCCTGGCCATGGACCTGTCCCGGGACGAGTCTTTCCGCCGCTATCAGGAAGCCCTTGCGCAGGAGCAGCCGGAGATCGTGGCCCTGGTGAACGCCGCCGGATATGGCAAGTTCACCCCCTTTACAGAGATGGACCTGCCCTCCCAGCTGGGCATCGTGGAGCTGAACGACCGGGCCCTCACCGCCATGTGCCATCTGAGCCTGCCCTATATGCACCCGGGCAGCAAAATTATCAATCTTGGCTCCAACTCCTCCTGGCAGCCGGTGCCCTACATGAGCGTGTACGGCGCCAGCAAGGCCTATGTACTCAGCTTCTCCCGGGCCCTGGGCCGGGAGCTGAAAAGCCGGGACATCCAGGTGCTGTGCGTGTGCCCCGGGTGGGTAAAAACGGAGTTCATGGACCGGGCTGTCCACGACAACACCGTGTCTTTTTATGACCGCTGGTATGAATCCAAGGATGTGGTCACAAAGGCCATGGCCGACCTGCGCAAAGGCAAAACCGTCTCCATCCTGGGCCTCCCCGTGCGTATGCAGGTGCGCCTGGTGAAGCTCCTCCCCGCCCGCACCATCATGAATATCTGGTGCAGGCAGCAGAAAAAGCCGTAATAAACAACCAAAAGGCGGGAAGCATAGCTTCCCGCCTTTTGCTGCTCTCGAAAATAGCTTGACCCATCCCCGCGCGCCATGCTACAATGATCTTGACCGCAGTACAAACACATGCATCAGAGAGGATCTACCTATGAAAAAGCTATTTTTGCTTCTTTTTTCGGCGGCGCTCGTATTTTGCTCTGTTTCCTGCTCCAATCTCCTGACCGTGCCCGACGCCGTTATCATCGACGGCAAGTCTTATAATCAGGCCTTCACCTACACCCTGTATCCCCACGACGAGAAAAATATCGGCCGGGAGTCCGCCCCGGAAGGCCCCTATCACAAATACCCCTCCACGCCCTATGACTGCTACATCGCCTATCACAAGGCAAAACCCTGCGTATTTTTTGCCAGCAGCTGCTATGATGAGGCAGTCGCCCAATACAGCGACCCGGATAATTTTGATTTTTACTGTCTCATCGGCAACAGCAATGTCGGGGGTATTCCGGCCATCCCCATCGAGGTGGACTCCCAGCTCTTCGACCGCCTTGTGGAATATGCCGATGAAAGCGGCTACGATCCGCTTTCGCCTGCCAAAAGCAAGGAGGGCGCGAAAAAATTTCCCCAGCCGGATAATGACACACAACCCTTAGACGGTGAGCTTCACTTTTTTAAAATAAGTAAAGACGGGGCTTTTTCCACATCCCGAGGCTATACCTTTATCTCGGTGGATGGTCGGCTCTGTCTGCGGCTTTACTACGACGGCGCAGATGATACCGTTGCATACCGGGAGCTGCCGGAGGAACTGAGTGATTTTATTCTCTCGATTCTGGACGACAACGAAATAGAATTACCTCGCACCTATGAAACGGAAAAGTCCGGGACCTTGGAGGTCCCGGACTTCTTATTTTTCTAAGTTCCTGTCATGGCAAAGCCCGTGCGCACACTGGCTGTGGGGAGCGAATCGAGCGCCGCCAGTGGCGGATGAAGCGAGATGAGCGAGTGGCCGCGGTCAAAATTTCAAGCACCCGCCGTAAGGCAGCGCAGAAATTTTGGGCACCGCAACAGGGGCATCCGTACCCCTACGGGACAACCCTTCCGGCGCTTCGCGCCACCTCCCCTTACACAGGGGAGGCTTTTTCGTTGGCTCCCCTGCGTAAGGGGAAATCGCCGCAGCGCCGCCAGTGGCGGATGCAGCAAGGCGATTTCGAGGAAGTGCCCCGATTGGCGGCCACGACAGTGGCCGTCAGTCGGCTGGCACGACGGTGGGCAGGCTGGCACGGCGAAGCCGTGACTGAGGGGTCGACGGTACCGCACCTCTTAAGAGCGCCCGTGGGGGCGACCCTCGCTGTCACCTGCCCCACCGCAACTCTTGTAGACCCCCGTAGGGGCCGATGCCCACATCGGCCCGCCCCACCGCACTCCATGCAACCCGTCCGTAGGGGGCGGCGTCCTCGACGCCCCGTTTTCCGCACTCCTTGTCATGCGTAGGGCGGGGTGCCCTCACCCCGCCGCCCGGCCTCCCACCGCGCCATCAGAAAACCGTTGTCTCCCTTGCCTAAAGGGAGGCTTTAGTGTCGGGATTTTTCGCCAGTAATCTTAGCTCCACAGCGAGCACACCAAATCCGTATACCCCGACGGGTCCGCCAGGGGCAGGCCCGCAATGAGCAGCGCCTGGTTATACAGCACCTCCGCGTACTTTTTCGCCAGCTCCGTATCGGTTGCCCGCACACTCTCCAGCTTCAAAAACGCCGGGTGCGCCACATTCACCTCCAAAATGCGCTTGGCCTTCATGCCCATTTCCGGCTGCACCGCCTGGAAATATTTCTCCATTTCAAAGGTCAGCCCGTCGCCGCTGGTCATGCAAACCGGGTGGCTCTTGAGCTTTTGTGACGCCTTCACCTCGTCCACACGGTCGCCCAAAGTCTCCTTGATGAACGCCAGGCACGCCTTGTCGCTCTCGCTCTCCTGGGGCTTGGGCTCGTCCTCCAGGCCCAGGTCGCCGTCCACGGCGGAGCGGAACTCCTTGCCGTCGTAGGTGCGCAGGCTGTCCGCCAGGAACTCGTCCGCCCGGTCGGTGCAGTAGAGGATCTCCGTGCCGCGCTCCTTCAAAAGCTCCGTCTGGGGCAGACTGTCGATGGCCTCCAGGGTGTCCCCGGCGGCATAATAAATATACTTCTGGCTCTCGGGCATACGGTCCGCATACTCCCGGAGGGTTACGAGTTTCTTCTCCGTAGAGGAGTAGAACAGCAGCAGCTCCTGGAGGCTCTCCCGCTTTTCGCCAAACTGGTTCAGCACGCCCACCTTCAGGGCCCGGCCAAAGTTCTCATAGAACTTCTCATAGCCCGCCCGGTCATCGGAGAGCAGCTTCTTCAGCTCGGAAATGATCTTCTTTTCCAGGTTGGAGGAGATGATTTTCAGCTGTCTGTCGTGCTGCAAAAGCTCCCGGGAGATATTCAGACTCAGGTCCGGAGAGTCTACCACGCCCCGGACGAAGCTGAAATACTCCGGCAGCAGCTCCTGGCAGTGGTCCATGATCATGACCCCTGCGGAGTAGAGCTGCAGGCCCGGCTTAAAGTCCTGGGTGTAGTACAGATTCGGCACCTTGGAGGGGAGGAACAGCAGGGCCTTGTAGGTCACCGCCCCCTCGGCGGACACGGAGATAACGCTCTGGGGCGGGGCCATCTCGCCGAAGCGCTGCTGGTAAAATTCGTCGTACTCCTCCTTGGTGACCTCGCTCTTTTTCCGCTGCCACAGGGGCACCATGCTGTTGAGGGTCTCCCACTCATACACCGTTTCATACTCGGGCTTATCATCGGGGCTGTCGGGCTTTTTCACCGAGTGGGGCAGGAGCATTTTAATGGGGAAACGGATGTAATCGGAGTATTTTTTTACCAGGCTCTTAATGGTCCAGTCCTCCAGATAGCGGCTGAACTCCCCGGCCTCCTCGCCGTCCTCTTTGATGTGCATGATGATGTCCGTGCCCACGGCGTCCCGCTCCGCCTCGGTGACGGTGTAGCCCTCCGCGCCGGAGGACTCCCACTTCCAGGCCTGGGTCTCGCCGTATTTCTTCGTCACCACGGTGATGTGGTCGGCCACCATAAAGGCCGAATAAAAGCCCACGCCGAACTGGCCGATGATGTCGGTATCCGCGTCCTCGCTCTGCTCCCGGCGGAACTTGTAGCTGCCGCTGGAGGCGATGACGCCCAGGTTATTCTCCAGCTCGTCCGCGCTCATGCCGATGCCGTTGTCGCTGACGGTGAGGGTCCGGGCGTCCTTGTCCACCGAAATGGTAATGGCAAAGTCGCCCCGGTTCAGCCCCACCTTATCGTCTGTCAGGGACAGATAGCAGAGCTTGTCAATGGCATCCGAGGCATTGGAAATGATCTCCCGCAGGAAGATCTCCTTATGGGTGTAGATGGAGTTCACCATCAGGTCCAGCAGCCGCTTGGACTCGGCCTTGAATTGCTTTTTGCGCATGAAAAACGCTCCCTTCGTGTAAAAAGAGATGCCCACGCATCTCGATTGACTATTATTGACCATATTGTAGCGCATCAAATTTCAAATGTAAATGCCCACCCTGTAAACAATTTTTGAACATATTTACAAACGGCGGCGGCGGTGCTACAATGGCACCATGCAAAATCCCATGGCATTGCGGGGCCAGTTCACAAACTGGTCGCGGTAATCCGCCCCCCGCCTCCAAAGCCTCCCTTGCCTAAAGGGAGGGGGACCAACCGAAGGTTGGTGGAGGGATACTTGCGGAGTATGGGGTGTTCGTTTGCGGGAAGCCGGTGCGG
This sequence comes from uncultured Oscillospiraceae bacterium, assembly GCA_934635515.1. Next base: position 10,589 of record CAKTZK010000018.1, read on the forward strand.
GGAGGAATCCCCCAGTCACGGCTTCGCCGTGCCAGCCCCCTTTAGGCAAGGGGGCCAACATTGTAGGGCGGGGTGACCACACCCCGCCGCCCCACCGCACCCCTTGTAAAAATCCATGTCATTGCGAGACCAGTGCGCACACTGGTCGTGGCAATCCGTAACCCCCGTCCCCCAAAGGCTCCCCTGCGTAAGGGGAGCTGTCACGGCTTCGCCGTGACTGAGGGGTCGACGCTCCGCACCCCTTGCAAAAACCGTCACACTATAAGGAGACAAACATGAGCTTATTCAGTAAATTCAAAAAAGAAAAACCCACCGCCGATTGGTCGCAGGCCCACACGGCTGCGCCCAAGTTTTACCGTGGTCCTGACGGTGTTCCCTTCGGCGCCATCGCGTTGACCGAGGGCACCGAAACCATCCTGCCCACAGCCCCGCAAACGAAATATGCCGTGGACGGGAAGCCGGTGGCAGACTGGCGGATGGTGCTCGTAAGCACCACGAAGGATTCCATCCTGGGCGACTGCGAGTATTTTTCGGCGCTGAAAAAGCTGGAGATGCACACCCTGGGTGCAAAGGAGGACAGCGTTTTGATCCAAGGCCTGTCCCTGTCCCAGCTGGAGTCCATCGTTGACTAAACCCCGACAAAATTTTTACCATATAATAAGGAGACCATCATGCTGACCATCACCGACCTTTTCAATCTGAACCACACCATTGCCAAAGACTATCTCACCCAGTTCACCTATCCCTGGGAGGCCCTGGCGGGCATAAAGGACTTCATTCTCTCCGTGGGCCCCACCCTGGAGGGCTACGACGAGGTTTCCCCCCAGGTCTGGGTGCATAAAACCGCCACCGTGGCCCCCACCGCCTACCTGGGCGGCCCCTGCATCATCGGCCCGGAGACGGAGGTGCGCCACTGCGCCTTCATCCGGGGCAGCGCCCTGGTTGGCGCCGGCTGCGTGGTGGGCAACTCCGTGGAGCTGAAAAACGTGATCCTCTTCGACAATGTCCAGACCCCCCATTATAATTATGTAGGCGACTCCATCCTGGGCTACAAGTCCCACATGGGCGCCGGGTCCATCACCTCCAATGTAAAAAGCGACAAGCTGCCGGTGGTGGTCCGCTGCGGCGATGAGCGCATGGACACCGGCCGCAAAAAGGTGGGCGCCATGCTGGGCGACTTTGTGGAGGTGGGCTGCAACAGCGTCCTGAACCCCGGCTCCGTTATCGGCCGCCACAGCATTATCTACCCCACCTCCTGCGTCCGGGGCGTGCTGGCCGAAAACAGCATTCACAAAAACGACGGCACCGTTCTCTCCCGGAAATAATCCATCCGCCTGTCCGGGCGGGGCTCTGCCCCGTCCGGACGCACGATCAATACCCCAACGCACCGGGCGGACAGAGTCGTCCGCCCCTACAACCCGCCTACAATCGCCCCTGCAACATTTCTCCCGGCTCGCCTCACAAAAAGGGTTGACAGCGGCATTTTTTTGGCATAGTATTAACATGTTAAAGGCCTCGCAGAGTTTGCCGCCCGCAGGCGGCAAAAAATTGAGATCATTTTTCACCGCGACATGCGCGTGGGGAAAAATACCTCTCAGACTGCCAGTGTGGAATTTTTGCGCTCTGCGCAAAAATTATGCGCGCAGCAGGCTGCATGCCTTTTGGCAGAAAAAACGAAGTTTTTTCGCCAGTTATAATGTTCCGGTAGGTAAGGCTACCGCAGGGATACGGACTGCTGCCGCGAAGTGGTGGAGACACCATAAGATGGTTTGAACAGGCGATATCGAAACCAAGGTATCATCTAATGCAGTTTCATTGCCCCGCGATGCTAAAGCTTGTTACGGTGGACAATAGCCCGCGTCACACTCTGTATGGCGCACTTTTCCGCAGCGGCCCGCCTCACCCGGAGCCCGGCTGCGGCTTTTATTTTTTGCAGAAAAGGAGGAGCTAACCATGTTTGACCGCGAAGAAGAATTGGACCGCTATTTGGATGAAATTAAGGACATGCTGCGACGAAAGCAGTACGCCGCCGTCCGAGACCTGCTCCTCCCCCTGGAGCCGCCGGACATCGCCATGCTTTTGGAGGAAGCCGGCGAGGAGTTCATGCCCCTGCTGTACCGGCTGCTGCCCAAGGAGCTGGCGGCAGAGGTGTTCGTGGAGCTGGAGTCCGACAGCCAGGAAATGCTCATCAACGGCTTCTCCAACACGGAGCTGAAGGAAGTGCTGGACGAGCTGTATCTGGACGATGCCGTGGACATTGTGGAGGAGATGCCCGCCAGCGTTGTTATCCGTATTCTGGATAAGGCCACCCCGGAAATGCGCAAGTCCATCAACGAAATGCTGCAGTATCCCGAGGACTCCGCCGGCTCCATTATGAATGTGGAGTACCTGAGTCTGAAAAAGGATATGACCGTGGCGGACGCCTTCAAGCGCATCCGCCGTATCGGCGGCGAGTTGGAGACCATCAACATCCTGTATGTCACCGATCCCACCCGCCACCTGCAGGGCGTGCTGTCCGTCCGGGACCTGCTTCTGGCCGACGAGGATGACCGCATTGAGGAGCTCATGGACCCCAATGTGGTCTCCGTCACCACCCTGGACGACAAGGAGGATGTGGCCCAGGCCATGAGCAAGTACGACTATCTTGCCATGCCTGTGGTGGACCAGGAAAACCGCCTCATCGGTATCGTTACCGTAGACGATGCCATGGATGTTATCGAAGAGGAGACCACGGAGGACTTCGAGAAGATGGCGGCTATGCTGCCCTCGGACAAGCCGTATCTGAAAACCTCCATTTACTCCACCTGGAAGGCCCGTATCCCCTGGCTGATGGTGCTGATGCTCTCGGCCACCTTCACCGGCCTCATTCTCAACCATTACGAGAGCAAGCTGGCGGCCTGCCTGGTGCTCAACGCCTATATTCCTATGCTCTCCGGCACCGGCGGTAACTCCGGCACCCAGGCAAGTGTAGCGGTGATCCGCGCCCTGAGCCTGGACGAGGTGGACTTCTCCGACCTGCTGCAGGTGCTTTGGAAGGAGCTGCGGGTGTCGTTTTTGTGCGGTGTGTGCCTGGCGTCGGCCAATTTTGTGAAAATGCTGCTGGTGGACCGTATGCTTCTGGGCAACGGCGCCGTGACCATCACCGTCTGCACAGTGGTGTGCCTGACGATTTTGTTCGTGGTGATCTTCGCCAAATGCGTGGGCTGCGCCCTGCCCCTGCTGGCGGAAAAGGTGGGCCTGGACCCGGCTGTGATGGCCTCTCCCTTCATCAGTACCATCGTGGACGCCACCAGCCTGCTGATCTATTTTGCCCTGGCCACCGCCTTCATCCCGGCCCTGCACGGCATGTAAAAAAGCATTGCCACGACCACCCCGGCCGTGGCAATTTATAAAAGGCTCCCCTGCGTAAGGGGAGCTGGCGCGGCCCCGCCGCGACTGAGGGGTCGACGCATCGCACTCCTTGCAACGGTCACGCCCCATCCCCCATCGAAAATTTTCTTCGTATACTTTTTTTCGTGCGGCACACAATAAACTCGGGTCTTATCCCGAGTTTATTTTTTTGGAGGAAGAAGCTATGTCTAACTGTACCAACGACGGGTGCGCCTGCACCCCCAACTCCGCCATCAAATGCACCGTCACCAGCTGCGCCCATCACTGCAGCGACGTGAACAACTGCGGCCTGCACTCCATCCAGATCGGCACCCATGAGAGCAATCCCTCCATGGACCAGTGCACCGACTGCAAGAGCTTCCGCAAGATGTAAAGTTCAGTCCCCTCACAGCCTTTTGGCCGTGAGGGGATACATAAAAGGGGGTGAAACCATGGATATAAAGTGGAAATACCGGCTCAGCGGCGCTGCCGCGGGGCTTATCAACGGTTTGTTCGGCGGGGGCGGCGGCACGGTTCTTGTGCCGCTGCTCACCGGCTGGTGCCGGGTGGGGCAGAAGCGGGCCTTCGCCAACTGCGTGGCGGTAATCTTCCCTCTGTGCGCCTTGTCGGCGGCGATCTACCTGCTGCGCACAGGCCTGCGCCTGGTCACAGCGCTTCCGTATCTGCTGGGAGGCCTGGCAGGCGGGCTTGTAGGCGGCAGGCTCTTCCGCAAGGTGTCCGCCCCCTGGCTGCGGCGGATCTTCGGCGTGTTTTTGATCTACGGCGGGGTGCGGTATCTGCTGTGAAGGACTACTTTCTCCCCGCCCTGGCCGGATTTTTAACGGGTATTCTCTCCGCCTGGGGCATCGGCGGCGGCACGCTGCTGCTCCTGGTGATGACCCTGTTTCTGGGCGTAGACCAGCTTACCGCTCAGGGCATCAACCTCCTGTATTTCCTCCCCACGGCAGCCATGGCCTTGTTAGAGCACAAGAAAAACGGCCTGTTAGAGCCGTCCCTGCTCCGCTCCTCCATTCCCTGGGCCCTGCCCGTTACCGCCGCTGCCGCCTGGGCCGCCACCGCCGTGGAGGTGGAAGTTCTGAAAAAGCCCTTCGGCGTATTTCTCCTGGCCGCCGGGCTCTATACCGTTTTCAGCAAGCCACCGAAAAATAAATGATCCCCGGGCGGACAGGGGCGGACGCCCCTACAAGGAATTTCGTAGGGGACGATGCCCACATCGTCCCGCCGTACCGCACTCCATGTAAAACTCCCTGTCATTGCGAACCAGTGACCGATGTCACTGGTGTGGCAATCCGTTCTCCTCGACCTTTACACAGTGGTATTACGGATTCCCACGACCAGTCTGCGGACTGGTCTCGGAATGACACGCGAATTTCTTCAGCTTCTGTCACTGGTGTGGCAATCCGCAGCCCCCGTCCCCATGGCCCCCTTGCCTAAAGGGGGCTGTCACGGCAAAGCCGTGACTGAGGGGTCGACTACCGCCCCCCTTGCTGCGCACCCGGCGGGGTGTGGGGAGCGAACCGAGCGCTGCCAGTGGCAGAAGAAGCGAGGTGAGCGAGTGGCCGCGGTCAAAATTTCAAGCGTCCGCCGTTAGCCAGCGTAGAAATTTTGGGCACCGCAACAGGACCACCCCGCCCTACATTATCGCATAAAAAGGACGGACCTCCCGGTCCGTCCTTTTCCATATTCCGATCAAATCATCCCGTCACTTCGTCGCCGTCAACGTCACAAAACAGTGGATCTCTTTCCCGTCCCGCATAAGGGTCAGGTCCACGGTGTCGCCCACCCGGAGCTGGCGCCGGTAGTCCAGCAGGTCCCAGTTTTCATGGATGACCTGATCGTCCGCCGCCACCAGTATATCGCCGGCCTGCACACCGGCCGCTTCGGCGCCCATGCCCTCCTCCACAGAGTGGATGACCACATAGGGCTGGCCCGCCTCGTCATACTCCGTCACAATGGTGAAGCCATAGGTGGGAATGCCCTCAAACTGGCCGGTGGCCAGAATGTCATTGACCACGTATGCCACCTGGGAGGTGGGCAGCGCAAAGCCCAGGCCCTCCACCGACGCCTCGGCGCCGGATGCATTGCTGCTCATCTTCATGGTCACGATGCCGATGACCTGACCATAAGCATTGATCAGCGGGCCGCCGGAGTTTCCGTTATTTACGGCGGCGTTGGTCTGGAGCATGGTCAGGGTCTTGCCGTCCAGTTCCATCTGCCGCTCCAGTCCCGAGAGAATTCCCGCGGTAAAGGTGCCCCGGAGGTTCAGGCTCAGGGGATTGCCGATGGCATACACCGTTTCGCCCACCATGCAGTAATCCGAGTCGCAGAACTCCGCCGGAGTCAGGCCCTGGGCGTCCACCGCCTTCAAAACGGCAATGTCCTGGCCCGCGTCATAGCCCACCAGCTGCGCCTCGTAGGTGTCGCCGCTGTCCAGGGCCATAATGCAGGAATTGGTGCCCGACACCACATGGGCGTTGGTGACAAAGTATCCGTCGGCTGTGAGCAGGATGCCCGTGCCCATAAAGCTTTTACCGGCGGCATTGGTGGCCAGCACCGTCACCGTGGAGGCGCTCATTTTCTGGAACACGTCCACCGCGGAGAGGCTCTCCTCCCCCGGGGCCACCAGCTCCATGCGCACGCCCGGCGCCGGATCCGCAGCGGGAATATAGCATCCGTCCTCGCTGGAAATGTCCACTATGCTCCCGGCGTGGCTGTCATCGTCCAGGCCCGGCTCATCATCGCCCAGCAAATGCACCACAAGCGCCGTCACCCCGATGATCACCGCCAGCACCGCCGCCAGTATCACAAAAATGACCCAGCCCTTTTTCTTCTTTTTCACCGGGGCAGCCGCCCGGGGACGCACGCTCTCCGGCAGCGGCTGGGGCTGCACATAGTAGCGCACCACTTCCTCCCCCTGCTCCGGGGGCACATACCAGGATACGACCTCCCGGTCCTCTCCGCCCTGGGGCGTCAGGTTGTTTTCGTCCATCATTTCTCTTGCTCCTCCCCGTAGGCGCGGGCGCCGTCGGCCATCTGCACTGTAAAGCTGAAGGCCGTTACGCCGTTTTCACTGGTCACGGTGATCTTTTCTTTATGTTGGTTGAGAATGGTCTTCACCACATACAGCCCCAGGCCGTAGCCGTCCTTATCCACGCTGCGGGACTTGTCGGACTTGTGGAACCGCTCAAACAGCAGCGGGATCTCCTGGGCGGGAATGGTGTTGCCGGTATTGCGCACGGTGACCACCGCCTTCTCCCCCTGGCAGGTGAGGCCCAGGTAGAGGGTGGACTTTTCCGCGGCGAACTTAGTGGCGTTTTCCAGCAGGTTATACACCACCTGGGTGATCAGTTCATTATCGCCCCGGACCATCACCGAGTCCTCCGGGATATCCGCCTCCACATCCAGGCCCCGGTCGTTGATCTTCTGCTCCATGCTCAGCAGCGCGATGCGCATGCTCTCGCACAGGTCGAAGTCCTCCTTGTGCATCTCCTGGGACTGGATCTGGGAGATATCCAGCATCCGCCGCACCAGGCGGCTGAGCCGGTGGCTCTCGTCGGAAATAATTTGCAGGTACCGCCGCTCGTCCTTTTGGGGAATGGTCCCGTCCAGGATGCCGTCGGTATAGCCGGCAATGGAGGTCATAGGCGTTTTCAGCTCGTGGGAGATGTTGGCGATAAAGTCCCGGCGCTGGCGCTCCGTCTCGCAAAGGGAGTCGGCCATCATGTTAAAGGAGCGGGCCAGCTCGCCTATTTCGTCGCCCCGGCCCTCGTCCTCAATGCGTATGTCAAAGTTCCCGGCGGCATAGGCCCGGGTGCCCCGAACCATCTCCTTGATGGGCTGAATTTGCCGCATGGACATAAAGGAGCTGGCCACAAAGGCGATCAGCAGCACCACGGCAGAGATCATGAAAAACAGCCCCGTAAACGACCGCCACAGCCGCATCAGCTGGCTGGCGTCGATCATGGCCAGCACCATGCCTACCACCTGCCCATCTGCCGAGCGCACCGGCAGGCCCACGGCAAACTGCCGCAGCCTATACAGGCCCGAAAGGGTGGTGTTGCCCTCAAAGCCGTTTTCATTGTTCAGGATCTTCGTCTGCATCTCCTCCGGCAGACGGATGCTCTTACCGGCCAGGCTGTCGTCGGTGGTGAGCATGGCCTGTCCGTTTTCATCGCATATAAGGAAGTTTACCTCCGTCATCATGCTGGCAACACCCGCCATGCGGCTGAGGCTGCTGTCCACCTCCGCCTGGTCGCTTTCGCTGGCGGCCAGGTAGTCCGCCGTCATCTGGGCGATGACCTGGGCCCGGGTCTTCATCTCATCCCGCTTTTCGCCCACCAGATAGTTATAGCTCAGCGCGTAAAAGGACGCGCCCAGCAGCAGCAGCGTCAGCAGCAAGACCCCCGCAAGGAGGCTGAACTGCTGCCAATACAGGCTGCGGAAACGGTTTTTCAGTTCCTTCATTTTTACTTCACTTCAAACTTATAGCCTACGCCCCACACGGTTTTCAGCGCCCACTGGTCGGACACGTTTTCCACCTTTTCCCGCAGGCGCTTGATGTGCACGTCCACCGTGCGGCTGTCACCGAAGTAGTCAAAGCCCCACACCTCGTCCAGCAGCTGGTTGCGGGTGTAGACCCGGTTGGGCGTAGAGGCCAGGTGATACAGCAGTTCCAGCTCCTTGGGAGGCGTGTCCACCTTCTTGCCGTCCACGATCAGCTCATAGCTGTCCAGGTCGATGATGAGCTTGTCGAACACCAGACGCTTCTTCGTGTCGTCGGGGATCTCGCTGCGGCGCAGCACGGCGTTGATGCGGGCCATCAGCTCCTTCATCTCAAAGGGCTTGATGATGTAGTCGTCCGCGCCCATCTCCAGGCCCGTGATGCGGTCGTTCACCTCGCTTTTGGCGGTGAGCATGATAATGGGCACCTTGCTGGTCTCGCGTATCTTACCGCACACGGCCCAGCCGTCCATCACCGGGAGCATAATGTCCAGCAGCACCAGATCCGGCGCCTGCTTTTCAAACTCCTCAATGGCCTTGCCGCCGTCGTAGGCGCTGCGGACCTCAAAGCCCTCCTTTTCCATGTACATACGGATCAGGTCCGATATGTTCCGGTCATCCTCAACCACCAAAATATTGCGTGCCATGAAGGCTCCTCCTTTGTTTCCGCCGGGGGCGGTCTTTTTTGAGACTGTCGAAAAACCCTCCGGGTTTTTCCGACAAAAGGATTGCAGTCTGCTGCGCGCATAATTTTGAGCCGATGGCTCAAAATTCCACACTTGCAGCCTGAGAAGTATTTTCTCTCACGCACATGTCGCGAGAGAAAATGACCTCAATTTTTTGCCGCCTGCGGGCGGCAAACTCTGCGAGGCTTTTCGACAGGCTTTATTCTATTATAATTATACTGGGAAAGCGTACACTTTCCTGAACATTTTGTGAACATCCATTGCATAGGACGCAAAAAACGATGTCATTGCGAGGGCGCCCCGCGCCCGTGGCAATCCGTTCTCCAAAGGCTCCCCTGCGCAAGGGGAGTTGTCAGCCGTAAGGCTGACTGAGGGGTCGTCGGTACCGCACCCCTTGTCCCACACTAACACCCATTTTTAATATCATATTATATCATACTCCCCGCCAGGTTTCAATAGACACCCCCCGGTAATACCACCGCAAAATTTCCTGCCAGGTCTTGCCCTCCTTTGCCAGGGCATCGGCCCCGTACTGGCTCATGCCCACCCCGTGGCCGAATCCCGTGACCCGGAAGGTGATCTCCTCCTCTCCGCACTCCACGGTGAAGCAGGCCGATCGCAGGCCCAAGATGCTCCGCAGCTTCGTCCCCCGGATCACTACGCCCCCCACCACGGCGGACTCCACCCGGCCGGAGCTGTTCTGCTTCAGGTCCGTGATCCATCCCTTGGCCGAGCCCTCCAGCACCGTCTCCGGCTCCTCCGCCAGGATCTTCTCCCGGAACTCCGAGGCCGGGAAGGTGTTCACGCTGTAATAGTTGGGCACGCTCTCCGCCTGCTCCGGGCTCTCCACGCTCACCAGGTATGGCAGATCCGACACCCAGGCATCCCCACTCTTGGCCGTGACCCCCGCCGAGGAGGAATGGAAGGCCGCCAGGATGGGTTTGCCCTCATAGAGCATCACCTGGCCGTCCGTTTCTTTTACAGATTGTAATATTTTTCGATTATATTCCTCAAAGTTATCGCCCCAGTTGCTTTTTGCCCGCTCTTCCGACACCCAGGCATTGCAGCAGCGGTAGTCCATGCACACATCCGCGTCCGGGTGGGCCGCCTTGCGCCCGCCCTGCATATGGTAATAAATGAAGGTCCGCTCCGCCACCGCCTGGGCCTTCAGGGCCTCCAGGGCAAAGGTGGCGGGCATCTCTCCCCGCACCACTCCGGGCAAGTACTCCGCCATAGTCATCTCCACGGTCTTCTCCCCGTCGTACACCTGCAGGACCGATTTTTCATCCGCCAGGGCTTCCCCGGTGGGCTGGGCCAGGGGCGCAGGCGTTTCCGTCTGCGCCGGGTCCGGCCGGGGCGCCAGCAGCCAGGCGCCGCCGAACAGCAGCGCCGCCCACAGCACTCCCGCCGCCAAGGCTTGTTTCATCCGTACCATCTCCTTTTGCGCTATCTCTATGCGCCTAAAGGAGAAAAAATGCCGCCGCGCCCGTGGCAATCCGTAACCCCAAAGGCTCCCCTGCGTAAGGGGAAATCGCCGAAGCGCCGCCAGTGGCGGAAGAAGCGAGGCGATTTCGAGGAAGTG
>CAKTZK010000019.1 GCA_934635515.1 uncultured Oscillospiraceae bacterium
GTCCGCCGACACCGTGTCCTGCAAGTTCTGGGGCCTGGGCTCCGACGGTACCGTGGGCGCCAACAAAAACTCCATTAAGATTATCGGCGAGACCACCGATATGTATTGCCAGGCGTACTTTGAGTACGACACCAAGAAGTCCTTCGGCATTACCAAGAGCCACCTGCGCTTCGGCAAGAAGCCCATCAGCTCCACCTATTATGTGAGCCATGCCGACTTTGTGGCCTGCCACAACCAGACCTATCTGACCAAGTACGACATCATCTCTGAGCTGAAGCCCCACGGCAGCTTCCTGCTCAACTGCGAGTGGAGCGAGGATGAGCTGGAGCAGAAGATGCCCGGCGACATCCTGAAGTACATTGCGGAAAATGATATCAAGTTCTATATCATCGACGCCAATAAGGAGTCCCAGGCCCTGGGTCTGGGCAACCGCTCCAACATGGTGCTTCAGGCCGCCTTCTTCAAGCTGGCAAACGTCATTCCCGTGGAGGATGCCGTGGAGCACATGAAGGCCGCCGTGAAAAAGACCTACGGCCTTAAGGGCGAGAAGATCGTGAACATGAACATCGCCGCCGTGGACGCGGGTATCAACGCCGTAAAGCAGGTGCAGGTAAAGGAAAGCTGGAAGAATCTCTCCGGTGCCGCCATCCAGCCCGCTCCCGCCGATGTGCCTGACATCATCAAGAATATCCTGGTGCCCATCAACGCCCAGAAGGGCGACCTGCTGCCGGTTTCCGCCTTCAAGGGTATGGAGGACGGCACCATGCCGCTGGGTACCTCTCAGTATGAAAAGCGCGGCATCGCCACGCACCTGCCGGTGTGGGATCCCAATGAGTGCATCCAGTGCAACATGTGCTCCTTCGTGTGCCCCCACGCCGTGATCCGGCCCTACCTGCTGGATGAGGCGGAGGTCGCTCATGCGCCCGCCGGTATGACCGTAGTGGACGCCAAGGGGCCCAAGATGGACGGACTGAAGTACACCATGGGCATTTCCACGCTGGACTGCACCAGCTGCGGCAGCTGCGTTTCCTCCTGCCCCAAGAGCGGTAAGGCCCTGAAGATGGTCCCCACCCACGAGGTGTCTCTGGACCAGACAAACTGGAAATACCTGCAGACCCTGCCCGAAAAGAACGACCGCATCGACAAGTTTACCCTCAAGGGCAGCCAGCTGCGCCAGCCCCTGGTGGAGTTCAACGGCGCCTGCGCCGGCTGCGGCGAGACCCCCTATATCAAGCTCCTGACCCAGCTCTACGGCGACAAGATGTACCTGGCCAACGCCACCGGCTGCACCCAGGCCTGGGGCGCAGCTATGCCCTGCGTGCCTTACTGCAAGAACAAGGCCGGCAAGGGCGTGGCATGGTCCAACTCCCTGTTTGAAAACAACGCCGAGTTCTCCTACGGCATGTGCTTGGCTGTGAAGCAGCTGCGCGCCGCCGTGACGGAGTTCGTGAAGCAGCTGGACGGTATGACCCAGGATACCGCTGTGAAGGCCGCCATCGCCAAGTGGCTGGAGACCTACGACGACCTGGATGCTTCCTCCGTTGCTACCGACGAGCTGCTGGCCGTGCTGGAGAGCACAAACTTCAGCGCCGAGGAGCAGGCCGTGGTGGCCGAGATCCTCAAGCGCCGCAAGGACATGTCCAAGAAGACCATGTGGATGTACGGCGGCGACGGCTGGGCCTACGACATCGGCTACGGCGGTCTGGACCACGTGTTCGCCATGGGCGAGGATGTGAACGTGCTGCTGGTGGATACCGAGGTGTACTCCAACACCGGCGGACAGTCCTCCAAGGCAACTCCCGTGGGCGCGGTGGCGCAGTTCCAGGCCAGCGGTAAGAAGACCCGCAAGAAGGATCTGGGCCTGCTGCTGATGACCTACGACAACGTCTATGTGGCCCAGTGCTCCATGGGCGCCAATCCCAACCAGCTGATCAAGGCCATCAAGGAGGCCGAGGCACACAAGGGCCCGTCCATTGTCATCTGCTACGCCCCCTGCATCAACCACGGCATTAAGAAGGGCATGAGCAATGTCCAGCAGGAGATGAAGGACGCGGTGGCCTCCGGCTACTGGAATCTGTACCGCTACAGCCCCGAGACCAAGAAGTTCACCCTGGACTCCAAGGAGCCCACCATGCCGCTGTACGACTTCATGAAGGGCGAGGTGCGCTATGCGTCCCTGGAGCTGAGCTTCCCGGAGAATGCCAAGGTGCTCTTCGCTGATGCGGAAGAGGCCGCCAAGGAGAAGTACGAGTACTACAAGCGCAAGTCCGAGGGCTGATCGAAAGTCTTAAAACATACCGCTGCGGGCGGGGCACAAAAACCCCGCCCGCTTTTCCTGAGATTTCCTGTTAAAGCATTGACAAAGTGACGGGAAAGTGATAAAATTAACAAAGTGAAATAAATAAGAGAGGCGAGGAAGCTATGGCCATTCCGTTTGATTATTCAGCCGAATATAAGCGCAAACTCTGCACCCCGGACGAGGCAGCGAGAGTCGTCAAGAGCGGTGACTGGATCGATATTTCCATGGGCGGTGCTTTTCCGGCTCTGATGGACGCCGCCATTGCCCGCCGTAAGGAAGAGCTGCGGGGCGTAAAGGTGAGAGGATACTTGATCTCCCAGCCGATCCAGATGGTGGAGACCGACCCTACCCGGGAGCACTTTATCTATAACAGCTGGCACATGTCCGGCTATGAGCGCAAGCTCTGCGACCGGGGGCTGTGCAATTTCATCCCCATGGTGTTCCGGAATCTGGGCGCGTACTATACGCATTTTCTCACGGTCAACGTGGCCATCATGTGCGTGACTCCCATGAATGAGCACGGATATTTCAATTTTTCCGTCAGCAATGCATCGGCCCGGGCAGTGATGGACAAGGCGGATATCGTTATCCTGGAGATAAACGAAAATCTGCCCTGGGTCTACGGCGGCCTGGACGAGTGCATCCATATCAGCGATGTAAACATGATCGTGGAGGGCGACCACGGCCCGCTGCCCAATGTGAAGTCCCCGGCAGCCACCGAGGAGGAAATGAAGATCGCGGAGTTCGTGGTGCAAAACATGGCAGACGGCTCTACACTGCAGCTGGGCATCGGCTCCCTGCCCAATGCCGTGGGCCAGATGATCGCCAAGAGCGACCTGAAGGACCTGGGCATCCACACGGAGATGCTGTGCGACTCCTATCTGGATATGTATAAAGCCGGAAAGATCACCAATAAGTGTAAGTCCCTGGATCGGTATAAGAGCATCTTCGGTCTGGCGCTGGGTTCTCAGGACCTGTACGACTGGATCCGGGAGAATCCGGGCGTGGTGACCTACCCCATTTCCTACTGCAACGACCCGGCCATTGTGGGTAAGCTGGATAATTTTGTGTCCATCAACAACTGCATTTCCGTGGACCTGTATGGCCAGATTTGCGCCGAAAGCTCCGGCACCAGGCAGATCAGCGGCACCGGCGGCCAGCTGGACTTTTTGGAAAGCGCTGCGGTTTCCCGAGGCGGCAAGGCCTTTATCTGCCTGACCTCCTCTTTTACCAATAAAAAGGGCGAAATGGTTTCCCGTATCAATCCCACGCTGATCACCGGCGATGTGGTCACGGATCCCCGAAGCCTGGCCTACTATATTGTGACCGAATACGGCGGCGTGAATCTTGTGGGCTGCAGCACCTGGGAGCGGGCGGAGAAGCTGATCTCTGTTGCACACCCGGCTTTCCGGGATGACCTGGTGGCCGCTGCGGAGAAGCAGGGTATCTGGATCCGGTCCAACAGGCGGTAAAGCTGCTCACCGGAAACTGACCACCTCATAGCTCAAAAGCGAATTACATATAGCACCGAGAGGCGTTTTTTACAAAGGCCTCTCGGTGTTTTTTTGCCTTTAAAGAAAAAATTTCGACCTGATTCCATAATATAAAAAGCAATTTTTTTCAGTTTTTAATGAGAGCGGCAAAGAATAAAGAAAAATATGGATATAGGACGTAAAGCGACAAAATTTACGAGCCGAAAGCGGTAAGGTAATGGCAATAAGATCCGCCAGGCGAAACGGTGCCGTGGCGGCTGAGGAGGTGAGGCGAGATGAACAGCAGAAAAGGTCGGCTGGCAATATGGATTCTGTCAGCTTTGGCTGCGGTTGGTATATTGGCAGCGGCTCTCTACGGCCTGCGGGGATACTGTGTGCTGTCCGGGTCTATGGAGCCGTCCTATCCCACCGGCGCACTGCTGCTGACGCGGCCCATAGCGGAAACGTCCGTTAAAGCTGGCATGGTCATTACCTTTACAGTGCCTTCCGGCGCTGTGGTGACCCATCGGGTCAGCCGGGTAGAGGCAGAAGATGGCCAGGTGTATTTTTTTACCCGGGGCGATGCCAATGACGCGGAGGACGCATCCCCTGTAAGGGGGGAGCAGCTGCTGGGAACACCGATGCTGTGCATCCCGTATCTGGGCTATATCCTGCAATATCTTCGCCAGCCGCCGGGAGCGTATCTGCTTCTGGGAGCCGTGGGAATGGGTCTGCTCCTTGTGCTGATACCGGAGCGTAAGGGGCAGCGGCGCCAGCAGGCGCGGCATTGAACAGACGGCGGATCTTATAATCTGTCCCGCTGTACCGGGATAAACATTTGAAAGGGGAACAACAACCATGAAGAAAAGAACGCTCGGACTGCTTTTGGCACTGACATTGACGCTGGGCTGCCTGGCCGGTGGTACATTGGCCTACCTGACATCCCAGACCGACACCGTTACCAACACCTTTACCGTGGGCAGCGTTGCCATCGACCTGACGGAAACCAAGGCTCCTGATGGCTCGGCGCTGACGGGGCAGTGGTCCGCCAAGCTGATCCCCGGCGCATCCTACGACAAAAACCCCGTCGTGTCCGTGGATGCCGGCAGCGAGGACTGCTATCTTTTTGTGAAGTTTGATGCCGCCCAGGATGACGCGCTGGTCTATACCTCGGCCCTGACCGCCGCCAAAGGCTGGACTCAGCTGACCGGTGAAAACGTCTGGTACCGCACGGTGGCCGCCGCTGACACCACCCGCGCCTGGCACCTGATCGATGGCGACACGGTAGCTGTCTCTACCGAACTGACCAACGAGACCATGCCGCAGAGCAGCTTGACTCTGGCCTATACCGCCTACGCCGTGCAGACCGCCGGATTTACCACCGCGGCCGATGCCTGGGAGGCGACCTTTGGGGCCTGAGGCAGGGGATGCATTAAAACCAATGGAAAGGAACGGGTGAGACCGTGAAGAAGAAAATTGGAATCCTGCTGCTTTCCGTGTGCCTGTTTGCATTGTCTGCCGGGTCTACGGCGGCGGTGATCACCTCCGCGGATACGGCGCGCAATGCGATCACCACCGGCGAGGTGCGCGTGTCCCTGGTGGAACGGCAGAGGACTGAGGACGGCCAGCTGCAGTCCTATCCGGCCCAGCCCATCCCGGTGATGCCGGGGCAGACGGTCAGCAAGATAGCGGCTGTGTCCAATGATGCCGCCCAGCCGGCCTGGGTACGGGCCCGGGTGGAGATCGACGCACCGGGTGAGCCCGAGCTGGATCCGGAACAGGCCATGAGCCTTATAGGGCTGGGAGACGGCTGGACCTATAACCCGGCAGACGGATGGTACTACTGCGACCGGGTCCTTGCACCCGGAACGGAAACGGTGCCTCTGTTTCAGGGAGTGGATTTTTCCGCTGCGGAAATGGACAACACCTATTCCGGCCTTACGCTGGAGGTCCGGGTAACGGCACAGGGGGTGCAGAGCGCCAACAACGGCCAGACCGTATGGCAGGCTGCCGGCTGGCCGGCGGAGAAGGCAGGGGGTGAAGGCGCATGAAAAAGAAGCTGCTTGCGCTGCTGCTTTCGGGTGCGCTGCTGGCACTGGGTGTGATCCCCTCCGCCGCAGAGAGCACGGGCATCACCGGAAGCACGACGGCGGAGGAAATGGTAGATGTCCAGGGACTGATCACCGAAAAAACTGCGGTGATGCAGCCGGACGGCTCTGTTCGGCTGCGGCTGGAGACCTATGTTACCGGCGGGTCGACCATCACCAGCACGGAGTCGGATGTGCCGACGGATATCATACTTGTACTGGATCAGTCCGGCTCTATGGCGGAGGATATGTATCAGCCGGTATATGAGCTGAACACGGCTAAGAGCTACCATGTGGTGGATCCTAACGGCAAATACCGCTCGGTAAGCTGGCAGCAGGGTGTTTGGGCCAGTCGGGACCGGGTATATCAGCCTAAAACCTCGGCTGAGGACACCGACACATCCCACGTGCAGTTTTATGAAAAGCAGGCGCTGAACCGCTTAGACGCGCTGAAGCAGGCGGCCCAGAGCTTTGCCGACTCGGTGGCCGGCCGGGCAACGGATAAGGCAAACCACCGCATTGCGGTGGCCGGCTTTGCCAGCGACGGCGACTATAACTTTTCCAATACGGAGCTGTTTGTGGGCGGCAGGACTTACCGATACAAGAATGAGGCCAAGCGCCATTACGGGGAAGCTCTGCAGGACATGAACACCCAAACGGGGAAGAACAATGTAGCCGAGTCTATCAATGCGCTCAGCGCCGGGGGCGGTACCCATACGGACCTGGGCATCGATATGGCACAGGGTATTTTTGACGCTGTCAAGGGGGAAGCCGACGGGCGCAACCGCGTGGTGGTGATTTTTACGGACGGCCAGCCGGGGGATTATGGTTTTAATGAGGGGGTGGCCAACAACGCCATTGCCGCTGCAAAAACCATGAAATCGGACGGAGTTACCGTATTCACCGTGGGGATCTTTACCGGCGCAGACCCGGCTGACAGCACCCTGTCTGCAAACAAATTTATGAACTATCTGTCCTCCAATTATCCCGAGGCCCGGTCCATGCAGAGTCCCGGCCGAGCGGGGGAGAAGGGCGGCTACTATCTGGCGGCCTCCTCAGCGGAAGGGCTGCGAAATGTATTCCAGACGATCTCTGACAGCATCCAGACCGGCGGTGCGTCCATTGAGCTGGACGACCAGTCCCAGGTCCGGGATGTGATCTCGGATTATTTTGTCCTTCCGCAGGAGGCGGAGAAGCAAAATATCACGCTGCGCACCGCAGTCTTTACCGGCTATGCTCCGGACGGTGAAACGCCCCTGTGGGGCCCGGAAACGGACGCTG
The DNA here is from genome assembly GCA_934635515.1 of uncultured Oscillospiraceae bacterium. Next base: position 7,140 of record CAKTZK010000019.1, read on the forward strand.
ATCTGACGGCACAAGTGCAGGGTAGGACCCTTACGGTCACCGGATTTGATTTCAGCGAGCACTATGTAGGCATGGATCGGGAGGGGAGCCGGGAGGTCCCTCACGGCAGTAAACTGATCCTGGAGCTGACGGTGCAGCCCCGGGCCGGTTTCCTGGGCGGAAACCGGGTCCCGACCAATGCGGATAGCTCCGGTGTGTATGACGGGGCGGGTACGCTGGTGGAAAATTATCCCCGTCCCACGGTGGATGTGCCCATTCCGGAGGTGGTCGTGACGCCGCAGGACCGAAATGTATATCTGCTGGGCAGCCTGTCCTCGGCTCGCCAGACGGAAGGGGCACAGGTGACCTGCGGCGGTGTGGATCTGACCGGGGCTCTGGAGCCTTGGCAGACAGCCTTCGTGACCACACAGCTCCAGGCCGACACTGAGAAATCGGGTCTGCTGGAGGACACCACCTATCAGCTGCGATACACGGTCACGCCCATTTATGACGGTACGGTACCGGCCCGAAGTGGATCCGGTACCGGCAATATCGCCGTGTTTTCTCCCCCGGTGACTTTAGCGGACCAGACCGTTTGGTACGGCGGGGACGCCCCCGACAGCTGCGCGGCGGTGGCCACCGCCTGGCGTCACGGCTCCGTGGACAGCGGGGATATGATCATGGAGGGTGACGCGCCCGCATTGACGCTGACGGCGGTCCCGGTGCAGGATGCGGACATTCAGGCCGGGAAGATCGCCGTTAAGACGGATATTCCCATGAAAGTCACCGCAGCCATCGGCAGCGTAGATGTAACCGACCGGACCGAGCTGCTCCACCGGGCCTGCCCCGATGCCTGCGGCTGGACGACGGGAACGGACTATCTGCTCCATGTAAAGACCTGTGCGCTTACCATTGAAAAGACCGGCGGCAGAGCAGGGGAGACCTACGTTTTCTCTGTTCTGCGGAACGATACGGCCTATACCCAGGTCCGCATTACCGGCAGCGGGTCCGTTACCATTTCGGAGCTGCCCGTAGGGGAATATACCATCGCGGAAAACGCGGAGTGGTCCTGGCGGTGGGGAGAGCCCACATACTCCGCGGCGGCGGAGCTATCCGCGGCAGATCCTCAGGGGCAGCTTACCTGCCAGAACATTGACCGGGATGACCACTGGCTCAGCGGCTATAGTCCCGCCGCAGTGAATGAATACCGGGGAGGTGAGGCTCGATGAAACGCATACGGAAATGGTCACTGGCTGCAATGGCGCTGGTGCTGCTGCTGACAGTCGGGGCCACCGGTGCCTGGCTGATAGATCGATCGGCCCGGCAGGCCAATACCTTCCTGCCGGCCCATGTGACCTGCCAGGTGGAGGAGAGCTTCAGCGGCCGGGAAAAGACCTCCATCGCCCTGCGCAACACGGGCAATGTGGACGCATTTTTGCGGCTGCGGCTGGTGAGCTACCGGATAAATGCCCAGGGCCAGCGTATCGGCGGAGCCGCTCCCATCCCGGCCCTATCTCTGGGCGGGGACTGGCTGGCCGGGTCGGACGGATGCTACTATTATGTGCATCCCGTGTCTCCCGGCGGCCTGACCGGGAATCTGCTGTCCCAGGCTCTATCCTTGACAGACTATGACGACGCTGACGGCGGAGTGCAGGTCATCGAGGTGGTGGCGGAAGCCATTCAGGCGCTGCCTGCGGAAGCTGTTCAGGGGGCATGGCCCGCTGTGACATGCAGCGGCGGCCAGCTTACGGCTAACCCCGGAAAGGGGGAAGGCGCATGATAAGGCTGAAAAAATGGCTGTTCGTCCTGGCGCTGACGGCTGTACTGACCGTAGGCCAGGTAGCTCCCGTCTGGGCCCAGGGAACGGTCCGCTATCAGAACGGGGCGGAGAAATTCGTGTTTTTGCCGGGCAGCGAGTACTCTGCGTCCGACCTCTTCACCGATTTTAAGGATGTAATGCCCGGTGACACACGCACCGGCACCGTGGAGATCTCAAACACCGGGCGCAGCCGGGTACAAATTTACCTTCGGGCCCTGGGCGCACAGGGGGACACAGAGGACCTTCTGCGGCAAATGCATCTTACGGTGGAAAAGGACAGGGAAACTCTTTCCTCCGCATCGGCTGACAGTCCCGGCGGCCTGGAGCAGTGGATCCTGCTGGGTACCTTTGCCCCCGGCGAGAGCAAGACGCTTCGGCTGACGCTGGAGGTCCCTCTGGCAATGGACAACGACGCCGCCGGCCGCGTGGGGCTTATTGATTGGCAGTTCCGGGCCCAGGAGATGGAGGATACTACCCCCACCACCGGCGACAGCGGCTGGATGGTCTGGGCAGCCAGTATTCTGATCTCCGGTACGGGCGTAGCCGTTCTTCTGCGCAGGAAGAGACAGGAAAGGAATAAGCACTAACGCAAAAGGAGAAACGGATGGATCCGTTTCTCCTTTTTGCAGCCTGGATTCCTATTTGCATCGGGCTGAAAAGTGTGATAAAATACAGGCAGAGAAGAGGAAGAGAGGAAGGCTTCTATGGCAATCAAGAGAAAATTCCCCATCCGGGTGGCAACGGTATATTGCGGCGGCGGCTGCCGGGCCAAGCGTGACGAGAGAGGCATGCTGTGCAAATACGGCTGTGTGGCTTGCGGCGCCTGCGAAAATGCCTGCAAATTCGGTGCCATTCATTTCAATGAATACGGCGTGGCGGAGGTGGACGAGGAGAAGTGTATCGGCTGCTCGGCCTGCGTGCGCAGCTGCCCCAAGCACCTAATCCGCATCCGCTTGCAGGACAACAGCATCCTGCCCCTGTGCTCCAATAAAGACCGGGGATTCGACCCGACCACCAAGACCGGAGCCCGGACCCAGTGCGACGTAAGCTGCATTGCCTGCGGCCTGTGCGCGAAAAGCTGCCCGGCCGACGCCATACGAATTGAGGACCAGCACGCTGTGATCGAGCAAAAAGCCTGTCTCAACTGCGGTATGTGCGCCACCGTCTGCCCCCGCCATGTAATCGTGGACAGACGCGGCATTGTGGCAAAATACAGGTAAAACAATATAAAATAAAAACCGACCGAAACACGCAAGGTGCTTCGGTCGGTTTTCTTTATGGCTGGGCTTATGTATTGGGCATCTCTAAATCATAGACCAGGGTGCGCCGGAGATATTCGCTTTTGAAGCGGTCCAGACCCACATAGTAGTCGAACAGGTCCAAAATCTCCCGCTTTGTGAAGTCGGGCATCATCTCCCGAAGATGCCGGGCCTTGGGATCGACCTTGAAAATGTGGCCGGTCTCCAGCTCATAGGTGCAGGGCGCGCCCCGGGTCTCGGCGTAGCTGCCCATGCCCTCAAAGAACATATAGCTTGCAATTTTACGCTGTATGCGCCCGTCCTTTAAAATCTTGAAATAGCCGCCGGAGCCGTCGGAGGAGAACACATAGCTGGTGGCGCCGGGAAATTTCCGCTGCAGATTCTGAAAAAGCGCAGAATGGCGGTGATTGGTGAAAACGAAGCTGCCCAGATCCTCCAGCTCCAGAATGACGCAGCGTCCGGCCTTCAGATGCTTCTTGCAGCGGTAGGGCGCCAGAGGATCCGTATGGACCTCCCGCAGGGTGCAGCAATAGGTCTGGTCGGCATAGTAGCCGGGCAGGCAGGCCTTCTGGCCCAGCAGGGGCTGCAGCGGTAAAAACATGAGACAGAAATTGCCGCTGAACAGGCCGGGCAGGTCGCTGGCGGTGCGCCGAAAATCGCGAAACAAGTGCGCAAGAGAAGACATACGCTCAGTTCAGGAAATCCTTCAGCTTTTTGCTGCGGGAGGGATGGCGGAGCTTGCGCAGGGCCTTGGCCTCGATCTGGCGGATGCGCTCACGGGTGACATTGAACTCTTTGCCCACTTCCTCCAGGGTGCGGGTGCGGCCATCTTCAATGCCGAAGCGCAGCTTCAGCACCTTTTCCTCCCGGGGGGTGAGGGTGCTCAGCACGTCTACCAGCTGCTCCTTCAGCAGGGTAAAGCTGGCGGCCTCGGAGGGCTCGGACGCGCCCTCATCGGGGATGAAGTCACCCAGATGGGAATCCTCCTCCTCACCGATAGGGGTCTCCAGAGACACCGGCTCCTGGGCGATCTTCAGGATCTCGCGGACCTTATCCACGGGCATATTCATCTGGGCGGAAATTTCTTCGGGAGAGGGGTCGTGGCCCAGCTCCTGGAGGAGCTGGCGGGAGACGCGGATGACCTTGTTGATGGTCTCCACCATGTGGACGGGGATACGGATGGTGCGGGCCTGGTCGGCAATGGCCCGGGTGATGGCCTGGCGGATCCACCAGGTGGCGTAGGTGGAGAACTTATAGCCCTTGGTATAGTCGAACTTCTCCACGGCCTTGATCAGGCCCAGGTTGCCCTCCTGGATCAGGTCCAAAAACAGCATGCCGCGGCCTGCATAGCGCTTAGCAATGGACACCACCAGGCGGAGGTTTGCCTCGGCCAGCTTCTGCTTGGCGGTCTCACCGGCCTTTACGGCCTTGCGCAGCTGGGCAAGGTCTTCCTCGGTGAGATTTGCGACCTCCTCGTCGGAGATCTCGATTTCACCCACGGGGTCCTCCGCGTCCAGCACCGGCTCCACGGTCTGGCCATTGGCCCGCTCCCATGCCATCAGCGTGGCCTTGGCCTTGTTGCCTGCGGAAATGGTGGAGGCCAGCTCCACCTCGCCCTCAGCAGAGAGAAGGGGGACCTTGCCGATCTCCTTGAGGTACATACGAACGGGGTCATCGATATTGAAGCTGTCTACCAGGGTGTTGGGGTCGACCAGCTCCTCCTCCTCGATCTCAGCGATCTCCTCCAGAGGCGGGTCGATCTCGGCATTTACATCCGGCAGAAATGCCTCGGTGGTGATCTCCACGGACAGCTTCTCCAGGGAGTCGTAGATCATATCCAGCTTTTCGCTTTCCAGGTCCATGGCATCCAGCACATCGGACAGCTCGCTGCTCTCCAGCTTTCCGTCCCGCTTGCCCTTGACGAACAGCTCCTTCAGACGCTCGTTGTTCTGGATCAGCTGGGCGGCGGGCAGGGAGGCGATGGTTTTGTCGTCCAGCTGGCCCTTGTTGCTCTTGATGACCTCTTCTTCGATCTCGCGCTGCTTCTGATCGGCCTCCTTCAGCAGTTCATCGGCCATATTCTGCAGCTCTTTTTCGGTATATTTTACTTCGCTCATGTGTTTTTTCCTCCATATCCCTTTTTGAATTTATATTTTTCTTGTGCAGCCAGCAGCGGATCTACATTGTTTCCGTCCTTGAACCGGTCTGCTTCCTCACGAATGATGCGCACATAGTCATCCGCCGCCTGCTCTGCGCCGGAAATGGATTCCGGCTTCTGCAAAATAGCGGTAAAATGGCTCATTTCCTCCGCAGACAGGTCTCCGGCCAGCGCGGCCAGGCTGTGTCTGCGGCCCGCCTCCCGGTCCGCCCGCAGGAGAGAATAAATTCTTCCCAGCAGGGGGGAGGAGAAGTCCTCCGGACGCAGGACACAGATCTTGTCATAGAGATCATCGTCCCGCATCATCAGGCGCAGGATGCCCTCCTCGGCCAGGGCGCTGCGGAGATTGGCGTAGCGCAGCTCCCGGGTCTGCGGCTGCAGGGTGGCGGAGGGGTTCATTTCCCGTTTGGTCTGGGCCCACCGCTCCTTGCGCTGCTGCTTTGAGAATATGCGCCCGACCTCGCTGCGCATAGCCTCCGGGGTAAGGCCCGCTGTCTCCGCGGCCCGGACAGTATAGACCTCCCGCTCCACCGCATTATCCAGCGTGCAGAGGACCTGGGCGATCTCCTCGGCGTAGGCGATGCGGTCTGTGTCGTTTTTCAGGTCGTACTTGGCGGCCACCTGGGACATGCGGAACTCGATGCCGTTTTCGCTGCCGGTCAGGAGCCGCTCAAAGGCCTGGGGACCTTGGAATTTGATGAAGTCGTCGGCATCCTGCTTTATGTAGCTGCCGTCTACCAGGCGGCGGGGAAGCTGCAGGACCCGCACGGTGAACTCGGAATTTTTCAGGATATCCAAGGCCCGCTGGGTGGCAAGCTGCCCGGCGTTGTCATTGTCGTAGCAGAGGACCAGCTCCTTGGTGTAGCGGCTGAGCAGACGGGTCTGCTCCACGGTGAGGGCCGTGCCCATAGAGGCCACGGCGTTGTCAAACCCCGCCTGGTGCAGGGTCACCACATCCAGATTCCCCTCGCAGAGAATGATGTTGGGGCGCTTGGTTTTTTTAGCCAGGTTCAGGCCGTAAAGCACCCGGCGCTTGCTGTAGACCGGGGTTTCGCTGGTGTTCATGTACTTGGGCTCGGACTTATCGATGACCCGGCTGCCGAAGCCCACCACATCGCCTCGCACATCCACCACCGGGAGAATGAGCCGGTTGCGGAATTTATCATAAAAGCCGCCGGATCTATTCTGCACAATGAGCCCGGCCTTTAAAAGCTCCTGCTTGGTGTAGCCCTTTTCCGTCATAGCCCGCAGCAGATGGTCCCACCCGTCCCGGGCGGCGCCCATGCCGAAACGGACGGCGATGCCCCGGCGGATCTGGCGTCGATTCAGGTATGCTTGGACGGCGGCCCCCTCCGGGGACTGGAGCACCGCATAGTAGTACCGGGCGGCGTCCCGATTCAGATCCAGCAGGCGGTGGCGCAGGCGGTCGGCCCCGTCGGACTCCCGGTCCTCCGGCACGGGCATATTCACCCGCTTGGCTAAAAAGCGCACTGCGTCGGGATAGGACAGATTTTCGATATCCATGATAAAATTGATAACGCCGCCGCCCTTTTTGCAGCCGAAGCAGTGGTAATACTGCTTGTCCTGCAGAACATGGAAGGAGGGCGTTTTTTCATTGTGAAACGGGCAGCAGCCCCAATAGCTCCCGCCCTTTGGCTGCAGGGACACATAGCTGCCCACCACATCCAATATATCATTCCGGGCCATGAGCTCGTCCAAAAAGCTCTGGGGAAATGCCATTGTCGCGCCTCCTTTCCTCACTGTTGCCCAAGACACGGCAACAAACCTTCAATTATTTTATACGAAGAAAAAATCAGAATTCCTCTTTTTCTGCAAAAAAATTATCCCGCCTTGTGAAGCGGGATAATTTATAGGGTTTACAGGTCCACAATAATAGGCTCTACGCCGATGTGGGGTAGGAAAATATGGAGCAGATCCGCCGTTTTCAGCCGCAGAGAGCTGGTGTTGCGGCAGGGATGGCAGCCAAACCACTCCGCCTCGGCCACACGCCGCTCCAGGACAAGCGTGACCCGGTGGTCTGTATCGTTCATGAGGCCCAGCACCGAAGCAGAGCCGGGCTGCACGCCCAGAAGCTGCTGCAGATCCTCCGGGGAAGCAAAGCTCAAGCGGGAGGAGCCGATCTTCTTAGAAAAATCGGCGGTGCGGAAAGGCAGGTCTGCCGGCATAGCCAGCAGGTAAAAGGCGCTGCGGTTGCGGGGCGTCAGCAGCAGGTTTTTGCATATTGTGATGCCCAGGATCTCGCTGATCCCGGCGCAGGCATCCATATCATAGGCCGGATCGTGGTCCACACGCTGGTAGGGGATGCGGAGGGAATCCAGCAGGTCATAGACCCGCTGCTCCACCGGCTCCCGGGGCGAATCCGGATGCCCGAAATAAACAGGGGAAATATCCATATCTTACTCCTTTGCAAGCAGCTTTTCACCGGCGCGGAAAATGTCGCCTGCGCCTACAGTGAGGATCAGGTCATCTGGTTGGGCAATGCTGGCCAGGGTGTCCGCCACCTGGTCCAGAGTCGAGCAGTAGATCGCCCCGGGGATCTCCTTTGCCAGTTGACTGGAGGAGATGCCGATGTCGTTATTTTCCCGGGCGGCGTAAATTTCCGCCAGGACCGCGATGTCCGCCAGCTTCAGCTCCCGGATGAAGTCGTTAAACAGTGCCTGGGTGCGGGTGTAGGTATGGGGCTGGAAGGCGCAGATAATGCGCTTGTAGGGCATGGAGCGGGCGGTGGTGAGCAGGGCGTGAAGCTCACCGGGGTGATGGGCGTAATCATCGAACACCGCGGCGCCGTGATAGCTGCCCTTGTACTCAAACCGGCGTCCGGCCCCGTGGAAGGTGCGCAGACCCTCCTCCACAGCCTTGCCGCCGATGCCCAGCACATAGGCCGCCGAAGCCGCCGCCAGGGCGTTGGAAATGTTGTGTTTTCCGGCAACGGCCAGGGCGATATGGGCGTAGAGCTCCCCGTGGATCATCACATCGAATTCGCCGCAGCCGTCATGGAAGGCCACATTGTCGGCCCGGCAATCCGCATCGTCATCCCGCACGGAGAAGGTGAAAACCGGGTGGGAAAGGCCCTTCACAGAGTCCATAGCTCCGGCATCGTCTTTATTGGCGATGACATAGCCCCGCTGGGGCACTAAGTCCGCGAAGGCATGGAAAGAGTGTTCTACGTCCGACAGGTCTTTGAAAAAGTCCAGATGGTCGGCCTCTACATTCAAGATCACCGCCACCGTGGGGAAGAAATTCAAAAAGGAGTTGCAGTATTCGCAGGACTCCAGAATGATGGTATCACCGTGGCCCACCCGGTAACCGGAGTGGAGCATGGGCAGGGTGCCGCCGATCATGACCGTAGGATCAGCCTGGGCAGCCATGAAAATATGGGTGGCCATAGAGGTAGTGGTGGTTTTTCCGTGGGTCCCGGAGATGCACAGGGCGTTCTGGTACTGCTGCATAATGGCACCCCAGGCCTGAGCCCGCTCATAGACCGGGATGCCCCGGGCCACAGCGCCGGAGATCTCGGGGTTATCATCGTGAATGGCGGCGGTGCGGATGACCAGCTGGGCGTTTTGCAGATTGTCTGCCGAGTGGCCTACGGCCACGGGGATGCCCAGGGAGCGCAGGTGGCGCACGGTGTCGCTCTCGGACATATCAGACCCCTGCACGCACAGGCCCATGCCGTGCAGCACCTCGGCCAGCGGGCACATGGATACGCCGCCGATACCGGACAGGTGGACCCGCACGCCGGGCCGTAAATATTCTTTGAAATCCACAGAGGGATGCATCATGTTAAATTGCCTCCTAAAGACAGTTTTTACCGCAGAATTGCTTTTTAGGTTAACCTATATTATAATACGGATGAGGCGGAAGTGCAACACAAAATGCTTACGCAATTTCATTTTAACGGAGGAAACGCCATGGGCCGTAAGCAGGCGCAAAAAGTGATAGACAGTATCGAGGCAAGCGGCTTTCAGGCTTATTTTGTCGGTGGCTGCGTGCGGGATACGTTGCTGGGCCGGGATCCGGGAGACTGGGACATTGCCTCCAGCGCCCGACCGGAGCAGATCATGGACATTTTCGGGGCGGATGCGATCCCCACCGGGTGCAAGCACGGAACGGTCACCGTAAGATCCGGCGGAGAGACCTTCGAGGTCACCACTTTCCGAACGGATGGGCAGTATACCGACGGACGGCATCCGGACCGGGTGACATTTGCTGACGCCATAGAGGAGGATCTGGCGCGCCGGGACTTTACCATCAACGCCATGGCCATGAATAAAGACGGGCGCATCATAGACCTATATGACGGGGCCGGGGACCTGAAGCGGGGCATTATCCGCTGCGTGGGGGATGCCGGAACACGCTTTTGGGAGGACGCACTGCGTATTTTGCGGGCGCTGCGGTTTGCTTCGACCCTGGGATTTACCATAGAGCCCGCCACAGCGGAGGCCATCCACCGGGAGGCGGGATTGCTGAAAAAAATCGCGGCAGAGCGCATCCTGACGGAGATGAACAAGCTTCTTTGCGGCGAGGGCTGCCGGGAAATATTGCTGGCATACCCGGATGTGCTGGGTGTTTTTCTGCCGGAGCTGCTGCCTTGCGTGGGCTTTGACCAGCGAAATATCCACCATTGTTATGATCTGTATACCCATACGGTGGCGGCGGTGGACAGCATAGAGCGGTCACCGGTCCTGCGCTGGACCATGCTGCTGCACGATATAGGCAAGGTAGATACCTTTACAGAGGATGCGCAGGGTCAAGGGCATTTTTACGGCCATCCGGACCGAAGCGCCCAAATGGCAGAGGAGATATGCACCCGCCTGCGGATGAAAAAGCGGGACCGGGAGGACATTGTGGTGCTCATTTCCTGGCACGACCGGAATATTCCCGTTACAAAAAAGGGGATCGGCTCCGCTGTTCGAGCGCTGGGTGAGGAAAATTTTCGGCGTCTGCTGGCGGTGAAGCGGGCCGACAATCTGGCGCAGGCTCCGGAATACCGGTGGGTAGGCGAGAAAATCCACCAGGCTGAGGTGATGTTGGATGCGCTTTTGCAGGAGAAAAGCTGCCTGCATCTAAAAGATCTTGCTGTAAAGGGGAATGACTTGCTGGCATTAGGCTATAAAGGCCGGGAGGTCGGTGAAGCCCTGGAATGGCTGCTGGAGGGCGTTATTGCCGGGGAAATTGTAAATGACCGGTCATCGCTGCTGGCCGCCCTGCTGAAAAAGGGCTGATTATTTCCAAAGCCGCAGATAACCCGCGTCGTGGAGCTGCTTGAGAAAGAGCAGCGCCAAGGGAAAGAGGATCATTCCGCCTACGCCCAGGGTGCAAAAGCCGATGTACATGGCCATCAGCGCCGCCAGGGGAGGCAGATCCACCTGCGCGGCCATGACCTTTGGCTCTAAAAAACTGCGGACCAGGGTGATGACCGCGTAAATAGCTATAAGAGCGATGGCCTTGGGCGTCTGCTGCAGGAGCAGGCACACCGCTGCCCAGGGCAGGAGTACGGTCCCTGTGCCGAATACCGGCAGTGCATCGATAAACGCAATGATGGCGGCCAACAGCAGGGCGTATGGCTGGCGAATGAGCAGCAGGCCCACCAGCAGCTCCGCAAAGGTGACGCTCAGGAGGATGCACTGAGCCTTGAGCCATTTACTCAGCGTGCGAAGCAGATTATCCTTAACGCCGCCTGCCTGTTGCCGCCTCTGGGGCGGGAGCTGTCGGCGGAGAAAGCTCATGATGGAGGGCAGACGCGCAGCTGTAAAGAAAACAGCCAGTACAGTGGTCGCAGCAAAAAGAAAAACCGATGGTATCTCCTTCAGCGCCTCGGCAGCGGCAGCGACGCAGCGGGCGGAAAACCGGGCAAACCAGGAGGACAGCTCCTGAGACCCCTCTGCCAGGACCTGCCGCAGCCAGGACTGCATGCTTTTGGGGCAGGAGGCGCAAAAGCGCTCCAGCCGCTGCTGTACTGTGTCAAAATAGACAGGCAGCTCCGAAATGTACTGGGGCAGGGACCTGAAAAGCCGCACGGATTGCTGCAAAAGATTCAGGCACAGTACGGTCAGCACAGCCAGCAGCAGGGCCAGCAGTACAAAGGACAGTACCGCCGACACAAAGCTTCGGCGAAGGCGCAGCTTTTCCCGCAGATAGCAAACCGTCGGCTCCATGAGATACGCCGCGCCCAGGGCGATGAGAAACGGCAGCAGCCACAGCAGCACATACCGTACCCCTATCCAGCACAGCACCAGAATAATGCCCCAATACAGCACAGAGCATATAAATTTTCGCTGCCTGTCCGTCATTTCGTGACCTCCGGGAGTTTGATTTACCTTGCATACAGCTCCAATGTATGCTAAAATCAAGCCAGATAAACAAAGGATTTCGGGAGTAATTATATGAGCAAAAAGAAGTATTATATTGTGGCCGAGGAGGCTCTGCCGGATATTTTTATCAAGGTGGCCGAGGCCAAGCGGATGCTGCAGGTAGGCGAAGCGCACACAGTGGGCGAGGCGGCCCGGCTTGTGAATATCAGCCGCAGCGCATTTTATAAGTATAAGGATGCTGTGCAGCCGTTTCAGGATCTAAAGGCAGGGCGTATCATCACATTTTATGCTCTGCTGAAGGATAACCCCGGTGTGCTCAGCAATTACCTGTCTATTTTTGCCAATTCCGGCGCAAATATACTGACCATCAACCAGAACATCCCCACCAATGGCTGCGCGGGCGTGACCATTACCGCCGAGACCAGCGAGATGAAAGAAGGCTTGGAGGAGATGATGGCCGGCATTTCCGGGGCTATGGGCGTGCTGAAATTTGAGGTTTTAGCTGGATAAACAAAAAAAGGGAGCCGAAAGGCTCCCAAAATTTTTGCTATTTATCGGTTTTCAAAGTGCTTCAGTGGCTCCTGCAGGTCCCGGAGGATCTGTTTTGCGTAGCGGTCCTCCTCGCTGAAAACACAGCCGCAGTACTTCTGCATATAGAGTCCCAACTCCCGAGCCTGCTGCTGGCCGCTTCGAAAGCCCGGGCGGAAATCCCGGTAGAGGAAAGTTACGCCCCACTTTTTCGCCGCCTGCTCTGCGATCTGGGCCATGCGCTCGTGCTGCTGATAGGGGCTGACGAACAGGGTGGAGGTGAAGGAGTCAAACCCGTTCTCCGCAGCGAATTTAGCAGCCTGATCCAGGCGTATTTCATAGCATTTTCCGCAGCGATGGTCAATGTCCTCCGTCACGGCGCATACAAACTCCCGCAGGCCGTAGTCCTCCTGAACGATCAGCTCCATGCCGATCTGCCCGGCGTAGCCGATAAGAGTATCCCGGCGGGCCTTATACTCCTGGTAGGGATGGATATTGGGGTTAAACCAGTAGGAAACCGGCTCGATACCCTCGGTGCGCAGCTGCTCCACGCAGGAGACGGAGCAAGGGGCGCAGCAGGTGTGCAGCAGGGTTTTTGTCATGTTTCGTCCTTCTTTCCAGGCTTGATGCGGCGAATGAAATTGCGGAGCCTGCCCTCGTTGGCCACCCGATAAGACCAGTCGGATATGGAGAAAAAGCGGTGGTAGACCTTCTGGAAGGGCTGGTTGATAAAGGCATCGAAGAAGGCGGCCCGCTCCTTGGGAAAGGCTGCCGGGCGGGAGAGGGCCGGATTAACCGCAACAGCCTCCGATAGGGTCCGCTTTTCCCGGCGCAGGGGGATCATGTCGAAGATGTGTGCCCCCTTGACGGTGTTGATAAGCAGCATGGAGATGCCCAGCTTCTGCTGCTGCGGATAAAAGTCGCCGGGCAAGCCCTTAAAATCACCCAGGGTCAGGTCGGCCACACGGTTGGTGCTGCAGCAGGTGCAGTGGTAGCAGGCCGGGCGCAGAAACAGGCCCCGGAACAGGCCCCGGCCATAGTCGGACTTACCCAGGGGCGCGTCATATTGGCCGCCGCCCTCAAAATCCACCACAAACCGCGACTCGCTGCCCGTGAGCTTTTTGCAAAATTGCACGGCGGTGACCTGGCGCTGCTTGATGTAGCGCATGGCATCCACCACCTTGCTCCACACACCCGGGGAGGGAACGCCGCTGCATAGGGTGTCCGCCGTGAGAAGAAGCTCCGGGGACTCGCCTAAATATCTGTAAAGCCCATCTACTTGACAGGGCGTGCCGGTAAAGAAAACAAAGGTGCCGCGGTCCAGGTAATAGCGCACCTGTTGGAAGCACTCGCCCATATCGCTCTGCACCAGCTTGGTGCCCAGGAGCCGGGGCAGATCCTCCTTGCTCTGGATAGCCGTGTGGACCACCCGCATGTCGCCGTCCATGGCCGCGCCGAATACCACACCCCCGGACTCCAGTACAAAGTCCTGT
>CAKTZK010000020.1 GCA_934635515.1 uncultured Oscillospiraceae bacterium
CTCATTGTCGCCCTCCTGACCTTCCCACTGCACCTCTACCACGAAGCCGGCAGCCGCCAGCTTGCTCTTGGCGGAGCTGATGGAGTGGCCGATGACATCGGGCACATCCACCATGGTGGTATTGGGCCCAAGGCTGATGGTGAAATAGATGTTATCGCCGGTCTTGGCCTCGGTGGTGGCGGAAATACTCTGGCGGATGACGGTGCCTGCGGGCTTGTCGCTGTACTCGCTGGAGCTGGCACCCACCACCAAGCCCAGATTCTGGGCCTCCTCCGTGGCCTTTTCCTCGGTCATACCCACAAAATTGGGCACGGTGACCGGCTTGATCTCCTTACCGGAGCTGACATACAGGATGATGGTGTTGCCCTGGCGGATCTCCGCCCCGGCCGCCGGGCTGGTGGAGGCGATAAGACCCTTGGCCACGGTGTCAGATGCCATCTCCTGCACCTGGATGCTCAAGCCCAGATCCATGTTGCTCAAGATCGACCTGGCCTCGCTCTCCGTCAAGTTCAGAACGGTGGGCATATAGGACTTTTCCTCCTTGGCGCACACATACACCTGAATGGTCAGGTTGTTCTTGCGCATGGTGCCCTCTGTGGGGTCCTGGGAGATGATCTGGCCATCTTCATATTTGCTGCTTTCCTTGGTACCCACCACCTCAATGGTGAAGATACCCTTTATGCCGTCCATTTGCTCGGCCTGCTCAACGGTCTTGCCCAGGATATTGGGGACCTTATGGCCGCTGCTGTCACCGCCGCCGCCAAAGCCGCCAAAAATCAGCGTGAAGATCAGAAAGATCAGCAGCAGCGCACCGGCGAAGGCGCCGATGATAATAGCCATGCGCTTTTTCTCTTCCTTAGTGCCGGCAATACCGGCCTTCTCCTGCTTCTCGGCTGCCTGCTCGTCTTTCTCTTTCTTGTTTCGGACAGCCTCGCTGATCTCCTTCTTGCTGATGTAGCGGGTAGGCTCCGTGTCCTCCTTCTCCTCCAGCTCCTCCCGGATGTACTCCATATCCAGGTCGGGGTTTTTGCGGAAGCTCTCCAGATCCTCCAGCATAGCCGAGGCCGAGGCATAGCGCTTATTGATATCGGCGCACATGGCCTTCATGCAGATCAGCTCCAGGCCCTTGGGTACATCCTCCCGGATCTCGCTGGGCGCCAGGGGTACCGAGCTCAAATGCTGGATGGCCACCGACACGGCGCTGTCACCCTCAAAGGGCAGGCGGCCCGTGAGCATCTCATAGAGCACGACGCCGGCAGAGTAGATATCGGACCGGGCGTCGATATGCTCGCCCCGGGCCTGCTCGGGAGAAATGTAATGCACGGAGCCCAGGGCATCCTGCGTCAGGGTCTGAGCGGTATTCTGCAGGCAGGCGATACCGAAATCGGCCACCTTTACACTGCCGTCCCGCAGGACCATGATATTCTGAGGCTTAATATCCCGGTGGATGATGCCTCGGCTATGGGCATGCTCCAGGGCGCGCATGATCTGCATGATGAAGTGCAGGGACTCCCGCCAATCCATCTGACCCCGGCGCTCCATGTACTGCTTGAGGGTGATGCCGTCGATGAGCTCCATAACGATGTACTCCGTGTCGCCGCTGGTGGAAACATCATACACGGACACGATATTGGCGTGGGAGAGCTGCGCCACCGCACGGCTCTCATCCCGGAAGCGGCGGCGGATCTCCTCGTTTTCCGCCATGTCGGGCTTGAGGATCTTTATGGCGACCATACGGTTGAGCCGGTGGCATTTTGCCTTATACACATTGGCCATGCCGCCGGAGCCGATGAGCTCGATGATCTCATAGCGGTCATCCAGCATTTTACCCAGGTATTTATCCATATTCCAAATCTCCTTTAAATGTTCTGTATCAGGATCGCCGTTACATTATCCGGCGCGCCGCGGCTAACAGATATATCCATCAATCGTTTCAGACAATGCTCCGGGTCCTCCGTGTGAACGATCTCAAAAAGCAGTTCCTGATCGCTGACGGTATTCACCAGGCCGTCCGTGCACAGCAGAAGATAGTCTCCCTGCTTCCATTTACACGAAAACTCATCGTCTTGAACATTTTCCTCCGGTCCCAGGGCCCTGGTAATAAGATTTCGGTTGGGATGCTGCCGGGCCTCCTGCTCGGTCATATTTCCCTGCTCTACCATAGATCCCACAAGGGAGTGATCCTTGGAGATCTGGCGGATGCCACTGTCGCTGAGAAGATAGGCGCGGCTGTCGCCCACGTTGCTGATGAGCACATTTTCGCCGGAAATGATGGCCGCCACCAGCGTTGTGCCCATGCTGTGAATGGACGGCTCCTCCTTTGCCCGCAGACGTATGGCCCGATTGGCGGCGGCAATGGCATAGCCGGACACCTCCCTGAGCTGCTGGGCCGTCATGTGGCGGCGGAGGTTTCCCTCCAGGGCCTGACGGTAGGTCTCCACAGCCAGCTTGCTGGCAACAGAGCCTCCCGCAGTGCCGCCCATACCGTCACACACCACGGCGGCGGTGTAGTCCTCTATCAGCATGGTCCCGCAGGCGTCCTGGTTCTCATGACGGACAAGGCCAATGTCTGATATGCTCCAGATCCTCATATCCCGAATTTTCCCTCCTTTTCCTCCATAGCCTT
This sequence comes from uncultured Oscillospiraceae bacterium, assembly GCA_934635515.1. The sequence goes on from CAKTZK010000020.1 coordinate 2,627, forward strand.
GCGGCGCAGCTGGCCGCAGGATGCATCTATATCTCCTCCCAGGCTGCGCCGCACTGTGGCGGTGATGCCGTGGGACTCTAATCGCTTTTGAAATGCCGCTACCCGGCGGCTGGGCTTAAAGGGGCTTTCCACCACATCATTCAGGGGGATCAGATTCACATGACCCGGCATACCCGCGAGCTTTTTTGCAATAAGGTCTGCCTGCCAATCGTGATCGTTCACCCCGTCGATCATGGCATACTCAAAGGATATACGGCGGCCCGTGGTCTGAAAATACCGGTGGCAGGCAGCGAACAGCTCCTCCACATCGTATTTCCGGTTTACGGGCATGATGCGCGAGCGGGTCTCGCTGTCCGGCGCATGGAGAGACACCGAAAGGGTCAGCTGCAAATGCTGCTGCGCCAGATAATCGATCCCCGGCACAATGCCGCAGGTAGACAGACTGATATGCCGCATGCCGATGTTCAGCCCGTCCGGATGGTTTACAAGCTCCAGAAATTTAAGGACATTGTCCCGATTATCCAGAGGCTCACCGATGCCCATAAGGACAATATTGGAAATTTCCCGGCCGGAATCCAGCTGGGTAAACAGCACCTGATCCAGCAGCTCCGAGGGTGTCAGGTCCCGGACCCGGCCTGCAATGGTGGAGGCGCAGAAGGCGCAGCCCATGCGGCAGCCCACCTGGGAGGAAATGCACACGGTGTTGCCGTGGTGATACTGCATGAGGACGGTTTCGATGCAGTTGCCGTCCTCCAGCTCCCAGAGATATTTAATCGTGCCGTCCAGCCGGGATTCCTGCTTCCTGGCCACTCGAGGCACGGTAATATGGCAGCTTTCGGCCAGCTTTTGCCGCAGGGGCTTGGAGAGATTGCTCATTTCATCAAAGCTCTTTACGCCCCGGTGCAGCCAGGTGAACACCTGCTTGGCCCGGAAAGCCGGCTCTCCCAGCTGGCGGAAGTAATCTCCCATTTCCGCCAGGGTCATGGATTTTATATCGATCAAGAGAGTGGGTCCCTCCTCTCGCAAAATCAGTCTTTTCTGCGCATGCGGCAGATGTAAAAACCGTCTGTCCCGTGGCGCTGGGGCCAAAGAGTCAGCTGGCCGCTGCAGCGGCCGATGGGCAGCGGCAGGGTAAATTCCGTCCGCTCAAACTCCGGGTGCGCCTGCAAAAATGCATCCGTCACCTGCTCATTCTCCTCCGGGAGAACGGTGCAGGTGGAATACACCAGCACGCCGCCGGGGCGCACATACTGGCTCACATTCTCCAGGATCTCCCGCTGAATGGCCGGCAGCTGCCCAAGCTCCTTGGGATCTTTATAGCGAATATCCGGCTTTTTGCGGATGATGCCCAGGCCCGAGCAGGGCACATCGGCAATGACCACATCCGCCGCCCGGTCCCAGGCCACATGGTGCTCCCGGGCGTCGGCCAGCATGGTGCGCAGGCAAGAAATTCCCAGACGCTGGGCACCGGATTCAATCAGCTTCAATTTATGGGGATGGATGTCACAGGAGAGGATCTGCCCCTCTCCCTCCATGGCGATGGCGGCGGCAAAGGACTTACCGCCGGGGGCGGCACACACGTCATACACCCGGTCACCCTTTTGGGGCTGGGCTACCACCGTCACCAGATGGGCGGCGGCATCCTGCACCATGAAGCGGCCCTCTGTGAAGGCGGGTAGACGCTCCAGGCTTCCGGTGCCGCGCACCAGGAAACAGTGGGGAAGCCATCCGTGGCGCTCCACCTCTATCCCCGCCTGGCGCAGTTCCTGCGCAAGGGACTCGTCATCCGTTTTCAGCAGATTGGCCTGAATAGTGGTGGGCACAGGGTCGTTGTCACCCTGCAAAAACTGTTCCGCCTCCTCCGGAGGCAGCAGCCCTAAAAGCCGCTCCACCAGCCAGCGGGGGTGACTGTATCGAATAGAAAGATATTCCGCCGTGCTCCCCTGGGGAATGGGCGGCATATTCATCCAGTTGGCGACAAATTTCCGCAGCACGGCGTTGACCATGCCCGCAGCCCTGGGACGGCCGTTTCGCCGGCACATCTCCACCGCCTCATTTACGGCGGCCCGATGAGGGATCTTGTCCATAAACAGGATCTGGTAGCCGCCGATGCGCAGGATATTGCGGATGACCGGCTCCAGCTTATGAGCTTTCTGCACGCAGTAGCAGGTGATATAGAAGTCCAGGAGGGTACGGTTCTGCACCACGCCATAGGCCAGCCTTGTGGCCAGAGCCGCCTCCCGGCCCTCCAGCCCGTTTTTGGCGATGGTGCGCTTGAGGCTGCCATCGGACCAGGCATTGGCCCGCTCTATCTGCATCAGCACCTCCAGGGCAGTGTCCCGGGCGGTGTACTTTCTGTTCTCACTCATTTTTCCACTTCCACCGGGTGGCCCCGGAGATAATCCGCCGCCATCATACGCTTGCCGCCCTCGGCCTGCAGTTCCAGGATCCACAGGCTTTGTCCGTCGCCGCAGGCCATCTCCAGGCCCTGCTTTCCGGCGGTGAGGACAGCCCCGGGCCGGGCGTTTGTCTTATCGCCCAGCTTTGTTTTAAACACCTTGACCTTTTTACCGGCCAGATCCATGCTGGCGCAGGGCCAGGGGATGAGGCCCCGGACCTGGTCATGGAGCGCCTGGGCAGGCTTACTCCAGTCCATGGGTGAAAGCTCCTTGCTGAGCATGGGTGCATAGGTGAAGGCGCTGTGATCCTGGGGGGTACGGGCGGCAGTGCCGCAGCCGATCTGCTCCACAGCCTCCGCCAGGGCATCCGCCCCCAAAAGAGCCAGACGATGGGTCAGCTCCTGGGCGTTCTCCTCCGGCAGGATCTCGGTCTTCTTAATGCATATAATATCCCCGGCATCCAACTCTTTGGCCATATACATAATGGTCACGCCGGTTTCCTTCAGCCCGTCCAAAATGGCCCAGTTGATGGGCGCGGCACCGCGGTATTTAGGAAGAATGGAAGAGTGCACATTGATGCACCCCTTGGGCGGAACTGCCAAAATATCCTCCGGCAGGATGCGGCCGTAGGCTGCCACCACGATCAGCTCCGGCTTTAGCTCCTGCACCTGGGCCAGGGCCGTTCCGTCGCGCATTTTCGTAGGTTGATAAACAGTCAAGCCCTGTGACAAGGCAAATTCCTTTACAGACGAAAAGGTCATTTTCATGCCCCGATTCTTGGGCTTATCCGGCTGGGTAAACACGCCGCAGATGTCGTGGCCGTCCTCAACCAGTCGCTTCAGCTGCTCCACGGCAAACTCCGGCGTACCCATAAATAAAATTCGCATTAAGCCTCGTCCTCCTCCTGCTGACGGATATATTCCTGCAGTTCCTCCTCCGTCAGCAGATGATCCGTGTGCTCCACGAACAGATGTCCGTCCAGATGCTCGATCTCATGGCAGAAGCACCGGGCCGTCAGGTCGGTGTCCTCTACCTCGAAAAAGCTGCCGTCCCGGTCCTGGGCACGAACACGTACCACCTCAGGCCGGGTGACTACGCCGTACTTTCCCGGCACACTCAGGCAGCCCTCCAGACCCGTCTGCTCCCCTTCCGTGTAGATGATCTCAGGGTTAATGAGCTCGATGATCTCGTCATTTTCATTCTGCACCACGCACACCCGGCGCAGAATACCCACTTGGGGCGCGGCCAGGCCTACGCCGCCGGAGTCCAGGAGCGTATCGGTCATATCATCCAGCAGTGTATGCAGGCGGTCATCAAAATTCGTTACAGGGCGGCAGACCTTGGTGAGACATTCGTCTCCCTGCAAAACGATCTTTCTCAGTGCCATGGTATCATTCCTCCAAATCCCTTTAGTTCATACGGTTACACTCCGTAAAAATGTGCATGCTTTTATTTTCACTTTTTTGCGCAAAGGCGCGCATGTACGCTGAAAGCAGTTCCCGCACCGGTCCCGTACAGCGGCCCCGGAGGGTAATGCGGTAGCGATACCGCTCATTCAGCTTCACCACGGCCGCCGGGGCAGGCCCCAGGACCGACTCTATCTTATCACAGTAGGGCGGCTGCGCAGCGGCGGCACGGATGCTGTCGCGCAGCTGCACACAGCTCCAGCGAACAAATTCTTCATCGGGTCCAGTAACGGTGATGACGATCTCATCCGCAAAGGGCGGATCCTGGCGAAGACGGCGCAGCTGGATCTCGCGGCTGTAAAAGCTGTCGTAATCCTGACGAGCGGCGTCTACCAGGATCTCATTTTCCGGCGTATAGGTCTGAATGATGGCCCGGCCGGGCTTATCCCCCCGTCCGGCCCGACCCACCACCTGAGTCAGCAAAACAAAGGTGCGCTCGGCGGCCCGGTAATGATCCACATACAGGGACTGATCCGCCGCCAGAACGCCTACCAGCGTCACATTATCAAAATCCAAACCTTTGGCCACCATTTGCGTGCCCAAAAGGATGGGAATTTTTTCCGTTTCAAATTTATGGAACAGCAGCTCATGCTGCGCGCCCACAGAGTCCGCGTCCATCCGAAGAATAGGCACGCCGGGAAACAGCTCCTGCAGCTCCAGCTCTACCTTCTGGGTGCCGAAACCGATAGCCCGGAAGGACTCCCCGCACTGAGGGCAATCCGCTGGGACCGGCTGGGAATAGCCGCAGTAGTGGCACATCATCCGACGATTCGCGGAATGATAGGTCAGTGACACGCTGCACCGGGGACACTGGGGCACATAGCCGCACCCGGGACAGATCAGCTGGCGGCTGTTGCCGCGCCGATTCAAAAACAGGATGGTCTGCTGTCCCAGGTCCAGATTTTTCCTGATCTCCTCATACAGAGGGCGGCTGATGGCCGTATAATTCCCCTGCCGCAGCTCCTGGCGCATGTCCACAACGGTGACATCGGGCAGTGCGCCGCGATTATAGCGCCTGCGAAGCAGGGTGAGCTGATAGTCGCCGTTTTTTGCGTGATAGGCCGTTTCCACCGTAGGCGTGGCGGAGCCAAGCACCAGCCGGGCGCCCTCCTTGGCGCAGCGGTACTTGGCAATATCCCGGGCATGATAGCAGGGCGGTTTTTCCGATTCGTAAGACCCCTCCTGTTCCTCGTCCAGCACGATCATACCCAGATGGGGTAATGGGGCAAACACCGCCGAGCGGGTGCCCAAAACAATTTTTACAAGGCCCTGGCGTATGCGCTTATACTGGTCATAGCGCTGGGAAATACCCAGCCCGCTGTGCAGAAGCGCCACATCCTCACCGAAATAGGCGGAGAAGCGCTGCATCATCTGGGGCGTAAGAGCGATCTCCGGTACTAAGATCATGGCGTTTTTTCCCTCCTGCAGCAGCTTTTGGGCCAGAGTGATATACACCTCTGTCTTGCCGCTGCCGGTTACCCCCTGCAGGAGCGTTACCCCGGGCTCACCGCTGTGGATCTGCCGAAGAATGTCCTCACAGGCCGCCTGCTGCTCCTCATTGAGCCGGATGGGCGGAACATTCTCATCTGCCGGGCGCAGCTGCACCCGGAAAATTTCCTGCTCACGCAGGGCAAAAACGCCCTGCTGGGCCATCTGCGTCACCCATTTTCGGGTCACACCGGTGTAATAGATGAGGTCATGGAGGGAGGTCTCCCCGTTTTGCAGCAAAAACTCCAGTGCGGCCCCCTGGCGGGGAGCCCGGCGCTTTTTTTCGTCCCACAGGGTCTCCGCTTCTTCCGGAGGGATCGCAAAGGCTACGCACAGATCCGTTTTATCCGAAACCAGCCGGTTGGTGGCCCGGCGGCAGGAAACAATGCCCTGCCGTTCCAGCCTCTGCAGGAGCGATTTGGCCTTAGGCTGCACGGCCAGGAGCTTAGCGTACTCCCGCTCTCCCTGGCGCAAAATGTCCACCAGCATCCGCTCTTTATCCGACAAGGTCTCACCCTCCGGCTCCCGACTCAGCTTCCACAGCTCCCGGTGCTGGTACCACAGGCCGATGGGTAAAATGGCGTGTATGGCATCGTAAAATGTGCAGAAGTACCGGCGGCACATCCACAGAGCCAGGCGAATCTGATCGTCGGAAAGCTGGGGCTCGTCATCCAGCACGGACTCCACCGCCTTCAATGGGCGGTCCGCCCGGCCGGCCTGCACGGCCAAAACCATGCCCTCGGAGCGGCGGTTTCCCCGGCCGAAAGGCACGGTGACCCGCATCCCGAGGCTTACCTCCATACCCTCCGGCACCAGATAATCATAGGGCTTATCGATGGCATAGACAGCGTTCTCTATAGCGATTTTTGCGACCTGTGCCATGGGTGCCTCCTGCCGGGTGATCAGTTATTGTCGGTATCGATGACGGTGTCGATGGTATTGGCGTTAAACAGGCCCTCTGCCACCTCATTGATGGCCATGGTCACGGGCTTATCCTCCAGGGCAACGCCTTCGGCCTCCGCCTCCTGCGCGATCTGCCGGGCACGGCGGGCCACAACATTGACCATCATGTAGCGGTTGGGAATGTACTCAGTGAGCTTTGTCATTGCGGGATACAGCATCATAATAATCTACTTCCTATCTGCCTTTCGGCTAAAAATACTGTTGAAAAAAGCTAAGAGCTTTTCCTGAAAAAGCGCAGCTTTCCGCCGCCTGAAGCGGCAGCAGTGGCGGGCTTTTCTTACAAAACTGAAATTTGCCTTACTCCACCAGCAGCTTTGCGATACGGTCCGGGGACTTGCAGTGCTCGGCGCAAAGGATCGCCTTCAGCTGCTCTACGGCGTTTTCTACGGAGTCATTGATAACGAAGTAATCGTAGCAGTCGGCCATCTTCAGCTCTACCTTGGCCCGCAGCAGCCGCTTCTGGACCTTGTCCATATCGTCGGTGCCCCGGGCGGTCAGGCGGCGCTCCAGCTCAGCCCAGGAGGGCGGGGCGATGAAGATCCGCACCGTTTCCGGGCGTTTGGCACACACCTGCTGGGCACCCTGGATCTCGATGTCTAGGATTACATCCCGGCCCTCCTCCATGGCGGCGTCCACGTACTTCTTGGGGGTCCCATAAAAATTGCCCACATACTCGGCGTACTCCAAAAATGCCTCTTCCTCGATCATTTTATGGAAAACCTCCGGGGCAGTAAAATGATAATGCACGCCATCCAGCTCTCCCTCCCGCGGAGAACGGGTGGTGGCGGAAACGGAAAAATACAGGTCCGGATACTCCTGCAGCAGGGCGTTGAGCACCGTGCTCTTACCCACGCCGGAGGGGCCGGAAATGATGAAAGTCTTTCCCTTAGTCAAAGCAATTCCTCCTGTGTAAAGTCTTCTACCTTCATACCCAATCGGGGCGCCATTTTCTCTGTAGATAGAGCGGAGAGCACCACATGATCGCTGTCCATAATGAGCACAGCCGCGGTTTTCCGCCCGTAGGTGGCGTCGATAAGCATGCCCGTGTCCCGGGACTCCTGAATGAGCCGCTTCACCGGCGCAGAGTCGGGGCTGACGATGGCAATGAGCCGCTGGGCCGAGATCAGATTTCCAAAACCGATATTGATCAGATCCATGATATGCGCCTCACTCGATGTTCTGCACCTGCTCGCGGATCTTCTCCACCTCCGCCTTCATGTTCACCACATCACGGGCGATAGTAAGGTCGTTGCACTTAGAGCCGATGGTATTGCACTCCCGGTTTACCTCCTGAATGAGGAAGTCCAGCTTACGGCCTACGGGCTCGTCTCCCGCGAGCATGGTGCGCAGCTGTGAAAGGTGGCTGCGCAGGCGGACGGTCTCCTCATCCACGGCGATCTTATCGGCAAAGATGGCAGCCTCCGTAAGGATGCGGCCCTCGTCGATGGTGGTGGATTGCAGCACCTCGCGCATCTTGCTTTCCAGGCGCGCACGGTACTCGGCAACGGTCTGGGGCGAGCGCTCCTCCACTTTTGCCACCACAGTCTCGATGGTATCGGCCCGGCCGGCAATATCCTGGTAAAGCTTCTCCCCCTCTACGCTGCGCATGGCTCTGTGAGCGGCAAGGGCCTCCTCCAGCACAGCGCAGATATCGGCGGAGATCATCTCCAGGTCCTCCTCGGCCTTGGTCACCGTCAGCACATCGGGAAACTTGGCCAGGGTCACGGAAGTCAACTCATCCTCCAGGGAAAACATCTCCTGCAGCCGGGAAAGGGCGCTGTAATAGCTGCGGGCCAGGGGCTCATTGACCTGAACAACGGTCTGATCCGCGGAAACGGCGTCCACCGTTACGAACACATCCACCTTGCCCCGGGAAATGGACTTTTGCACCAACGCCTTCATGGCGTCCTCAGCGAAAATATAGGCGCGGGGCATTTTCACGGTGCAGTCCAGATAGCGGTTGTTTACCGAGCGCACTTCCACCGTGATATTCCGGCCATTGCGCTCCTGACGGGCGCGGCCATAGCCGGTCATACTTCTGACCATTTTCTATTCCTCCTCTATTTTCTCAGCAGCAGTAAATAAATCGGCTGCCGCCAAATAGGCAGTTTACACATAGCAAGGCACCGCAGATCTTGGTGCAGGTATCGCTGTCGATGGTGCCTGTTGTTCTGTTTCCGTAGCCCTGGGGGCGATAGGTGCTCCTGCGGCCCTCCATCACGTCCAGCGCGTGACGGTACTCCAGATTATTGGGATCCATCTGTACCGCCGTCTCATAATAGCGTTTGGCCTCGTCCATCCAGCCTTTTCGATAACAAATGGTACCCTTCAAAAAGTTCCACTCGGCATTATGGTCGTTCATGGCATTGAGCAGCTCCTCCGCCAAGTTCAGATTCCCTCCGGTGATGGCCATACGCACCCGGGCAAAGGCCGGATCGCCGCCGTAGGCACCACCGTATGCGCCGCCATACGAACTGCCGTACGGGTTTCTGTAGGGGCCGCTATAAGCGCCGCTGCGGTTGCCGCCGTTTTTGCGCATGGTCTGCACTTCTTCGTATGCCTCGTTGATCTCCTTCATTTTCTCCTGGGCCACATCGGCCAGGGGAGAATCGTGATAGTTATCCGGATGATATTTCCGAGCCAGATTTCGATAGGCCTTTTTTACTTCCTCATCGGTGGCGGTGCTGGGCACGCCCAGTACCTCATAGGGGTCACGCATGATCGGGTCCTGCCTTTCCTTTGGCGTTGTCTGTCTTTCGTGTGGGTTTGCGGTAGGTCCCGTCGAGAACGGCCGTTCCCACCGCGTAGAGTCCTTCGTATAATACGCTTTCGATAATGCCCCGCCAGCAGCCGAAATCCGCTAGTTCAAAGGCGGCTGCCATGGTGCGGACAGAGGCATCCAAGCTTTGTGCCATTTGCTGCCGGTCCTGGGGACAGAGGCGGCCGCCGTCGGTCTTATAGCGCAGCAGGAGCGGATTATAATTTCCGGATCTGCTGTCCGCCTTCAAATCGTCCAGGGCATCCACCAGGTAGATCCACCGGCCCAGATGGTACAGGATCTGCTCCAGAACACGCCGCTTGAGACCGTCCTGTTCCAGCTGCGCCAGATCCATCAGCAGCAGTGCAAAGGCATCGGCCGCCTGATCGGGAATCGGACAGCGCTCCTGTTCCAGCTTAGCCAGAGATGCAAGCCTCTGGCGGATCTGCTTGTCCAGTTCCGGGCGGAGACGGCTGGCCTTTCGGTAGGCCGGGCGCAGAAACAGGGCAGACACTCTATATTTCAGTCCCCGGAAAAAGCCATGATCCGCCACGCCGTCGCGCAGCTGCCACCAGGTCAGCAGCACACTTACATCCGCCGCCGCATCCAGAGCCGCCGTCTCCTGGCAGAAGCAGCGGGGATGCACCGGATGGACCGGGCAGCGTTTCGCCGCGCACCGGGGCACTTCCCCCGTGGACAGTAGTATGCCGAAAAACACCAGGTCATAGTTCAGGATCATGCGGGCGGCCAAACCGTAGCGGCGTCCCAGCGTGCGGCACAGGCCGCAATAGCAGGCCCGGTACCGCTCCATCTCCTCCCCGGTCAGCTTATCCGGGGAGATGTGCACATATCCAAACATCAGAACAGGCGCACAACGGTGTAGGTCAATATTTCGTGGCGCTTTGCATAGCGGTCATAGAAAATACTGGGGATAAACGCCGCAGCGGCAGCGGCAATGGCGATGATATACCGGGTCGACTCCGCCAGTCCCTCCGACAGAAAATATCCCAATAAAAATGCGATCACAGGCAGCACATATACCAGCGCCACAACACCCAAAAGCTTTTTGGTCTCGCTCTGGACCACCACCTTATCTCCCGGGTGCACGCCCACCGGGTCGCTGGCCCGGGCGCGGATAGCCGCTCCGGTCATGCCGCAGCCGGCGCACTCCTCGCAGTCGTGTCCGCAGGCAGATTTGCGGGGTACAGATATCTCCACAAAGCCCGGCTCTAAATTCTTTTCCACAGTTGCAATCTGAGTCATAGCATATTCCTTTCGCCTGGGTCACTGGGAGGAATGTTCCAGCTTTACATTCACCTGATAGGTCCCCTTGGCACTTACATTTTCATAGCCGCTGACCACGATATTCACCGGCAGCGTATATTCACCGGCAGCAGTCAGGTTAGAGAAGTCGATTACGGCAATGATATTGTCGCCGGTGATGGACTGGATCTCACTGGCCAGGCCCCGAATGGTCACCTGGATGCTGGCCGTGGTGCAGCTCCCCGTAAAGCCCTCGGCCACGCGCTCCGTCTGGAAATTGGTCACCGTGACGGTCTTTTCCGTTACGCCGTCCACGGTGAAGGTGACGATGGCGCTGGTCGTATCGCTGACGATCTCCGTATTCTCCGGAGCCAGAATATCGTAATACAGCGTCTGAGACTGGGAAATATCCTGCAGATACACGGTGTCCAGCGCAATGGAGGTGATGGCGTCCAGCACATCCTTCTCCCCTGCCAGGGTAACGGACCGGGGGGAAATATTGTAGCTGACCTGATCCAGCGTAGAGCCCGCCGACTCACGGACGACCAGCTCCAGAGGCACCTCCTTGGTGGTCTTGATGGGTACTCGAACCTGCACCAGCTTTACCGCCGGGCGGATGGCCGCGTTATTGATCTCGATATCGTTATAGTCATACAGCTGGAAGCTCAGGGCATTTTCATAGGACTTATCGCTTCCGGATATATCCACAGAGATCTTTGCGTAGCTGACGTTCACCAGATCGTCCCGCTGGCCATAGAGAAGAATCTCCTGGGTGTCCAGAATGGGATCCTCCGCGTAAAAGTCCTTTTTCGGTGTGCCCGTGACCTCGCACCGGACCGGAACATTCGTGGAATACAGCTCCCCTACCGTTACCGTGACCCGGTATGCGCTGGCCCAATCTACGGATATGGAATTTCTGGAGATCCCATCGGGATAGACGACCTGGTACGACAGGCTCTGGGAGCCCACCTCGGTAATGGTGCTGGTATCCACCACAATGCGGATGTCGTCCTTGTCGATCTGCCAAAGCTGGCGGCGGGGCCCCTTGAGGGTCAGGTCAATGGTGGTGTCGTAGCCCGACAGCAGCATCAGCCCCTTGTCGGCCAAGGTCGTGCTCTCCCCGGCGAATTCCACGGGGATGTTCTTTACCTTCATAGGCACACTGGGCTGGCGCACCGTGTCCACATACAGCCAAATGGCGATGGCGGCCACAATGGATGCCGCAATGCGCAGCGCTTTGCGTCTCTTACTCATCCTCATCGCCTCCCTTCCGCTGGCGAAGCCTCTGCAAAAGCCAGCCGTCCTTTCGGTCGGAGGCTTCCGGCTCCGGAGCCGGCATCAGCTCATTTTTCAGCAGCTTTTCCAGGGTCTCCGGCATCAAGTGCCGCTTGAGCATGCCGCCGATGGCTACGGAGATAGAGCCGGTCTCCTCGGAAACGATCACAACCACCGCATCGGAGTTTTCGCTCATACCGATACCGGCCCGGTGCCGCATGCCTAAATCCCGGCTGAGATTCACATTTTTAGACAGCGGCAGCATACATCCGGCGCCCAGGATGCGCCCGTTGCGAATGATAACGGCACCGTCGTGCATAGGTGCTTTTACAAAGAAAATATTCTTCAGCAGCTCGCTGGAGACAGCCGCATCCAGCATGGTGCCGCTGCGAAGCATATCGTTGAGCACAAGGCTGCGCTCAAACACAATGAGCACGCCCGTGCGGGTCTTGGACATCTCCGTGCAGGCCACCACCGTCTGGTCGATGGCCTTTTCCAGCTCCGTCGTCTGCTGCTCAGGGCTGAGCAGGCGCACCAGACGGATATTCTTGCTGCCCAGCTGCTCCAGGCCCCGGCGAAGCTCCGGCTGAAACAAAATGATCAGGGCCAAAACGCCCCACTCCACTACGTAGCTCAAAATATAATTGATGCCCTGCAAATTCAGCAGCGAGGACAGCCACAGCGCCAGAATGAAAATAACGATCCCCTTGAGGATGTTCTCTGCGCGGGTGCTGCGCACCAGGCTCAGCAGTTTGTAGATGGCAAAGGACATGATGGCAATATCCAGCACATCCGTAATGCGGACCAGCAGCAGATATCGCCATATATTTTGCAGCACAGAAATGATAGAATCCACAGCCTGCTCCTTTCCTGCATGGTAGAATGTCATAGATAATACTTATTATATAAGAATTCCAGGAAAAAAGCAACAGAAACTATAAGGATTTCTTTATTATACCGGAAAATTCCCGGGATCATTGCCGGGAATTTTCCCGAATGATGCCGGATAGCTCCCGGAGGAAAACGTCGATGTGCCGGGGGGTGTTAAAAACCGATGGGCTCAGGCGCACCGTCCCCGTCTCAAATGTGCCGGCGGTACGGTGGGCCAGGGGCGCACAGTGCAGTCCTGCCCGGACGGCGATCTGACGCCGGGCCAGCTCTTCTCCGATCTGCTCGCTGTCCATTCCCCTAACCCGGAAGGACCGCACGCCCGTTTGAGCCCGATCTTCACCGTCGGCAAATACCTCTACTCCCGGCAAGGCCGAAAGCCCTTGGGCCACCTGGCCCGTCAGGGCCAGCTCATGGCGGAGTATCCTCTCCGTACCGACCCGCTGCACAAACCGCAGCCCCTCCAGCAGTCCGGCGATGCCGGGCATATTGTGTGTACCGGCCTCCAGCCGGTCCGGCAGGTCCGGAGGCATGGTCTGTATTCTGGACGCGCTCCCCGTTCCGCCGAAGAGCAGCGGCTGCGCCTCTCCTCCGCACAGAAGAAGCCCCGTCCCCTGGGGGCCGTAGAGCCCCTTATGTCCCGGCATGGCTACAAAGGCCGCGCCCCAGTCTGAAAGCGTCACCGGCAGGATTCCGGCGGATTGGGATGCGTCCACGATCAAAGGCGTGCCGGTCCTGCGGCACAGGGCCGCGATCTCCTCCACCGGCTGCACGCAGCCAAACACGTTGGACACATGGTTGCACACCACCGCATTGACGCCTCGGCTTAAGGCCTCCCGAAAGCCCTCCAGGGTTTTCTCCGGCCGAAACAGCGGTGCGTCTACCACCATGATCTCCACCCCCGGGATGCTGTGCAACACTCGGGTCACCGCATTGTGTTCATAGCCGCTGACCGCCACACGGCTGCCCGGACGAACTAAGGTGCGTATGGCAATGTTCAGGCCATGGGTAGCATTGAAGGTAAAGACCACCTGCTCCGGGGACGGCACATGAAACAGAGCCGCTGCCGCTTCCCTGCAGGCAAATGCCGTCCGCTCAGCCCTTTGAGATGCCGGATAGTTACCCCGGCCCGGCGAAGACATGGCGGCTGCGGCCCAAGCCATGGACCGAGCTACTTCCGGCGGCTTTTCCAGGGTGGTGGCCCCGCTGTCCAGATAGATCATGTCCTCACCTCACGGTAGCCGTCCTCCGTTTTTTCATGGACCGATAAGGGCGCCAGACCGCCCCGGTGCAGGCAATCCATCGCCTGCCACAATTTTTCTCTGCGCACTTTGACCGCATAGCTGCATCCGTACTCCGTGAGCCCAACGGGTGCGCGAAATATTTTGGCCCAGATCCCGCAGTTCTCCAGCAAGCGCATCATGCGCTGCGCCTGGGTAACGGACCGGGCTATGATGATCACATATTCCATGGTGCCATTCCTCCTCATGCCATATTTTATGTGCCCGGAAAGCAGGGTGACACCGGTTATATGTAAAAGATCCGGCACCTAAACAGGTGCCGGATCTTAAAATGAACTTGGAAATTACTCCTCGGTCTCAGCCTCGTCCTCATGGTCGCCCAGCAGAGCGCGGATGGACAGGGAGATCTTCTGCTTCTCCTCATCGATAGCGGTGATCTTAGCGTCCACCATCTGGCCCTCGGACAGAACGTCACCGGGCTTCTCGATGCGGCGGTCAGCGATCTGGGAGATGTGGATCAGGCCATCCACGCCGGGAACCACCTCAGCGAAAGCGCCGAAGGTCATCAGCTTCACGATGCGCACATTGGCCACATCGCCCACGTGATAGGTCTCCATGAACTTATCCCAGGGGTTGCAGGAGCGGTCCTTCACGCCCAGAGAGATCTTGTGCTTCTCAGGATCGAAGGAAATGACATACACATCCAGCGTGTCGCCCACGGAAACCACCTCAGCGGGGTTCTTGATGCGGGACCAGGACAGCTCGGAGATATGTACCATACCGTCCACGCCGCCGATGTCTACGAACACGCCGTAGCTGGTCATGGACTTGACGGTGCCGGTGTAGTGCTTACCCACCTCGATGCTCTCCCAAATGGCAGCCTGAGCAGCCTGACGGGCCTCGAACTGCACGGCACGGATGGAACCCACCACACGGCGGCGGGCACGGTTGACCTCGGTGATGCGCAGGGAAACGGTCTGGCCGATCATCTCGCTGAGATCGGCGCCGCGGGGCTGGCCGCTCTGAGAGGCGGGCACGAATACGCGCACACCCTTGACATTGACGACGATGCCGCCCTTGTTCTCCTCGGTGACCTTACCCTCCAGGGTGGTCTTGTTCTCCCGGGCGACCTCGATGTCCTCCCAGACCTTCACAGCGTCCAGACGCTTCTTGGAGAGCATGGCGTAGCCTTCCACATCGTTGACGCGGATGATGTAGGTCTCGATCTCGTCGCCGACCTTCACCACATCCTCGGGCTTCACATTGGGATCAGCGCTCAGCTCATCCACGGCAATATAGCCCGCCTGCTTGCAGCCCAGATCCACCTGGACCTCGGTGGGGCCGACAGCCGTCACGATACCGGTTACCTTCTCTCCTGTATTTAAAGTCTTAAAAGATTTTTCCAGCAGTTCCTCAAAGCTCTCCTCGTTGGATTCCATGTTCTTGATTTCTTCGCTCATCGTTGTATATACCTCCTTAATGATGCCCGCAGGCGTAGACGCGCCGGCCGTTAGACCTGCCACAAGACATCCTTCAAAAAGGTCTGACGAGAGCTCACCGGCCCGCTCGATCTGAACGACCCGTCCGCATTTCTCCCTGCAAATCTCTGCTAAATGCTTGGTATTGGCACTTTTCCGGTCTCCAACAACGACCATAACATCCACCTGGGCGGCCAATTCGGCCGCTTCAGATTGACGCCTATGCGTAGCATTACATATTGTATCAAAGATTTTTACATTTGTACATTGTTTTTTTAAAATTTCTTTTGAACTTTCCCAAATTGTCTGCACGCAGGTGGTCTGGGCCGCTGCCGTAAAGGGCAGATCCCGCCGCGACGGCTCCTCATTCAGCCAACCCTCCAGCTCCGCCGGCCCCGGCAGGATCACCGAACGCTCCGACCAGCTGGCCGCGCCCATCACCTCCGGGTGGTGCGTTTCCCCGATGATAAGGGGTGTCCTCCCCTCCTCCTGGGCCTGGGCCACCAGCTGCTGGATGCGCAGCACATTGGGACAGGTGGCATTGACGCACTCCGCGCCCATAGCCGCCAGCCTCTCAAAAACCTCTTTTCTCTCCCCGTGGGAGCGAATGACCACCGTCTCTCCGGGCTGCACCTGGTCTAAGGACTCCGCCTTGCGCATCCCCAAGGCCTCCAGCTCCGCCACAACATTGGCGTTATGGATGATGCTGCCCAGCATCACGCTATGCTCACATTTCTGCGCAGTTTCCCGGGCCATATCCACGGCCCGCTTCACGCCGTAGCAAAACCCGGCGCTCTTGGCAACCTTTACCTGCATGGTGCACCTCCCAGCTCGTAAGCCCGGCGCATCACCTCGTCCGCGTTGGCCCGGTATTCCTCCGCCGTGCCCTTGCGGCCTGTATACTCTGGGTCAAAGGGCTTGCCGAAAAGGATGGGTACCTTGGAAAACAGCCGCTTTTTCACCCCGATATACACCGGCAGCAGCTTGGCACCCGACCGAATGGCGATCATAGCGATGCCGCCCTTGGGCCGGACGTCTTTTTTCTTACCTCGCACCCGGGTCCCCTCGGGAAACACCAGAAGCATCGATCCGTCCCTCAGTGCCTGGATAGAATTTTTCACCGCGCCAATGTCCGAGTTGCCCCGGTCCACCGGGAAAACGCCCATCTTCCGCAGGAAGGTACGCAGAATGGGAATTTTAAAGAGCTGGTTTTTCCCCATAATGCGCAAATTGGCCTCCCGGCCCAGGGCGCATATAAGCAGGATCGGGTCCCAGTTGCTGCTGTGGTTGGGGCACAGTACCACCGGCTCATCCTTGGGAATATTCTCCAGTCCCTCCACCCGGATAGGGTGCAGGAACGTGGCCATAGGGGCCAAAATATCGTATGCTCTGGCGTAATATCTGCTGCTCATGGCTGCGTCCGCCTCCTGATCACCTGTAAGATCGCCTCTTTACTCTGGGCGAAGTCCATATCCGTGGTGTCCACGATCACGGCATCCTCCGCCGGACGCAGGGGTGCGGCCGCCCGATGGCTGTCCGCCCAGTCCCGCTGCTCCATTTCCTCCAGGACCTGCTCGTATGGCTTGGGCGTGCCCCGCTGCTCCAGCTCCAGGGTCCGGCGCTTTGCCCTGACCTGCACATCGGCGCAGAGGAAAATCTTCACCTGCGCCTCCGGCAGCACCACGGTGCCGATGTCCCGCCCGTCCATAATAACGCTGCTGCGCCGGGCCATGTCCCGCTGCATCTCCAGCAAAAAGGCCCGCACCGCCGGGATCGCCGACACCGCCGAGGCGTACATGGATATCTCCGGCAGACGGATCTGGGTGGTCACATCCTCCCCGCCCAGATACATCCGCTGCAGCCCATCCGCTCCGTAGCGCATGTCCACCTGAATATCCGGCAGAGCCGCCGCCACAGCCGTCTCATCCTTGGGGTCGATGCCCCGGGCAAAAATATAGTATCCGATGGTGCGGTAGATGGCGCCGGTATCCACATACACGATGCCAAGCTCCTTTGCCACCTCCTTGCTCAGGGTGCTTTTTCCCGCGCCCGAGGGGCCGTCTACAGCCACGGAATAAATACGGTTCATAATTTATCTCTCTCCTTCTTCCTTTGCGGCGGATAGGCCTGCCGCCCGACCTGTAGACCAGGCGATCTGCAAATTAAATCCGCCTGTATAGGCGTCCACATCCAGAATCTCACCGGCAAAATACAAGCCGCCCACCAGCTTTGACTCCATCGTGCCGGGATTTACCTCTCCCACCTTTACGCCGCCGGAGGTAACGATGGCCTCCGCCACGGGCCTGGGGCCCGAAACGGGCAGTGTAAAATGCTTCAGCTCCTGCAAAAGCGCCCGGCGCTGCTCCTTCTTCAGGGAGTTTGCCTTCAGCTCCGGGGAAATATGCAGCCGACTGCACATCACCGGGACCATACTATGGGGCAGCAGAGACAGAAGCACATTTTCCATGTTCCGGTTGCTCTGCTCCCGCAGCTCCCGCAAAAGCCGCTCCTCCAGCTTTTCCTCCGAAAGGGCAGGCTTCAGGTCGATACGCAGACGATAGGTGTGCTTGTCCCAGTCCCGCAGATGGGCACTGGCCGACAGCACCAAGGGGCCAGACACGCCGAAATGGGTAAACAGCATCTCGCCAAATTCGCTGAACACCACCTTATTTTTCTCATTCAGCGCCGTAAGCTGCACATTTTTAAGGGCCAGACCCTGCATTTTCCCACAGCAGGCATCACTGCTCACCAGAGGGACCAGGGACCCATGGGGGGCGATAACGGTGTGGCCCAGTTCCTCCGCCATGC